>JBEKLS010000032.1:0-32321 GCA_050010075.1 Binatus sp. (SeqCode) | reverse complement strand
TGATGTTCGTGCGGCCGGAGAGAAATCGTAACGATCTGATCTCTGGCAATCAGTAATTGGGTTGGAATAGGCTGGTCAGGGAGCCACTGAACCTGCGCAACGTAAAGCCGCTGGTGGTCGGGCACTGGGGCCGACCCCGGGGCCGCCAAGGGGTCGAATTTAAGCAGATGATGCAGGACAAGCTGATCGAGCACATGCATTACATTCGAGACGGAATCGCGAACCCGGGAAGCTAGTGAGTAAGACAAAGCACGGTCATCACTGTTACGAAGGTCCGGATAGCGACGGTGTCAATCATGGCTTTCATCGCCCTTACTGGAAGCATGCGCATCATGACTGGCGTTTGTGGGTCGCTGTGAGTCTGATGCTGATTGCGTTGCTTACCTATGTGATGACTGGCGACCTGGCATGGTGGCCTCGCAGCCAACGGCAGCAGCCGTTTTCAGGCGCCATCGCAAAATGAGCTGGCGATCAGAATAGTCGCCGCCTTCTCGGACCAAACTATCTTCCCTGTTTTGTAGAAATCACTTCCTGGTAATCTTGCCGGGATCGATCGGCAGACCGGAGACTGTTACCGGGTTGCCATTCTCGGTTACATCCAGCGCAATGAGTTTCTGGGTCGACGATTCGGAAGGCGGAGGTCCGCTGCCGCCTGATGAGCCGCCGCTGCGTCCCGCCAGGCCGACCGCCAGCACCAGCATTGCGGCCACAAGGACCGAGGTCCGCCGCCGCGTCCTGATGCTCAGCGGGAACATCGCCAGCCCCAACAGGCTCAGCCCGAACATCAGGTTGCCGGTCGCGCCGAAACCTCCATCGTGGTTGCCGACGCCGATGATGCCGGCGAGCTTCACCTGATTGGAAAAGACTCAGGCTGGCCGCCTGTTTCCTGGCGATCACGCCGGTCAGTGCGAAGGTGATGGATTCGCCACCGCCGGCTGGAATCGTCAGCGGCGGTGAGAAGGTGAAGACCGTGGTGGAGGTTATCTCAGGCGCGTCTATCGTCGAAGCTCCGATTTGCTCGCCATCGAGCGAGGCGGTCAGCGTCATTGAGCTGAAAAGTTTGGGCTTGCTCACCGAGACGGTAGCTGAGGACACAATCTGCTCCGCGTCGTCCGACGGGGTGTAGCCGAATTCGCCGAGATCTTCAGTAGTTCCATTACCGCCGCCGATGCCTTTGTCGATCAAGGTTACATGGCCGCCGGGTGTCGGAGTCGGTGTGGCGCTCATAGTCGGCGTTACGGCAATCGTCGGAGTGACGGTTGCGGTTCTGCTCGGCGCCACGGTCGAGGTAGCGGTAGCAGTGAGGGTAGGAGCCGTAGTCCGGGTTGCGCTAGCTGTAGGTGTAGCTGTCCGCGTCCCTGTTGCGCTGGCCGTAGGCGTGGAGGTGCGAGTGGCAGTGGGCGTGTGAGTCGCAGACGAAGTTGCAGTGGCAGTCGGTGTAGCGCTGCGCGTAACAGTTGCAGTGGCAGTGGGTGTACGGCTGCGCGTCGCGGTGGCAGTTGCAGTAGGCGTAGAACTGCGCGTCGCGGTCACGGTGCTAGTAGGTGTAGCGCTGTGAGTGGCTGTTGCAGTGACGGTAGCCGTCGCGCTGCGGGTCCCGGTTGCAGTTGCTGTAGCAGTTGCACTGCGCGTCGCGGTTGCGGTGGCTGTAGCAGTTGCACTGCGCGTTGCCGTAGCCGTTGCGGTGTGGCCGGGCGTCTGCGTTATCGTCGGCGTGGCCGTAGGCACGGGCGAACTTGCCGGAGGAACCAACACTCCGAACAGTGCAGTTGCCTGAAAGTTAACGCACTCCTTGCAGGTGCTCTGGTAGGCATTCGAGGTAACGGGCAGCGCGTTGTCGACCGTAGCTCCCGCGAAGTAGATTTTCGTACCCGTGCTGTCGGACGCCACCGTGGTGGCAGTGCCAATCAGCGGGATATCAGCCAGGTTACCGATGCAGGTTGAGTAGATCAGTTGATTGGCCGGCGCCGCCGCGGGATTCAGCTCGGTTATGAAGGCGCCGCCGCAGACGCCAACGGCGCCCGCAGTCACTGGAAAGTCGGGGGAGATCGTTATACCCCCGACGAGGATATTTCCCGAGGGAGTTAGTCCTATGTTGAATCCCCCGCTTCCGGTTGCGGGAGCGCCAAGGAACAGATCGGAAGTTCCACCAAGAAAAGTGGAGTACAGAAGCCCGCTGCCGGCGGGGTTGAGTTCGACCACAAACGCCATCCCACGGCTGTTGGCGCAATCCCCGCAGGTGCCCTGGTATGCGTTCTTGGTCGGGAAGTCCGACGCGAAGGTCGCGCCTGTCGCGTACGCGTCGCCACTGCTATCCGCCGTCACCGACCCTTCTCCACCTTCCGAAAGGCCGGTGGTGCCGTTGAGGATTGTCGAATAGATGAGCGAGCTGGTACCGCTCATGGTCGTGTCGAACTTTGCAAGGAAAGCACATTGCTGGGCAACGCACGGACCCGGATTCAACGACCCTGCAGTGGTTGGCAAGTCGCTTTCGGTCGAGCTTCCCTCGATGTACGCCTTGCCATGCGAGTCGACTGCCACACTGCCCGCTTCGGTCGCCGGGGCGGTGTTGTTGTCCGTGGCCAGCGTGGTGTTAGTGGTACCGCTAAAGTAGGTGGAATATACGAGCTGGTTATCGGCGCCAGGGTTAAGCTCGGCCAGGAATCCCGCATCGCAATCACCATTTGCCGCCTCTAACGGACAAGTGGCCGAATACGCGGAGGTGGTTGTGGGTATGTCCGCGGCGGTGGTCTCTCCCGAAATGAAAATGTTGCCGGAGCTATCCACCGCAATCCCGCGCGCAGTGGTTTCGTTGCCGTGGGTAGGAGACGACGCTCCCGCCATACTCCCGAAGTAAGTTGAATAGAGCAGCGAGTCGCCGGCTGGATTCAGCTCTGCTACAAATCCATCGGTTCCCTGTGGTTGGGATGGTTCGACGTTAGCGCAGGTCGGGCAAGTCGACTGGTAGGCATTGACCAAGGGCAGGGTCCCGGTGGTCGCCTCCGTCACGCCCGATATGTATGCGTCTTTGGAGCTGTCGAGCGCGATCGATTGCGCCTCGGTTTCAGCACTACCTCCGTAGTAGGTCGAGTAGATGAGCGAGTTCGCAGCAACGGTCTGGGTGGGGTCGAACTTCGCGACGTAGGAAGCGCCCATGCAGCCGCTGCCGGGGCATGAACTCAACCCGGAAGGCGTGTTCTTGGTCGGGAAATCTACAGAATTGGTGGTGCCGGTGATGTACCCGCCACCCGCGCTGTCAACCGCAAGCGCGTCGGCCACCTCGGCGAGTCCCGCCCGTTTTGGCCGTCCGCTGCCTCCCTCGTAGGACGAGTAGATGAGCGAAGCTGTTCCCGAGGCGGCGGGATTGAGAACGGTCACGAAGCCGGTCTCTCCCGTGCCTCCTCCGCCTGGGCATGCGACGCACGTCGGCTCGAGCGCATTCGAACTCACGGGCAGGTCGCTCGAGCCCGTGGTGCCGGATACATAGAGGCAACCGTTCGCGCCGGTCGCGAGTCCGGCGCCGAGCGTTCCGTTCGATCCGGTTACGAAGGAACCGTAGTTGATTTCGGTCCCGCTGGAGTTCAACTCGAAGACAACCTCCGACGGTTGCGCGCATCCGCCCGCACAGGTGGTTTGAAGTCCATCGGGCGTGGGGAAGTCGAGAAACTCGGTCGGTCCGCCGACGATCGCATTGTCGTTCGAATCGACGGCGATCGACACCAAGGGACCGCGGCCGGCGGCAGGGGCACTCATCGTGCCACCGACATATGTCGAATACACCAACTGGTTGGCGGGCGTGGATTGCGTGATGTCGAACTTGGAGACGAAGAATCCGCAATTCCCCGCCGTCCCGCCGGGACATGAAGTCTGGTAGGCGCCCATCGTGGTCGGAAAATTGGTCGACTCCGCGAGACCCGCGACGTAGATGTGATCGTTACTGTCGAGTGCTATTCCAGTCCCAAGGTCTTCGTCGGTACCTCCAAGGTAAGTCGAGTAGAAAAGCGAGCTCGTCCCCGACTTGGTGGGATCGATCACCCTGATAAATGTCGATTGGCATCCGGTGCCTCTCGGACCGGGGCAGGTACTGTCATAGGCGTTGCTCGTAACCGGGTAGTTGTTGTCATTCGCCCCGCCTGTCACGTACGCCTTGCCCGCGGAGTCAACCGCAAGCCCCCAGCCGACCTCACCGTCGCCCAGCTCATCCCCGGCCAGATACGTCGAATAGACAAGCCCCGCGGACCCTGATTGCGACGGATCGATGACACTCAGGAAGGCGGCACTATGCTTTTCATCGGCCGCATTCTCGCAGCCATTCGGGCATGTCTGGATAAGCGCGGAAGTCGTGGTCGGCAGACCGGTACTGACCGATCCCGTGAGATACGCCTGCCCGTTGGCGTCGTTAACCGCGATCGCCTTGATATCTCCACCAAAGAAGGACGCGTACACCAGTTGGTTCGCGCCGCTCAACGACGGATCCAGCACGGCGAACGCTGGCGTGCCAATGCAACCTGCCGAAGTCACACAATTGCGCGAGAAGGCTCCGCGGCGGCCGCAGATAGAGACGCGGGCGGGGCGATTTGCGTCGCCGGGACAGATTTGCGCGGTCGGACAGCGGCAACTCGAAGATCGTTATGAACAAGCTTTGGCTGCCGTCCAGTTGATGGGCCGCTCGCCTGGAGCCGCGCAATCAGAACCGCCAGCGCGAAGAAAATGCACGCTGCCCCCAGCTTTCGCATGCTGGATTGAGCTAGCAGAAATGCACGAGGATGCTCAAGGAATAAGCATACCTAACAAGAAGAGTATATATTACTACATTCTGATAGTCAAAATGGAATACCACTATATAGCAGAGTTTGTAGGTCGAACCTGTTCAAGCGCTATTCGGTGCTAGTCCGCGTCGCATTGGGCGCCGGAGAATCGGGGTCGCGAGACGAAACCAGACCGATGGTCACGATGCCCTTGAGTTCGTTCTTTGTAACCCTCAGTGAAGCTGCTACAGTCCTTGCCCATCGTACGCGCCTTCCTTGATGAATCCATATGGATAACTGGAGTGCTTAAGATTCGACCGCACAGGCGCCCGGTCGCTGGTACTGCTCGGAGCCTGATTCGGCCGATCCTTCTGATCATGTGCTCGCTGACCGGTGCCTGCATGATAGGCCCGGACTACAAGCCGCCGCCGGCACCTGTCGCCAAGGTCTGGATGGAGGGCGGCAAATCTTCGGTCGACACGAAACGGGAAGAATATCGGGATTGGTGGTCGGTATTTAATGATCCGGTAATGGTGCGCCTGATCGATGTCGCGTACCACCAGAACCTGACCCTGATGACTGCCGGCGTACGGGTGCTCGAAGCTCGTGCGCAACTTGGCGTCGCTATCGGCGAATTTTTTCCTCAGCAGCAGTCGGTCGGGGCGTCGGTTGACTACAACCGGCTTCCGATTTCGGTGCCGTACCATCTTCTCAGCAATACTTATTGGTCAGATTCATTCGGTGCCCAGGCGGGATGGGAGCTGGACGTATGGGGAAAATTACGCCGCGGGATCGAAACGGCCGACGACTCGTTCCTGGCCTCGGTCGCCGACTATGACGATGTACTCGTGACGCTCACCGCCGACGTTGCCAGCGATTACGTTCAGATTCGTACAACCGAAAAGCAGATCGCGATTGCGCACGAGAACGTCGCGCGGCAGCAGGATGCGTACAAGATCGCGCTGGCAAAATATCGCGGCGGCGCGGCGACCAAACGAGATGTCTTTCAGGCGGACGCTGTGCTGAATTCCACCCAGGCATCGATCCCGCAATTGGATATCCAATTACAGCAAACCAAGAATGCGGTTTCGGTGTTGCTCGGGATGCCGCCGGGAACATTGGATCAGTACCTGGTGGGCACTTCGGAAATTCCAACCGCACCGGACAAAGTCGCAGTTGGTATTCCTGCCGACCTGCTTCTGCGGCGGCCGGACCTGCGCAAGGCAGAGCTGCAGGCGGCTGCGCAATGCGCGCAGATCGGTTTCGTCAAGGCCGATTTGCTGCCTGCCTTCAACTTAACCGGTAGTATCTCGACCGTAGCGGCCACGATATCGGGGGGCAGCCTGGCGAGCGTCTTCACTGGAAGCAGTCTGACCTGGAATGTCGGTCCTAATGTGCAGTGGAACATCCTGAACTATGGGCAGATCACCAACAACGTTCGCGTGCAGGATGCGAAATTTCAGGAGCTTCAGATCACCTATCAGAACCAAGTGCTGACGGCCCAGCAAGAGGTCGAAAACGGCATCGTCGCGTTTGTGGACTCGCGCCTGGCCGTCGAATTTCTGCAGAAAAGCGAGATCGCGGCCGAAGGGGCTCTGCGCATCGCGATGATCCAATACAACCAGGGCATCCTGGATTTCACCACCGTGCTTACCGCGGAGCAGAATCTCTTCCAGGAGCAGAACAACCTCGCAGTTGCGATGGGAGATGTTCCGTTGGGATTGATCGCGGCATATCGCGCGCTCGGCGGCGGCTGGCAGATTCGTGAAGGCAATGATTTTGTGCCGGCCGAGGTCCGGGCCACGATGGCGAATCGCACAAATTGGGGGACTCTGATTTCGCCGGAACTCCTACGGCCACAGGCGCCCGGAGTGCCTTCACCCAAGGATGAAGGGTGGTTGGTAAGGCCGCCAGAATGGTGAGAACTCAGTGACTACGCCAACCACGACCCGAACGCCTCGAAAGACCTATGTGCGCAACCTCGCATTGATAGCTGCGGCGATCGCATTTTTCGGATGCGCGAAGAAGAGCGGCCCCGCTCTCGCACCTCCTACAGTCACGGTCGCGACTCCCTCAACCGAGAGCGTCGCGGACTACCTGGATTTCACCGGCAACACGGTAGCAGTGGACTCAGTGACGCTGGTCGCGCGGGTGGCAGGTTACCTGGACAAGATCCACTTTATCGATGGAGCGCTGGTGAAGAAGGGTGACCTGCTGTTCACGATTCAGCAGCAGCAATACAAAGATCAGTTACAACAAGCCGTGGCGCAGGTCGCGACGCAAAAGGCCGCGCTATTCCACTCGACTACTGAGCTGGCTCGCTATAAGAACCTTGAAAAGCAGGGCGCCGCCACGCAGACCGAAGTGGATCACTGGCAGTACGAGCATGCGGCTGCGGCGGCAGGTCTCTCCAGCGCTCAGGCGCAGGTCGATCTCGACCGATTAAATCTCAGTTACACCGAAGTGCGCGCGCCCTTCGATGGCCGCATGGGACGTCACCTGATAAATACCGGCAACCTGGTCGGCGCCGGCGCCAACACACAGTTGGCCGAGATCAACCGTCTCGATCCTATGTACGTCTATTTCACCGTGGCCGAGACTGACCTGCTCAAGATACGACGCCGGGTGAAAGAACCTTCTCTAGGCCAGCTATCCACCCAAACTGTGCCGTTCTATTTCGGCCTTTCGGATGAAGAAGGCTATCCGCACAAGGGTTGGCTCGACTTCGCCTCGCTCAGCGTCGCGCCTACCACAGGCACGCTGCAACTGCGCGGGACCTTTGCTAATCCGGGGTCGCTGATAGTTCCCGGCTTGTTCGCGCGCGTCAGGGTGGTCGCGCCTCAGAAGCACCTCGCACTTCTGATCCCAGCTACCGCGGTGAGCTTCGACGAGCAGGGCGAATATGTTCTGGTCGTAGACAGTCAGAATATTGTTCGGCGGCGAAGCGTAAAGAGTGGCAATCAGATCGGTCAACAGTTCGTGATCGAAGAGGGCCTGGATTCTCAGGATCGCGTGATAGTAGACGGATTGCTTCAAGCCATTCCGGGCAAAGAAGTCAATCCTGAAACACAGTCCGGCAGCAGCGGGACGACGGCTGACAGCAAGTAGCCACGAAGGCTGACTGATGTCCAAGTTTTTCATCGAACGCCCGGTCCTGGCCAACGTCTTCGCGATAGTTATCGTGCTGCTCGGAATCGTGTGTCTTTACACGTTACCGGTTTCACAATATCCGCCGATCGTGCCACCGACGATTCAGGTAACCACCAGCTATCCGGGCTCCAGCGCTGAGACTGTCGCCAAGACTGTGGGCGTACCGATCGAACAAGCGGTCAATGGCGTCAAGAACGCCATCTACATGCAATCCACCAGCGGCAGCGATGGAAGCTACACGCTGACCGTGTCCTTCGAGATAGGAACAGACCTCGACATTTCGCTGGCCCTGGTTCAGAACGCCGTCAACGGAGCGCTCTCACAGCTTCCAACGCCGGTGAAGGACCAGGGCGTGAACGTCAAGGAAGTCACCACCAACATCCTGTTGATGGAGAGCCTTTACTCGGATGACAACCGCTTCGATGAAACCTTCCTGAGCAACTATGCGACCATCAACCTGGTTAATCCTATCGCCCGCATTCCGGGAGTAGGCCAGGTCAAGGTTATAGGCGCGGGCGCTTATAGCATGCGCATATGGCTCGATCCCGACAAGCTCAAGACCTTTGGACTGACTGTGCTGGACGTGCAGGACTCGATTCAGTCGCAGAACAGCCAGGTCGCCTCAGGCCAGATCGGCGGACCGCCGGTTCCGTCGAACCAGGTTTTCCAGTTCACGGTCAATACTCAAGGACGGCTGTCTGACCCCAAGGAGTTTGGGAACATCATCGTCAAGAGCCGGATTTCGCCGACGCTCGTAGGAGAAGCGTCAAACAGCACCCAGCTTAGTGAGACTGCCGCGATTGTCAGGCTTAAAGACGTTGCAAAGATCGAAATGAGCCAGCAGCAGTTCACCCTCTTCTCCAATCTGAGTGGCAAGAAGGCGGGCCACATCGCGATCTACGCACTGCCCGGCGCAAATGCGCTGCAGGTGGCGACCGCGGTGCGAGGGCTCATGGCGAAGATGAGCACCACGTTTCCCGAAGGCCTGAAATACACTCCGCTCTATGACACTACCGTCTTCATAGGCCAGGCCATTCACGCCGTGTATATGACGCTCGGCGAAGCGGGCATCCTGGTTCTCATAGTCATCATAGTATTCCTGCAGAACTTCCGTGCGATGCTGGTTCCCGCCACAACTGTGCCGGTGACAATCATAGGCGCTTTCGCTGCGATGGCGTTGCTGGGTTTTTCAGTCAACCTGATGACGCTATTCGCACTGATCCTGGCTATCGGAATCGTGGTAGACGATGCGATCGTCATCGTCGAGAACTGTTCGCACTATATAGAAGAAGGACTGAGTCCCAAGGATTCGGCGATCAAGGCCATGGGCGAGCTCACCGGCCCGGTGCTCGGTATCACCCTGGTTCTTACTTCGGTTTTCCTACCGGCTTCGTTTCTGCCCGGCATAACTGGCCAGATGTTTCGTCAGTTCGCGCTCGTTATCGCGTCGACCGCACTTATCAGTGCTGCCAATGCGCTTACGCTGAAGCCCACGCAGTGCGCGCTATATCTAAGACCCAGGCCGAAGGACTACAAGCTCAACTGGTTCTATTCTGAGTTCAATCGCGGGTTTGCGGCCGTTCAGGAACGCTACATAGGACTTGTAAGCTGGATGGTCCATCGTCCTTTTACGATGGTAGTGGGATTCTTCAGCGTGTTATTCCTGGTTGGCTTTGCGTTCTCGATCTACCCCACCTCACTGCTGCCTCTCGAAGACCAGGGATACTGCATTATTTCAGCTGAACTGCCGGAAGGATCGGCGCAGCCTCGAGTGCGAGAGGTATCCGATCGAATCAACGCAATTCTGAAGGAGAGTCCCGGGATTAAGGGGTGGGTTACGATGGGTGGGTTCTCGGCCCTCGATTCCGCCAATGTATCGAACTACGTCACGGTGTTCTGCATCTATGATGACTGGAACAAGCGTCCAGCGGGCCTAACCCAGGCCGGGATCATCAAAAATATTCAGGAAAAGGTGGCATCGATTCGAACAGCGTCATTTGACGTGATGCCGCCGTCTCCTATTCCTGGCCTCGGAACGGCGTTCGGCTTCCAGATGGTAGTCGAGGATCGCGCCAGCAACGGGCTGCGTGAATTGCAGAAGGCGACGCACGTGTTGCTTGACCGGGCACAGAGCGTCGATGGGTTTCTGCGCCTGGGCTTCACCACCTTCAGCGACAACAGTCCGCAGATCTACCTGGACATCAATCGAACGATGGCCGAGTCGCTAGGTGTACCGGTCAACGATGTTTCTGAGACTCTGCAGACCTATCTGGGTTCGACCTACGTAAATCAGTTCAACAAATTCAATCAGGCCTTCCAGGTCCGCGTGCAAGCAGAGTCTGACTATCGTCGTGCGCTCGCCGATATAAGCAACCTGAACGTCATGAACAAGGACGGCCAGATGGTGCCCTTGGGTGCACTGATCACGGTGCATCGGACGCTCGGTTCCGAGTTGGTAACTCGCTACAACCTCTATCCCGCTGCTATCCTGACCGGAATTCCGATGCCCAAATACAGCTCCGGACAGGCCCTGAACATGATGGGTCAATTCGCTGACGAAACGCTGCCAACCGGCATGAGCTACGAATGGACTGGGCTTGCTTACCAGGAAGAGCAGACTGGCAGTCAGGCCTACTTCATCTTCGCGTTGTCGATAACGCTCGTCTACCTTGTCCTTGCGGCGCAGTACGAGAGCTGGACCGATCCTATCGCGGTTATACTGGTTGTGCCGACCGCGCTGATAGGAATTCTTACTGCATTGTTCATCCGGCGGTTCCCGGTTGATCTTTATACCCAGATAGGACTGGTCCTGATGATTTCGCTGGCGGCCAAAAATGCGATTCTGATCGTCGAGTTTGCCCGCGACCTCGCCGAGCAGGGGATGGGTACCGCCGAAGCCGCGGTGGAAGCAACCCGGCGTCGCTTTCGCCCGATACTCATGACCTCGATCGCGTTTATTCTCGGCGTGGTTCCGCTGCTGACCGCCACGGGCGCCGGCGCCGCTAGTCAGCAGTCGCTTGGCACAGTGGTCTTCGGCGGGATGCTCGCATCGACCCTGCTAGCGATTCCGTTCGTGCCAGTTTTCTTTGTCTCCGTCCGCCACATCTTCGGAACGGCATCTGAGCCCGCGGTCGCCCCTGCCGCGACTCGCCAGGGTTCTGTCGTACGCTCGGATTCGTAGCTCGTTCCGAGTCGGCCGCAAATTGATCTTGGGTTGCTCCAAGATGAAAATGGATTCGGAAAAATTGGAGCGTAGTGCTCAATCCGCCGGTGATACCGTGTCGAACCGAACCGCCCAGGAAGATTGGCGTGCATACTCTGTCCGTCAGAATATCCTTGCTGGCTCTAGCCAGCTTGCTTTGCGCGATTCTCGCTTCATCGCCGGTACGAGCGCAGATAAACTACGAAACAGGCCAGGATACCGTCTTCGCGCATTCTGACGCGGTCCCATGGTGGCTGTCCGCGCAATGCAACGTCATCTTCCAATGGCATCCGCACTTTCATGCCGAGTACAGCGGCTCTAACAGCTTCGAGCATGCCTCCGAGCAGGCTGCTTCCGAAGTCACCACGCTCTACTCGGGCCTCGAGTTGTCGCCCTCGACCGAAGGTGTGCTCGATTTCGAAAACGCCGCGGGCAGTGGACTCAGCCAGACTCTTGGGCTGGCGGGCTTTACCAACCTCGACGCGGTTCGAAATCCCAACTTGAGCGCGGCGCCTTACCTGGCCAGGGTCTGGCTTCGCCAAGTGATCGCGCTTGGCGACGGCACTGTCACCGTCGAGCGCTCGCCGCTCTCGATTCTCACCACGTTGCCGGAGCGCCGGCTCGACATCCACTTCGGCAAGTTCGACATGGTGGATTTTTTCGACCTCAACAGTGTCGCGAATGACAGCCATACGCAGTTCATGAACTGGACGGTCGTCAACAACGGCGCCTACGACTACGCCGCCGACACGCGTGGCTACACCTGGGGCGGTATCATCGACTATGAAGATCGCTGGTGGGGCATTCGCTTCGCCGAAGCCCTAATCTCCAAGCGCCCCAACGGACTGACTCTGCAAAAGAACCTGCAGGACGCGCATTCGGAGAACTACGAGCTTGAGGTTCGTCCAGCCTTAATGAAGGACCGCGAGACGACCGTCCGCCTGCTCGCATACACCAACTTCGCCAACATGGGCGACTACCACGAAGCGATCGATCTCTTTGAGGATGGAAAGACTCCGGTACCCGAGATCGACGACCATCGTATGCAGACCAATCTGAAGTATGGATTCGGTATCAACGCCGAGCAGGAATTCACCGACTACCTGAGAGGCTTTGTTCGCGCGGGATGGAATGAGGGCGAGCACGAATCATTCAACTATACTGAAGTGAACGAGACGGTCGCGTTCGGCGGCGATCTACGCGGGAGTCTTTGGGATCGCCCGGAAGACAAGTTCGGTCTCGCATTTGTGGGCAATGGTATCTCCCAAAGGCATCGGCAGTATCTGGCGGATGGCGGGCTCGGCTTCCTTCTCGGCGACGGCGGGCTCTCATACGGTCCCGAAAAGATCATGGAGTGCTACTACAATTTTCCTATCCCGGTACACGCAGGTTTCTATGGCGCCGTCGACGTCCAATACATCGACAACCCCGGCTATAATCGCGCTCGAGGTCCGGTCGCCGTTCCCGGAATGCGCCTGCACGTGGAACTATAAATGTGGACGTTTACGTCAGTCGCGCCGCCGCTGAACAGCGAGAACTTCGCCCGAAACTCTCTGCCAGCGCCGAGAACTCCTCGAGCAGGGTCTCGGCCGGCTTGAATTGGGCAGCGAGTTGGGCAAGTTGATCCGGAAGCTTCGCCGCAGGTTCGAGCGATGCGGCGAGTTGGCTTAGACTCTCGCCGAACGCCGCCGAAAACTGATTGAGCTCCTGGTCCAGACCTTTCAGGGGCGTAAATTGTTGCAGGACCGGTCGAAGCCGGTCCTGCAGATTCTGCATCGGCTCGAGCACTTTGGCCAGTTCCTTGATCTTCAGCTCGAACTCGCGCAAGGGCTCAAACAAATTCGACAACTCGGAAAGCTGGTGCATCGGTTCCAGGATGGCCCCGACCTGAGCGAGGCTCTCCTGGAGAGGCCGCACCTGCTCAAAAACCGTTGATACCGCTGCCGTGGGTACAAACGGCCCGGAGTCTTCAACTATCTCCGAACCCCCACCGGAGAGCATGCTTTCCAGGTCAAACAGTATCATCGCGTTGTCCTCGGTCGGGTTGTGACGACTGTCAAGGCTTATCCCCGACCAGGAGATACTATCAGCGGAATCGCGCCGCATGAGAAGTATCTTGCGGTCGCTCGGTTTGCCGAACCAGGCCATAGACATAACAAGGTCGCAGCCCTACCGTGTCCGCAAGCTGAGCGACAAGGAATTTCGCCTACTCAGAAGTGTATTGACGCGGCCACCGAGCGCTTTGATATGGCGCCGGGCCACCGACTTTTTGCGTTCTTCCTTGGCATTCGCCGAGTCCAGCTCAACCAATTTCGCGTGGGCCGCGCGCCGAATTCCCTCGGCAATCCCGCTAACGTCTCGGGAGAGTTCGGCATTCTCGTCCTCAGCATACGCCGGCTCGGTAGAGACGTTATCATCGACCTCGGCGGCTTCCGTGGCTTCGCGAATTTGGCGAAGCATGAACAGCAAGTCCTGCTTGGTCGTCAAGGTTCCGAGCATCGACACCCGAGAAAGCGCATGGAGTTCCTCGGAAGTCACCTGCAGGCGTTCCAGCACTTGATAGTCGCCACGAAAATCCTCGATGATTTCGTTTTGGGTTGATTGCGTCTCGATTTCATTGCCCTGCGTATCCCAGTCCTCACCGTCGTCTTCGAATGCCGGAATGCCGTCTTTCGGCTTACGATCCTCGATATTCGATTCCGGCCTAATCAGCTCCTTCAGCGGCCGCCTTGGTCCAAGAGGCCGAACTGTTGAAATGACTGAAGAGGTGCGGTCGACAGGCTCGAACTCGTACGAATAACTCTCGTCTGATTGCGCGCGCGGTTCTTCTTCCTTCCAGGCGAGAACGCGCGGCACTGGTATGTGCTGTTGCGGCTCTTCACCGGGCGAGGCGATAGGGCGCGGCGCCGCTACCCTCTTGAACGAGTTGATGGCGTCGCGCAGTTTGTTCGCCAGGTGTTCGGTGTCGATAGGTGCTATGGCTGATTTAGTGTCGTTCATGACCTCTGGTGTTCCCCGCCTTTGCGAATTTTTCTTCCAGTGCCAGGCTTACTGACGCAGATTGTCCGCGCTTCGGTCGAAACTCTGCGCAAGCGCCGAGAATTCCTGGCGCAGCGTCTTGGCCGGCTCGAATGCGCTAACCAGATACGTAAGCCGATCCTGCAGTGTAGCCGCCGGTTCGAGCGCTGCCGCGAGCTGGTTCAGGCTGTCGGTGAATGAAGCAGAAAGCTGGTTGAGCTCCTGATCCAACGACTGGAGCGGACTGAATTGCTTCAGGACTTGCCGAAGCTGGTTCTGAAAGTGGTGCATCGGCTCGAGCACCTTGGCCAGTTCCTTGATCTGCAACTCGAACTCGCGCAGGGGCTCGAACACGTTGGCGAGCTCGGACAGCTGATGCATCGGTTCCAGGATGAACGCTATCTGCGCGAGCTGTTCCTGTAGTGGCTTGACCTGCTCGAAGACCGCCGAAACCGCAATACTGGGCTGAAACTGATCTGACATTACCTTATCCTCCGTTTAGTTATCGATTATTATGATTGCCGTTCGTTCAATGTCGCTCGCTCTACTAACATTAGTGCAAGCCTGTGTCACTCCATCACGTTCAGAGCGCGCCGGCAGCAGCGTAAACTGACGCCTGACGCGCACTGAAGAGTAAGCATCGCACGTGCCATACTACAATTTGTAGTATCTTATGACCTACTGTATATGTTATAAGAGCTACACGTAGGCGATATCTCGCCTTGTGTCGCTTTCATGTGCAATCGATTTCTTTTGCCGTCGAGCGGCTGGACTCTTCCCGGCTGGGTCGGAGGCGGCGAATTTCCGGCGATCTCCAGCTAGAACGGCGATTCTGTGGCGTGGCAGCTACATTTTGTAGCAGAATCGCCATTCCCGGCGGAACCGTAACGCTTCTGGTGGGGCAAGCGGCGAGCGAAGCGAGGATTCAAATCCTACAACTAGTAGCGATTATTTAACTACTGACTGTAAGGCGGGTCGGCGCTCACTGCGGCTGCTGATTGCGCCGCCGATTCAGCATCGTCTTGAGGGAAGAAAAAACCCCGCGCTGCCGGCCGGCCGCCGCGACTGAATCGGTCTCGGCCAGTTTAGCCAAAGCCTCGCGCCGAATGTGCTCGGTCCTCTCGCTGACTGCCGGTATTGACGGTTCGATTTTCTGATAGAGGACCTGCAGTCCCTCGGCTGGAACGGCCGCTTCCGGCGCCTCGGTTTCGTTTGCCTCGCGAATCTGGCGCAACACGAACAGCAAGTCCCGCTTGCCAGTCAAAGTGCCGAACAGAGAAACGCGCGACAGCGTGTCGAGCTCCTCGGCGGTCACCTGCAGGCGCTCGATAAGTTCATGGTCGTTGCGAAGTTCTGCCACCAGTTTGAGCCGTTCCGATCGACCTTCGCTTTGATCGTCGGGAGCCTTTGACTTCTCACTGCGTTTGAACGCCGACATCAGTGATGGTTCTCCTTCGTCAATAAATGAGTCCGGGCAGGTCACATCGCCCGGAGGCGCCGGGCAATCGGGCGGCGATGCGGTCTTTAGCGAATTCAAGGCGTCGAGCAGGTCGCGGACCAGTCGTCCCGCGTCCACAGTTTCGGTGGCAAATTTTGTCTCGTTCATATCTGGTTCTTCAGATCCCACCTTTCCGATTTCTGTCTGAACCGACGCGCGGCCAGACGCTCCATCATGCCGGCGTACGACTAGAATTTGCTGTCCACAGTCGACAGCAGACTGCTGATCGTCGTGCCCATCACCTGGTAGCCGACATAGACGATCACGGCCACTGCTGCGAGAATCAGCGCATACTCAGCCATCGACTGCCCGCGCGCAGCCTCGCGAGCCTTCAGATGCAATTTTCGAATCAGATCCATTTTGTTTCCGGAAATCAGTTCACCACACTAACGGATTATAGGTCCTGCGGAACCTTCATTTGGGTGCAGCTGAACGTCAATCCTCTGGAAAAGCGTTACTTAGCGCCGCCAGACCCCGGCATGTTTCGCTTCAAAATAACTAAAATCGTTTAAACGAACTTACTAGTTTGTAGAAAAATTATATTAGTAGTAGTATATATCTACTTATTAGTACAAAAACATATCAAATAGGCAATTCAGTTCCAGTTGCCCGCGATCATGAATAGCTACTGGGAGTAAATTCTATATACATTACTCGTAAGTCAAGCTTACGATATCCCGGTAGAATTTTTTGAGTTGCGGAACGCTGTCAGCCGGCGAGAAAACCTTGACCAATCAGATGGGTCATACCTTCGGTCGTCATCAGCTCCCTGCTGTCTCCCGCGTAGTGACGCGCCAGAAGTCCACCAAACCCTTGACCAGAGTCCATCGAAAGCAGGTAGGACGGTGGGAGATGCGAGACCCGCGATCTGCGCAAACCAACGGCATACAAGGTCTGTTCGAGGAAGGTTGGATCGCCCTCAACCACTTCAGAGTGTTGGAGGCAGTCCTCGATGGTTTCCAGATCCAATGCCGCTGGATTCAAAATCCCCAGGCCCGCATTTAAATACGGAATCACAGGGGTTCCAACGATGCGTTCGATTACGCCCAAGGGTGCTGTGTAGGAATAGGAGCAATCCCGCATGAACAGAGCATCGCTACCTTCGAGCGTAGCATCCAACAGATCTGTCGGGCGCCCGAAGAACAGAATGTCGCTGTCGAGGACAAGTATCTTGCGTCCACGCGCCAGCAAATTGAAATCCAGCATCTTTCTCACAAAAACATTCCGAGTTCGTTCCGACAAAGTCCGGATGAGCCCTCGTTTTGCAAGGAGCGGTGCCGCAATCTTATCCGATTCATCCTGCCCGACAATCCTGGCGCCGGGGAAATGATGGGTGAACACTCTTCTCATTCGCCGAGTAATAAAGCCGTCAATGTGAACTACCAACGGACTGTCGACTCTCGCGAATCGGTAGAACGTTTTGAGCGCCCAAACAGCCTGAAGGTAATCTCGCCAATAGCACAGGATATGAATCTCCAGTTCTGCGCCGTCTGCGTCTCGACAGACAGGATGAGGCGCGGTCTTAAGGATCGAAGAGGTCAGAAGATAGCGGCTCGCAGATAATCGGATCCCTCGCTGATAGGACCTCTTCGCAGCGAGCATGTAGCGGAAATACCTGCTCTTGCGGAGCGCTTGCTTGATGTTAGGACCATCGCGCGGGACAGTAGCAATCGCCGGAATTGCGATGGATGTCTTCGCGGAATGCGGGTCTGCTGACATGACTTACCAGGTAGACTGCCGGCGGGTCCGAGCGATCATCAACTCTCTGATACGTCGCGTATTCTGAGGAAGGCGCATACGATCGGTGAATTCCCGGCTTAAAAAATATCCGGGCCGAAGGCTGGCGATCTGCATGAGACTATCTAGAGCGCCCAGCCGCTCGCCGCGATCGATCTGATGAGCTATCTTGGTAAGCAGCCATCGGCATCTCAGATTCTCGGCAGCTCGTACCAATCTTTTAGCTTCCGACCCGTACCGCTTTTTGGCCAAGGCGACAAACACGGCGATTCCAGGACCATACTTGTCGGCCATATCAGCGGAATGCTGCCCAACGCGATAGAGAGTCAGCTTTTCCGGAACATAGACAAACTCACCCAGGTCTCTTAACAGTACCAGCAGCCAATTGTCTTCACAGGCTTTGGGGCCGAATTTCTCGGAGAAGCCGCCAGCGAGATTAAAGCTGGCGCGCGGAAGCACCCAAGTGCTGGTCATTATCCCTTCGCTCATCGAAATACCGGCGAAAGGGCGTTCCTTCAGGATTTGTTCGAGCGATGGCAATGCGCCGATGGACGACTTCTTATACTCAGTCCCGTTTTCATCAACGAAGCCGAATTCGCTAAAGGCCACGCTTGCCAGAGGGTTTCGCTCAATCGCGGCGACCATCGTTTCCAGTTTTCCGGGGAGCCATTGGTCATCCGCGTCGAGAAAGGCAATGTACTTCCCGGACGAATGAGCGACGCCGACATTACGTGCTATGGCGGGTCCGCGGTTAGCCTGAGTTACAATGCGAATACGCTCGCCGAAAGAACCGAGAATTTCAGAAGTCGAGTCAGTGGAACCGTCGTTGACCACCACGATCTCATGATTGTCGTATTGCTGAGACAACGCACTCTCGAGCGTTTCTCGAATAGTCCGCTCGGCATTGTAGGCGGCTATTATCGTTGAGACACTTGCGCCCATTACCGACCTCTATCGGTTCATGCCTGGCTGCGATCGCGAATCAGAAGGGCGCCGAATTTTCGAGCGCGCCTCAAGTTTTGCGGAAGGAAAAGTCGCCCACTGAACGCGGAGTTCAGAAAATAGCTGGGTTGCAGCTTCGCTATGCACAGGATGCTGCGCACCACGCCCACCAGGTCGCCTTGATCGATCTGATACGCAATCTTCGAAAGAACCTCCCGACAGTGATGGTCTTTGGTGTGTCGGATCAATGCCTGACCCCGACGCCCGTATCGCGCCCTGGTCAATCTTGAAAAAGTTCGGGCGCCGGAAAGATATTTGTCAGCTGCCACAAACGAAGGCTTCAATGGAACACGATAGAGCGTCAATTTGTGGGGCACGTAAATGAATTCACCCAAATCGCGCAGCAGTAAAAGCATCCACGAATCTTCGTACCCCTGAGCTTTGAAGGCTTCACAAAATCCTCCACTTTGCTCGAGGCTCCGTCGCCGAACCAGCCATGTGCTGGTAATGACGGAAGCGTTGAAAAAACAAAATGGGAACGGTTGCTCTTTCAACAAAGGTAGCATCGCAGCGGGATCGCCAAAGGCCGAGCTACTATACTCACTACCAACTTCGTCGATGGAGCCATAGTCGCTGAAAGCCAGGCTGGCGGTTTCGTTCCGTTCCAGTGCCGCCGTCATGATTTCGAGCTTACCGGGCAGCCATAGGTCGTCGGAATCGAGAAAAGCCACGTACTCGCCAGAAGAATGAGCAAGACCGGTATTTCTGGCTGCCGCTACGCCTTTATTCTCCTGGTTAACGACACGAATTTTGTCGCTATAGCGCGAGAGAATAGCCGAAGTAGAGTCGGTGGAACCGTCGTTGACAACAACGATCTCGTGTCCCTCAAAGTTCTGCATCAAAGCGCTGTCCACTGTCTCAGCGATCGTGCGTTCAGCGTTGAATGCCGGAATTATTGTCGATACCTTTGATTTCACGTTCCTGAAACCAGATAGGGTCAAACTCGCGCCTTGTTCAAATGTTACTCTTTGCTCGGGTTGTTACCAGTCCCCATGGCCAGGTGCGAGTAATTCGGTCGCCAGACTTCCTTCTCTACGATTTTCGCGAATAACTTGGGACTCGGACGCGAAGTATCCCATCGCGGCCGCTATAGCCAACAGAGGCATCGTCACGGACCGAAATCGGACCGCGGCCTCGGCGCCGCTCGCCGCGACCAGCAGCAGTACCGCCACTGCGAGCAGGTAAATGATCCACGCACGAAACTCCGCAGACGAATTGCGGACCTTGAGAATGGCGAGCAACACTCCTGTCCACACCACGGCTACAACGAGGAATTGAAAGGCAATCAACGCTGTCAGGAGCTTCGACTGCGCCACCTCGTCGAGGAGTCTTGTCAGTCTGGAAAGTGTCACACGTCCTGATCCTGGCCCAAGTTCTTTGGAGCCTCCCTGCGTAGCGAGAAGATTTGCCAGCAGCGTACGCGATGGGGCAATGAGGAGCCACACGAACCCTTGAACTGTCACTACTGCGGTTTCCCACGGATGGCTGGCGAGGATCTGTATGGCTCGACGATTCATTTCTGTCACAAGAGGTGGCGTCACATCGTTCTCATACAATCTCAGGTTCGACGCTCCGATGTCATTTATCAACTCATCCTGAACCTGAGGCAGTGGTCGTCCGGTGTCGAGAGCTAACACGCCGCCGGCTCGATAGAGGTAAAGATTCAAGGCGCTCACGGTGGAGATGCCGAAGTATCCCTTGAGTGAGTAATTTCGCCACGACCATCCCAATAGCATCGCAAGCGGTATTCCAACTGAAAGAAGAATTGCCGCGACCTTTTGCCTGCCAGAAATTGAATCAAACGATAGAAAGGGCATGAACCCCATCATGGCCACGAAAATAGCCACGGGGCGTATGAGGCTGAGACATCCGATCAGAACTCCGGAAATCGCTGCGCAGGTGAGAATCGAAGATCTATCTCGCGCTCGGGTAAGCTGGATCAGTGGCGTCAATACGGCCAGGAAAAGAACGGTCTGAAAAAGGGTTTCAGACAGCAGCATCGCGCTCAAAACAAACGATGGGATATTGGCGAATATCAAAAGTTGAGCTGCAACTCCTACGCGAAATCCCCATCGTCGGCCAACCCAAATTCCTGCTAGCAGGCAGATCAGGCCACAAAGGAGAGCCTGCACTACAAGCGGCATGCGCCAATTCGGGAATAAAGCCAAAAAAATTGGGTAGCCGGGCGTGCGCAATATTTCCGGCTGCGCGCAAGCGCCGTCGATGTAGCGGGCGAAACCGCATCCGTGACGAATACCAGCCGCTAGTTCCTGGTACTCCCACGTATCAGAGCCGGGGGCCAATGAAACACTGACGGGGGCCCAAATCACGGCCAGTAGCTGCAAAAGTGTGAAGATAGCTGCGATCGCTGCGTATGCATAATTCCCATGTCGCGTGCTGGCGGAATCTTTCACTGCAGGTTGGAGCTTCCGCATCATTCACTCTTCGAATTTCAATTCCCGTCGGGCCGGACGATCGTCCGATGCAAGGATCTGCCGGAAAGCAGCGCAGGCGCAACTGAGTGCATGTGAATTAAGATCTTTTCGCGCCCGGTTTTAGAAGCTTTCGTCACTCGGCCGAACGATTTTCCCATACAGTTTTGATCTGCCTGATTGTAGCAAGCTATTAATTCTTGGCCAAAGTAGGATCAACTCGTTTAGATATCGATGAATTCCTGACCGCGCCAGCTCGATGAATGATCGTTGCCATAAAGAAGGAACGACTGTGTACTCTTCGTCGGAAAGGTTGCGCGTTAGTCGCGAAACCTTCGTGGCATTTCCGGAAGATGGGAATGCTCACTAAGGGGAACATGCCGCCGGCTTCCTGATTGACGTCGGCGCATTCGCGAGAGCGCTTCGTAATAAAGAGCCACTACGAAGCGCGCGAGGTTTCGAATTGCATTGCGTGGCGCGATGTTTGACGCCGGTGAACCGTGGTCGGTCGGTTTACGCGGATGTGTCTCGACACGATTAGACCGATTCGAAGGCGTTTAGCCTATTCTTTTCGCTCTGGTCTTGGACTGGGATGGCGGACGCGTGTTCGAATCCGTTGAATGACACTGGCGGAATGATCTCGATGCTATTTGGGAAACTGTCAACAGCATCTCCCTGGAAGTTCCAATGTAGTATATCGGCCATTAGTAAGTGACTATTAACACGGGGGTAACTTGCTATATCCAGGAGCGAGAGTATTATTTACCGCAGAGAAAGTTTTCATCAGCTGCGGACCAGATAAGCAGGCATCTGCCCAAACTTAGCGCAGATGAAATTCCGCTTTGCGTAAAACAAATAAGCTTGTCCAACCGCTGTCTCTGACTCTGGCTCGCGGTCCGATTAAGTACTTATTCGAGAAAACTCCAATCGAAAACTTTCTACACAGTTCCGACCGGGCACCCCAATCGCGTTTGGCAGATGCGACGAAGATTTGTGGGCATGACAGTTGCGTGAGTGGTCGGCGAGACTTATCGCCGACCATTTGGATTTATATCGGCGGATTCGAATAGCGCGCTTCGTAATAGGTGCCGTGGCAAAGCGCGGTGTTTGACGCCGGTGAACCGTGGTGGGCGGGTTGAAGATGTGTCTAGACGTGGTTAAACGGTTCTTCTCGATTTCTAGACCCATTCAAAGAGCGGTTAGCTGTTCTCTTTTGAAAAGCGCCTAGCCTTCTCCCTTGGGGAGCGTTTAGCCTTTTCTTTTTTTGGTCCGGTCGCAGACTGGGATGGCGGACGCGTGCCCGGAACTTTTAGACCATATTTTCGGACGACTCTGAGCCGTGAAACAGGTCAGTTCATAAGAATGACAACGGTCAACGGCGGCTGCTGGAGCATCCGGGCATTCTGAAGTGAGGCACATCATTCAAATGCTTTGGCGTCATCGAAGCGGATTTTGCTTGCCGATAGCCTTTTGCCTTTTGTCCGGGTGTCTAAGTGGTTGTGCATCATCCAACGAAGGAGCCACGAGCCCTTCGCCGGCAACTGCTCGAGAAGAGCGCGGGCCCTGCGAATCACCGCAACTGGTCGAACTCTGGCGTGAAAGAGATTCCACTACTCCCGCTGACTTTCCGGTGGGCCCGGGAGACGTAATCCTGGTTTCGGTTCCAGAGGTTGACGAAATTCAGAAGCAGGAGACTCGCGTAGCTCCTGACGGGACCATAGCGCTGCCGTTGATCGGGACGATGGAAGTCGCGGGGATGAATGAGAACGATTTGAGAGCCGCGATCGCGCAGCGACTTGCGGTCTATATGAAATTCCCGCGCGTCGAGCTGTTCGTGGAACGCTATCAGGCACGCGACGTCGCCGTGGTGGGGGCCGTTCAGAAGCCGGGAATGTACGACCTCGCAAACCCGAGTGAGTCGATCATCAATGTGATTGGCTTAGCGGGCGGAATGACTGCGAATGCTGCCCAGAAAGTTATCTTCGTCCCGCCGAAATACGACCATGGGTCTTTGAATAGTGGGCAGATGAGTGGCTCAGCTGCTGCCAATGAACCGACGCAAGACGGCGCAACTGCTAACGACAATTCGGCGTTGGGTTCAGGGAATCAAATCCATGCCAGCCCCTATCTCAAAGTGTCTACGCAAGGTGCTGGCCAAACGCCTACTGACACAGACTTAAAGGGTCGCAGTTGGATCGAATTGGACCTTGCAAAGCCGGGAGCTCAGGCGTGCCTCGATTTCCCTGTCCGTCCGGGCGATGTGGTGATCGTCCCTATTGCGGGCCAGGTGATGGTCCAGGGATGGGTGCAAACCCCTGGAGCCTTCAACATCACACCCGGCATGACAATATTGGGAGCGATATCGGCGGCAGGAGGAGCAACGTTTAGCTGGACGGCAGAGCTACTGCGAACTGGAACCGACGGACGACAGACCGTAACCGAGGTCAGCCTCAACCACCTCGCAGAGGGCGAAGACAAGGATATCCCAGTTCAGTCCGGAGACGTAGTGGTCGTAGAACGATCCGTTATCGGAGCAGTTCCCTACACAGTCTTCGAACTCTTCCAACATTTCGGCTCCGGGTTCGCCTTTCCTGTTCCCTAACAGTCGCAATATCAAATGCGGCCGGGCCCAAAGGCTAAAACTCGACAGCCCAGGTAAAACTGATGTCGGATATTCCAACCAACGGAACCCCAGTGGCGTACGACCCGCCGACGATTCCGGCACTACCGCCAATACCGAAAAAGACGGTGTCCATCGCGATGAGCGAGGGCATAGGACTCGCGGATTGCTGGAGCGTAGTCAGACGGTCGCGAAGGCTGATCCTCACACTGTTAACGATTGCGCTCTTCCTGACGGCGATCGTGATTTTTCTAACCAAACCAACCTATACGGCCAGCAGCACTCTGCTGATTGAGCCGGAACCGGCTCAAGTGTTGGACGTCAGGGAACTGATTAGTGAAGGTGGAAGTACTGAAGATCACGACTACTACAAGACTCAGTATGACCTCATCAGGAGTCGCGATCTCGCCGCCAGCGTGATTCGCGATCTAAAGCTGGAGAACACGTCGCTCTTCGCTTCGCGCCAGCCCTCCACCTACCTGGTGCAACTATGGGTGCAACTAAGCTCGCGCATCGGTCGTTATTTCAGTTTATTTTCTCCGGTATCGGCAACAAATTCCGAGGTAGACGGCGTAAGCGCAGACTTGATCGACGCTTACTTGAAGGGTCTCTCGGTTGAGCCAAAGGTCGGCACCCGCCTGGTGCTGGTTTCGTTCACTGCGCCAGATCCTCAACTGGCGGCAACGATAACCAACGCTCACGTCAAACATTACGTTAATGAAGGTCTCGTTCTACACAGCGAGTCTCAGCGCGCCGCGGTCGATTTTCTCGAGGAACAACTGGTCGATATCAAGAAGCGAGTCGAGCAGTCAGAAGCGGCGCTCAATACTTATCGCCACGAGAAAGGCATCGTCGCCTTCGACGTGGAGGACACCAACAAGGTTGCTCAGAACCGAATGGAGGATCTGACCAAGGCACTGACCGAAGCCCAAACGAAGAGAATTACTGCTGAAGCGCAAATGCAGGATGTTCGGGCCGGCGACTACGACTCTTTGCCACAGGTAGTGACCAATCCCGCGATCACAGCCTTGAAGCCGCAAGTGCGGCACCTCCAGGCCGAATACGCGAACATGTCGACTGCGTTCAATCCACAATACCCGAAGCTGGCAGAGCTGAAAGCTGAGCTATTTGAAGCACAGCGCACCCTGGACAAGGAAACAGAGGGCGTTGCCAAAGCGGTGCAGCGTGACTACACCTCCGCCAACGATCAGGAACAAGAGTTGCGGAAAGAGATCGATGCGGAAAAGGAACGGGATCTGGCACTTAACGATGCGTCGTTGCAGGACGCGGTGCTGGCGCGCGAAGTCGAGGCTAACCGGGAACTATACAAGAATGTTCTCTCGCGCATGGAGCAGATCCAGGTGGGTGAGCAGGCGCCGGTGACAAATATCAGCGTCGTGGATCGCGCGATTCCACCGTCGATACCTTCCAGCCCGAAGAAAAAGCGGGATTTGGCGATCAGTGGGCTGCTGGCGCTGATGTGCGGACTCATCCTGGCTTTCATTCTGGATCAGCTTGATAACCGTCTGAAGACAAGCGAAGAAGTCGAAAATTATCTGCATCTACCGACCCTGGCTGTAGCCCCTGATTTTGCGATGCTTGACGTGGTTAGTGGAAATCACAAACTTTTGTCTGGGCTGCGAAGGATGCTGTTTGGGTACGGCCGCATAGAGGGATCGGCTCAAAATTTTGTTCATCAGCCTGGCAAGGGAGAAGTGTATCGATCGATTCGAACCGCGCTTATGTTTTCCCGAGCCGGTGCACCGCCAAGGAAGATTCTGGTGACCAGTGCGATCGAAGGTGAAGGTAAAACCTGGACCGCCTATCACACGGCTCTGGCATTCGCCCAGACCGGAGCGAGGACGCTGTTGATCGATGCCGACCTGCGGCGAGCGAAGTGTCACGAAAGCCTGGACACCGACAACACCGTTGGCCTGAGCGAGGTGTTAGTTGGACAGTTGGCGCCCAAGGACGCCGTCCGTTTCATAGAAAATCGAAAGCTATATCTGCTGCCAGCAGGATCTCCGGCACCCAATCCTGCCGAACTGCTCACGTCGCAGAAAATGTTTGATGTCCTTAGGTCACTTTCAAAAAAATATCACTACATTCTGATCGACGCGGCGCCGTTGATGTACGCGAGCGATACTGTGGGCATTGCGACAATGACAGATGGCGTGGTGCTGGTCGCTGGGGCTCAAACTCCAAAGCAAAGTGTACTGCGCGCTTCGGAGAGACTTTCTCTTGCTGGAGCCAACGTCCTGGGCGCCGTTCTCAATCGGGTGGACATAACTCACCCTGACCATCGAGAGTATTCGCGATACTACTTCTCGTACCAGGAGAAAGGGGAAATATCCTTGGCGCGGAGCGGCGATCTCGAGACAGCAGAATCAAAAACTGAGATTCAGCCCTGACCCTTGAACCTTTGACTTCGCAATGAGTGTAAGGCTTGCGAAAACGCGGCAGAAGGAGTTTACGCGACCGGTGCGTATAGGTGTCGATGGGCGGAGGCTCGGTCCCAATCGCAAGGGTATTGGCCGATACGTTTGGGAGCTATGCAAAGAGCTCGATCGAATACTGCCCACAGCTCAATTCTTCCTGTATTCGCCGAAACCACCGGAGCTGCCACCTATCTCTCGTCGATGGTCGATCCGGATCGACGATTCGGCTGTGGGACAGCGGCTGCCGAACAATCTTTGGCTGGCAACACGGGCAGGACTGATGTCGCGCCGGGACAATCTTGATGCTTTCTGGGCTGGAACAGGTCTTCTTCCCCTTGTTGGATTAAAGACGCGCGCGGTGCTGACAGTTCACGACCTGGTGCAGAAGGTTGCACCAGAGACGATGGATTTCAAAGCATTGATGGCGACGCGCCTGTTTTTTTCCCGCAGCCTTTCAAAGGCGGATGCAATTGTCACCAATTCGTCGGGTACTGCGGAGAGGCTCGAGAAAACCTTCGGCTATCGGGCCGCGGCAGTTGTACGGCCGGGACTGTCTCGAGTCTTCCAGCCCCATCCCGAAACTCATACGACGGAAGTGCTCGCACGGTATGGAGTTTCTCGACCCTATCTGCTCAGCGTGTCGACGTTGGAGCCGAGAAAAGGTCTGGAGCAATTGATTCGATCGTTTCTTCGCATGAAAGCGAACGGAATGATCGCAGACCACAAACTGCTGTTAGTGGGCGATCGTGGCTGGAAGGACTCGTCGATCGTGGAACTCGTACGAAATAGCGAATCAGTGATCAGACTGGGATTCGTCGATGATAGCTCTCTGGCCGCATTGTACAGCGGTGCGGACGCGATGATTTATCCTTCCACTTATGAAGGCTTTGGCATGCCAGTGCTCGAGGCCCGCGCCTGCGGTGCTCGCGTCGTAACCAGCGACCTACCTGAACTGCGGGAGGCTGGCGGCGATGATGCGATTTATGTCACGCCCACCGAACAGGGAATTTGCTCAGGCATATCGTCAGCTATCGCAATGCCCAAGGCGAATCCTATCCCGTGGCAAGACTGGAGCTGGACTCAAAGCGCACATGCTCTGGCGGAAGTACTTCTCGATCGTGCTCACACAGACTCAGCTCCGGTACGGCCTCTAAGCCAAATGGTGCACGAGCCCGATCTGATCGGCGTAAGGCACTCCTAGTTGTTACCGGCGCGATGAAGGTCGGAGTTTATAAACTTACGGTTGCTTGCAGCGCGAGAAGCCGACCGCGGTTGACTCAGGCTTGCGAATGGCTGGCTGGTTCTTTGTCACGTTCGGCGCGAGAACCTCTCAACACTCCACTGCCGGCTGTCCCGCACCGACTCTTGGTGGTGAAGGTCTTTGGTATGGGAGACAGCGTTCTGGTGAGATCGCTGGTCGAGCATTTGGCGGCTCGAAATCCGAAGATGGAGGTTGGCGTGCTAGTCGGGCCTGCAACGCGCGAGCTGATGACGCTGGGAGCAGGCTTTACCGTTCATCAATACATACAGCGCACGCTTACACCTCGCACGGCGTTGAATACATTAAGAGAGATTCGTCAACAACGTTATGACGCAATATTGAACTTCGAGCAGCGTTCGACCGCTGGATCCATGTTCCTTTCGGCGACGAGGATACCACTTCGTGTTGGATTCCTGCCTACAGTTGAAAGTGTTAAGGGCCGGTTTCTAACTCACGCGGAGCGATTTCAGGAAGAGCGCTCGATGTGGCAGTCATTCGTTCGACTAGCCCGGATGATTGATCCCGGTGTTCCTGACGACGCGATGCCTATGCCCCCAAAATGTGGCGCTATCTCGGAGGAGTGGGCACAGAATTGGTTGGGCCAGTACGCACCCGGACGTCGTATTGTCGCATTGCATCTGGGCAGCCAGGATCTCGAGTTTCGGCGATGGCCGTTAGATCGGTTCGTCCGATTGGCGGAGCGTATCCGAGCCTTCGATGGTGAAACTTCCGTCATCCTCACCGGCACTGCGCCCGAGCGTCCCCTGATTCAGGCGTTCATCGAAAATTACTCTGGTCACGCGGTCGATGCTTCTGACACGGGATCGCTTGAAAATACCGCGGCGTTGCTTGGCCGATGCAACTTGCTCGTCAGCAACGACACCGGAATCATGCATCTTGCCGCCGCTGTTGGCACTCCGACGGTCGGTCTCTTCGGCCCCAACTCGCCTCGCTACTGGGCACCCGTGGGTTCCCGGGCAACCTACGTCTACGATACGAAGGTCACTTGCAGCCCTTGTCTTAATCTCTATGCGAATCGTTGGCCGCTTGAATGCGTCAATGCGGAGAAGAGTCGTTGCATGCTCGATATTGAGGTCGAGTCGGTGCTGAATGCAGCTCGACGCGTCGTCTCTGATAGCTGGCTCGGCAGTAACTAGCACGAATGCTGCAAGAAAATTCCCAGGTCTTCATCAATATGCGCTCACAGACGGCCGGCCTTCGCGGCGTTCAGCGTTACACTGCCGAAGTTCAACGAAGACTGGCAGATCGCGTCCTGACTGTAACGCCTGGCAGACCTATGCAAGGTATAAAAGGCCATCTTTGGGAACAGGCAATCCTACCCACGATCGTCGGCAAAAAACTCTTATGGAGTCCGGCGAACACCGGCCCACTCAGAACTGAGAACCAGGTACTTACAATTCACGACATAGCATCGATCGAACACCCGGAGTGGTTCAAGCCGGCATTTGCCAAGTGGTACCGATGGCTCACGCCCGAACTTATCAAGCGCGTTCGCCGAGTGATTACAGTTTCCAAATTTTCCCGACAACGACTGCTGGCACTCGCGAACATCGAGGAATCGAAAGTGGCAGTCATCTACGGCGGAGTAGATGAGCGTTTTCGCCCGAGTAGTCCAGAGGAAGCTGCACGAGTGAGGAGCGAGTTGGGTCTTCCGTCGGCCCACTACGTACTAAGCCTCGGAGCTTTGGAACCGCGAAAGAATCTGCGCCGCCTACTGGAAGCGTGGTCGTTGTGTGCGGCACGGCTTCCTGACGACATCTGGCTGGTTGTCGCGGGTTCCAGTGTCCCAAGCAACGTCTTCGGTAGTCTCGAGTTGGGCACCATCCCTCCACGAGTACACTTCGCAGGATTCGTCGCAGACAAAAATCTGCCAGCGCTATACAGCGCCGCTCTCGCAATGGTCTATGTGTCCCTCTACGAGGGATTTGGACTCCCAGTCCTTGAAGCAATGGCTTCGGGAACAGTACCAATCGTCGCGAACAACACGTCACTACCTGAAGTCGTGAGTGACGGTGGAATTCAAGTTGATCCATATGAAGTTGAAGATATAGCCATCGCGATCGAGCGGGTTGTCAGTGATTCGGAGTATCGAAAGGGGCTCGAGGCTCGGGCAATTCAGCAAAGCCGCCAATTCAGTTGGGACTTTAGCTCTCAGCTGACCTGGAAAGTACTGAGTGAAGCGGCAGCTTCCTGAACCTCGCCGTTACCTTCTCCTTATGACTTTCATCGATTCATTTTTACGAATTCGTCGATTATTGAGAGCGATTTTTCAGGAGTGAAGGTATGCTCGGTACAAACCTTAGCAGCGTTTATGATCAGGGATTCTTCGCGGCGCAAGGCGAGCAGTCTCTGCGGTCTGCGAGAGTGGTCGCTGGAGCCATTTGTCAACTCTTCGGTCCTAAGAGCGTGGTAGACGTAGGATGCGGCAAGGGAGGGTGGTTGCGCGCGTTCTCGGAGCTGGGTGTGCACGACATCTGCGGGATTGATGGGGACTACGTGGACAGAAAGAATCTGTTGATTCCTGAGTCAAGTTTCGTAGCCGAGAACCTCACTAAACGATTTGACATTTGGAAGAGCTACGATCTCGCCATGTGCCTCGAGGTGGCCGAACATTTGCCGGGCAGCGCGGGCGCGCGCCTGGTTCATACACTGACTCAAGCTGCGCCGCTCGTCCTGTTCTCGGCGGCGGTCCCAGGTCAAGGGGGATCTCATCATATCAATGAGCAATGGCCTTCGTATTGGAGGTCGCTGTTTGCAGCGGAAGGATTCAAGCTATTCGATCCAATCCGGCCTCTCATTCGGCACAACAGTTCGGTGCAATGGTGGTATCGGCAAAATCTGCTGGTGTTCGCGTCTCCCGGAAGCATAGGAGCTTTTCCCCAACTGGGCGAGGAAGTCGCGCGGGGAGGTGAAATGGAATGGATACACATCTCCCTCGTCAGGCGATCGCGCGATTTGAGATCTACCTTGCGCAACATGCCGGGCGTGCCGTGGACGTGGAGCCACCTAAAGCCTTGGGTCCGTCCAATAATCCGTCGTCTGCAAGAGCCAGCCAATTAGTCTGAGAGCGAGGCTATTTATTTTATGTCGAACAAACCAAATGGTCATTTAGGTTGCCCAGCAACAATCGATGCCAGAATGCCAGGCCGGGGTAGCCGTCGAGCACGGTTGCTCGATCGTTACCTGGGAATACCATTGGTGTTTCTCGCGGGCCAATTCAGACGCAAGCGATCGATGCCGCTTCATCCCCGTAAGATTGGCCTACTGAACACAGCCGCTGTAGGTGACACTGTCCTCATGAGCGGCCCCTTGGCTGATCTGCGAGAAGCCTATCCTAGCACAGAGATCGTTCTCCTGACGGGTCCAAACAACTATGAAGCCGGATGTCTCCTGAAGGGCGCGGATCTTGTCGTCAAGGTCGACGTATGGAACCCACTGGCCGCTATAAGAGCGGTGCGCGAACAACACTTCGACCTGCTTCTGGACTTCGGTCCATGGTGTCGGCTCAACGCGGTCATAGCCATCTGCTCAGGTGCAGAATTTATTGGAGGTTTTCGAACTAGCGCACAGGGTAGGCACTTCGGATATGACCTGATAGTCGACCACTCGGAAAATGCGCACGAACTCGAGAATCATCGCGGACTGATCCGTGCGTTGGGTATTAGGCCTCAGCACGCACCATCGTTACAATGTGAACCGTCGGTACATCCTGCTTCTCTCGATCGTTCTAAAAGGTTTGTGGTTTTTCACCTATGGCCCGGAGGTAGCTCTGCGAAGTTCAGAGAGTGGCCGGTAGGTCGCTGGGTCGCGCTGGCTGAGGACTTTGCGACGGATCAATATGACGTCGTATTTACGGGCGCCGAGCATCAACGAACGCTCAACGATTCCATCATTGCCGAGGTCAAGGACACCCTTCGTCCCCGCATGAGGAACGTTGCCGGCTCGAGCCTGCGCGAAACATTGCAACTTCTGATGGTGGCGAAGCTTGTAGTCTCCGTCGACACCGGTGTGATGCATATGGCGGCAGCGTCCGGCGTTCCGCTGGTCGCGCTACACGGTCCGAGCAGTCCCCATCGATGGGGCCCCGTTAGCGAGAACGCGCTTGTCGTGGAACCGTCGGTCAGTGGGTGCGGCTTTCTGAACCTCGGTTTTGAGAAGGTGCGCGGAGGAAATGTGTGCATGAACGCAATCAGTTATGGGAGCGTAAAGACGGCGTGTAACACTGCGCTGGGAAAAGGGATCGCGGGGCGTCGGCTATGGGCACCCATATACGCTTCCTCCAAGCGGGCCTCTGCCCAGGTCGTGCCTGTTCGGGTTGAGCAACGGCTGTAGGTTAGTCTCCGCCTGAATTCACCTATCTCACTCGACTAGTACACCTGCCAAAAATGTCGGCAAGTCATTTCAAGATCGACAAGGTCCAGGGCGCTCTTTCCCGGACTCTGGATTTCATCTGTCTGGTGAGTGCATTTGCATCTATCACCTCAATCGCGTCTCTCTTAAGCCGATCCGATCTTTTTATATGGCCCAGACCGACATCTTCCGATATCGCGGGTTGGCCGGCGCAATACGTCGTCTTGTTATTGTCAAGCTTGATCGCGTGGAACATAGTGAGCGGCCATTTTGGGATGCGCAAAGCATACCAGCCAGATTCAACCGGCGGCCAGATCGCGGAATTGGTTCGCACAGGAGGATTGTGGGTAGCGGCGATCGGATTGGCGATTTTTCTTTTCAAACTTCGAGAAGTCAGTCGTTTTTTCGTCTTATCCTACATATTGTTGTCGACATTTTTGATCGCGCTTCGTGACTGGACCGAGACCATTGTTGCCCGGAGGATTTATCGAAGGCGAGGAATGCGCCGCACGGCGGTAGTGATTGGAAACGGCGGCCAGGCGAACTGGCTCAGACAGTTCTTGCTCGACAACTATTGTCCGGAGCCTTTTGCGCTAGTGCGCCGCGTCGACCCCGCTGAGCCGGATCTTTTCAATGGCAAAGATAGCTCGGGGACGAATGGCAGCCAGTCGCTGCACCGCGATCTCACCGAGGTCTTCGTCACAGTCGCCGATCTCGGAGCCGATGTATCCGGTCTCTTTCCCAGGCTGTTTGAACGAGGAATCGAAGCTCACATTGTACCTGGAGTTTTCGACGCTTCAATTTTCAAGTTAGCGCTCAGTAGTATTGGCGGAGTCCCCCTGAT
>JBEKLS010000031.1:0-55728 GCA_050010075.1 Binatus sp. (SeqCode) | reverse complement strand
CGCCTGATGCCATCAGATCCGAAGCAGCGGATGCGCGTGCGCGAGATCGAGAATTACGCCGACGAGGCGATGCTCGCCGGCAGCGTGCCGCCCATCTGGATGCCGTACTGGAGCCCGCCGGAAAAGCGCGACGCCGCCGGCATCGAGCGTGGCCGCGAGCTGCTGCGCACGCGCGATCTGCCGTTCATCGAGCGGGTACTTGGCCAGAGCGGCGCCGGCGGCTACGTCTGTGGAGAATTTTCGATGGCCGACGTGCCGCTGATGCCCGTCGCGATGGTGCTCGACGTTGACGCGATGCCGCTTGACGCGTTCCCGAAGGTCGATGCGTATCTGAAGCGGCTGCGCGAACGGCCCAGCTACCGCGCGATCAGCCCGCATACGAAGGTCGCAGACGCGAGTTCGCGCGCCTGACGGCGGATACAGTCAGGCGCTCTGCGCGACTGTCTTCTTCGAATGATGTGTATGGCGCGTCCGCGAAGACACTCGCGTACTGTGCCGAGAATGTGACGAGTGCGTTTTCGCGGCGCGCTTCGGCGCAAAGTCGGTCTTGATTGGCGCCGGACGAATCGCAGGCTCGTCCTCGATTCCGGGGAAGTACTTGTCCTCGTCGCGATGCACCTGCAAGGCGGCAAGGAATTCCGCGTAGTAGTTCTTCACCGCGAAGCCGAAATGCGGTCCCTGGTAGTGCTCGACCATCGCCGAGTAGTCGCCGCCGTAAATCCCCGCCGCGCGCGCCACTCCGCCAGTGCCATAATTGTAAGCCGTGATCGCCAGCGGCCAATCGCCGAGAGTGTCGTAGTTCGAGCGCAGCAGCTTGGCGGCGGCGAGCGTCTCGCGCTCCGGATTCAGCCGGTCGTCGTGATAGCGCGTGATTTTCATGTAGTGCTTGCCGGTGTCACGCGTGAACTGCCAGATGCCGACCGCGCCTGCGCTCGAGCGCGACGCGCCGTGAAAGCCCGACTCGACGTGCGCCAGCGTCACCAGCTCGGGCGGCAGCCCGGCGCTGCGGAAAATCCGCTCCATCGAGGGCACGTAGTAGCGGCTGCGCAGCAGACCGTCGTGGAATTGCTCGCGCAGTCCTTCCTGCACGCGCAGATTCTGCGCGGCGAGGGTGTAAGCGCTCGGCGGCTCGCCCTTGAACATGGCGGCGATTTCGCGCTCCTCGTCGTCGGCCGGCGGCCGGGTCGCGAGGCGATTCAGAATGTCGGAATATTTCGTCTTGAGATAGTCGTTGGCCCAGTCGATATCGGTGCGCGTCGGCTGCCCTTCATTGGGAAGATGAAACACGTGGTAGACGCGCGAGACGTTGTCGCGATCGACGACCACGAAATCGTTCTCGGAGTACTTGGTGAATACGTCGACCCAGAAATTTACGTTGGGCTCTATCGACTTCGGACGCGGGAAGGTGAGCGTGGTTTCCGATGACGCGTTGGGCGGGACTGCGGCGATACCGACCGCGATCGCGAGCATCAGCGCCCCGACTGCAGTTACGATTCGCCTTACCGGCCACTCAGTTCCGAACAACGCATTCTCCCCGTGCGCGATGTCCCCGTCGCGCGCTATTCCAGTCGGACGCCCAATATAGTTGGAAGGGCTGTCCGCAGGGAAACAGTCCCTACCAATTAGCTCCGATTGCTGCCGTAGTCAACAAAAAATACGCCTAAGCTAAGGATGCATTCACCAATGAATCAGCGAGCGACGGGCAATCCTGCCGGATTTCATTGGCCGCGCATAGCGAATTCATTGGTGGCGCGAATCAGTTCACCGGTGATGCTCGCATTGGATGCGTCGTGCCCGGCGTCGTCGACGATTACCAGCTTCGCCCGTGGCCATGCCCGCTTGAGGTCGTACGCCCAGCCGATCGGCGCCTGAAGATCGAAGCGTCCATTGACCATGATGCCGGGAATGTCGGCGAGCGCGCCGGCGTCGCGCAGAAGGACCCCGTCTTCGAGCCACGCGTAGTGGCGGACGTAGCGCGTCACGATGCGCGCGAAGGCGAGCGCAAAAGCAGGGTCTCTGAAGCGCGGCGACAGGCCATGCGCAGGCGGCCAGGCCGGCGTCGCGGACTCCCAGGTGCACCACGCCAGCGCGGCTTGATTGCGAATCGAGGCGTCGGGATCGTCGAGCAGCCTGCGGTACGCCTCAATGATATCGCCGTCGCGCAGCGACGCCGGCAACGCATCGCGCAGGCGTTCCCACTGCTCTGGAAACAAAATCGCGACGCCGCCGCGGAACAGCCAGTCGAACTCCTTGCGCCGTCCCGTCGTTACGCCGAATAAAATGAGCTCCGTGACGCGAGTCGGATGACGCTCAGCGTACGCGAGCGCGAGCGTGCAGCCCCACGAGCCGCCGAGCACCAGCCATCGATCGACCTGCAGATGCTCGCGCAAGCGCTCGAGATCCGCGATGAGGTTCAGCGTGTTGTTGCTCGCGAGGTCCGTCTCATGCGCGCTCGCATGCGGCGTGCTGCGGCCGCAATTGCGTTGATCGAACAGCACGACCCGATAAGCGTCCGGATCGAACAGCCTGCGATGCCACGGCGTGCATCCCGATCCAGGACCGCCATGCAGCACGACGGCCGTCTTGCCTCGCGGATTGCCGCAGGTCTCCCAGTAGACGCGATTACCGTCGCCAACTTCGAGCATGCCATGCTCGTAAGGTTCGATAGCTGGATACAGCTGTGTCACGCGAGCCTTCCTGCCCAGCTACTGTCGCATCCAGCGGCCCATTGAAAAAGGACTTCTTACCCTCTTGACACGACACTGGCATACTGAGTATATACTCACTGAGTAGATACTCAGTGAATCGATGAAACCAACGACACAGGCAGCGACTCGGCAGGAACAGAAGGTGGTTACGCGCGACCGCTTGGTCAACGCGGCCATGGCGCTGTTCGCGCGCAAGGGGATCGTCAATACGACGACCGCCGACGTCGCCAAGTCGATTCGCATGTCGCACGGCGTCGTTTTCCTGCATTTCCCCAAGCGCGACGACCTGGTGATCGCGGTGATCGACGAGTTCGGACGGCGTCTCGCGGCCGAGTTCCGCAATGCTTTCGAGCGCGACCTCGGGCTCCGCGCAGTGTTGCAAGCGCATCTGCGGGTGCTGGCCGAGATCGAGCCGTTCTATGCGCGGCTGGTGACTGAGGCGCCCATGCTGCCGCCCAAAGTCCGCAGCACGCTGATGATGCTGCACGCCGCCGTGTCCTATGAGCTGTTCACCGCACTGGAGCGCGAGCGCAAGGCGGGCCACGCGCGCAAAATCCCGCGGCCGCTGCTGTTCAATACGTGGATCGGTCTCGTGCATCACTACCTCGTCAATCGCGACGTGTTCACCACCGGGGATTCCGTGATCGCGGAGCAGGGCGAGACCCTGGTGAATCATTTTATGTCACTGGTGAAACCGTGAAAGGAGAAAAGACCATGGCTGAAAAATGTCCCGCTTGTGGTTCATGCGGAATGCCGCTGGAGAAGCCCGACGATTTCGCGCTCGGCGACGCGACACGCCCGTACTGCCGTTATTGCACCGACGAGCGCGGCGAGCTGCTGTCGTACGAGCAGGTGTTGGAGACCAATGCAGGCTTCTATGTCGATTCGCAGGGCGTCACCCGCGCCGCCGCGATTGAAATGGCGCGTGCGATGCTGGCCGACATGCCCGCGTGGCGCGGCCGGAATTAAAGTTTCGAGGACTGAAAACGCAAAAGCAGGAGAAGGAGAACGTCATGTTTGATCACATCCTAATCAAGGTGAAGGACCTCAAGGCCAGCAAGCGCTTCTATACCGCAGCGCTCGCCCCACTCGGGTGCAGCGTGCAATACGAGGGCGACGGCATTCTCGTTTTCGGCCCTAAGGATATGCCGGGCTTCTGTCTGGCTGAGGGAGCATCGGGCGGCCCCGTGCATATCGCATTCGCCGCGAAGGACCGCGCCGCGGTGAAAGCGTTCTACGCTGCCGCACTGCCCGCGGGCGGCAAGGACAACGGCAAGCCCGGCCTCAGGCCTGAGTATGCCGCGAACTACTACGGAGGATTCGTGAAGGACCCCGACGACAACAACATCGAAGCCGTCTGCCATAACGAAGAATAGCCGGAGCGGGACTGCCTTGGTCGACCGCCCCGGTCAAGGCAGTCCCCCGCGCTCGGAAGGAGGCTCTATGAATCTCGAAGGTGGATGTTCATGCGGCGCTATCCGCTACCAGCTGACTGAGACGCCGCTGGTCGTTCATGCCTGTCACTGCCGCGACTGCCAGCGCCTCACCGGCAGCGGCTTCGTGATCAATATCTGGATCGAGAAGCGATTCGTGGAACGTAGCGGCGCCGTCCCGAAATCAATCACGCTCAAAGGCGGCACCGGCAGGGATCACGAGGCGTTCTTCTGCGAGAAGTGCGGCACCTACGTCTGGAGCCGTTACCAGGTTGCGCCCGGCGGCGAGGCGTTGTTCGTGCGCGCCGGTACGCTCGACAATCCCGATGCGGTCACGCCCGACATTCACCTCTTCACGCGCAGCAAGCTGCCGTGGCTTAGACTTCCCGAGAATGCACTCGCGTTCGAGACGGGCTACAAAATAAACGACGTCTGGCCCGCCGATAAAAAAGAACGTCTGCGCCGCAACGCCGCCGCGCAGAGCTAGTCAGTCCGGCGCTAGAAGTTGTTGACCGCGTTGTATTCGGTATCCAGCCCGCCCTGATGGTCATCGAGCGAGCTGCTCGGAAATCGATCGGTCGAGTCCGACAGTTCGCTGTTGGCGCTGAATCGATCCGAGTCGGCGGCGAACCTGCCCGATGAATCGCCGAATCGGCTCGAACTGTCGCCGGCAAGGCCGCCGCTGGAGGAGTCGCCATTAAATCCGGACGCTGGCCAGCGCGAATCTCCTGATCCGCTTGACGACGAACCTGCCCGCGATTCGAAGTCCCCGCCTCCGGTGGAAGCAGCCGCGCCGGCCCGGTCATCGAAGCTGGCGCCCACTCCGCTGGCGCCCCAGGTGCTCGAGCCGCCGCCGCTGTTGTCGACCGAGGCTGCGACCGAGTTCGACAACGTGGTGCCCATCGAGCTGGCTCCCGAACTGGCTCCGGCCGTCGTGGCCGCATATTCGCCCATCGTTTGCGCGTTGGCGCGCGGCGCACACAGCGCGATCGTCGCAGCCAACGCGGTTGGCACAATGAACTTGAAAAGCTTCACAGCGACCTCCCCTGAGCCTACTGCCAGTACTGTTAGATAAATTAACCGTAGCGTCACGAATGATGCAATAACCCGCTACTGCGGTCATAGGCCAGAAATCGCGCTTGTTACTATTCAACCAGCGCGGTTACTCTGGAACGGATAGCTGAAAACCACCGTGGACCAAATCGAAATTACGCCCCTGACCGGCCCGCTCGGCGCCCGCGTCGTGATACCCGGCTCCAAGAGCATCACGAACCGCGCGATGGTGCTGGCGGCGCTGGCGCAGGGCCGCTCGGTGCTCGACGCCGTGCTGCTCAGCGACGACACGCGCTACATGAGCGACGCGCTGCGGGTCATGGGTTTTGCGGTCGAGATTGACGAGCCGGCGCGCAGAATCACGGTCAGCGGGCGCGGCGGCACGATCCCGGCTCCCGGCGGCGAAATCTTTGTCGGCGGGGCCGGCACCGTGATGCGATTCCTATGCGCGATGGTCACGCTTGGCGAGGGACGTTTTCGTATCGACGGAAATCAGCGCATGCGTCAGCGTCCGATCGGTCCGCAACTCGACGCGATGCAGCGGCTGGGCGCGAGCGTCTACAGCGAGCGCAACAACCATTGTCCGCCGGTGATAGTCGACGCCTCGCGCGCGCGCCTGGTAGGAGGCGAAACCTCGATCGACGCTCGCGTGTCATCGCAATTTGTCTCCGCGATGCTGATGCCGGCGCCAATCTGGAAGGCTGGCCTTAAGCTCGAGGTGATCGGAGACACGGCGCGGCCTTTCATCGACATGACGCTGCGGCTGATGGAGGCGTGGGGCGCGCATAGCTCGGTCGAAGACGACAGGATCGTCGTGCCGGGCGGTCAGTGGTATCGCGCGCAGCGTTTTATCGTCGAGCCGGACGCGTCGAGCGCGAGTTACTTCGCGGCGGCTGCGGCGCTGGTCGGCGGCAGCGTGAAGATCGAAGGCCTCGCCTCGAACTCGGTGCAAGGCGACATCGATTTTCTCGGCGTGCTGCAGCGGATGGGCGCGCGCGTGAAGTGGTATCCCGGCTACGTCGAGGTCGTGGGAACCGGCAAGCTCATCGGCGTCGACGTCGCGATGAACTCGATGCCGGACATGGTGGCGACGCTCGCCGCCATTGCCCCGTTCGCATCGACGCCGACCCGCATCCGCAATGTCGCCTTTATTCGGCATCACGAAAGCGATCGCATTCGCGCGCTCGCGACCGAGCTGCGGCGGCTGGGTGCGACCGTCATCGAGCACGAGGATGGGCTAGAGATTTTACCGTCGGCGATGCGTCCTGCGACGGTCGAGACCTACGACGATCATCGAATCGCGATGAGTTTTGCGGTGACCGGCCTGAAACTCGGCGGGCTGAAAATTAAAGATCCCGCATGCGTCGCCAAGACCTTCCCCGATTTTTTCGATCGCCTCGCCGCGCTCAGCGCCGGTTCATAGGTCAGGGTTCGCCGATCGCCTCGCGAATCGAGCGATGGAAATGATCGAGCGCGTTTTCGTATCGCCCGTACATTACTTTTCTAATCGCGCCCGACTCGAATCCGTGCTGAATGCCCTCGCCCAGCGTGAAATCCTGATCGACCACGCCGAGCAGCAGGTCCATCGTGCGCGACCATTTTGGCGACGGCGCGGGCGCCAGGATGCTGATGGTGGCGACGCTCTCGCCGGCGTGCGCGCCAGCCGGAAAAATCCGGTAAACCTCGGCGTGATCGGATTGCATCACGAGAATCGTGTTGGGAAACAGGTTCATCAGGATGGTCGTGTGCGCAATCAGGTCCCACTTCTGTTCGGGCAAATCGCGCAGCTTCTCGATCGATTTGCGCACACCGATGTAGCGCGTGTTGCGGCCGAACGCGTCGAACATCGCGAGATTCTTCACAAACAGCGGGCCGACATTCTGCGCATGCAGCACCTTTATATGGTACGCCTCCCAGAACGTGTCGCTGACCAGCTTCCAGTTCATCCGGCGGCGCACCACGCGCGTCTCCTGATGCGCGAACGAGCCGATGCCGTATGATTCGATGTCTTCGCCGAGCCCGGCGAGCATTGTATCGATGTCGATGTCGGTCGCGTCGCCGGGCGCGGGCGTCACGAAGATTAAGCCGTACTTCTCGGCGACCGGCAGCGCGACCAGGCCGCTGGCGGCGCGATCGAGTCCTTCGAATCCGTAGTCGTCGGGAATCGCGACGAGGCGCCCGGCGATGTCGTAGCTCCACGCGTGATAGGGGCATGAAAATCGCTTCGCGCCGGTCCCGCATCCTGCTACCAGCTTCGCGCCGCGATGGCGGCAGATATTGACGAAGGCGCGGAGCTCGCCGGAAGCATTTCGCACGACCAGGATCGGCACCGGGGCGAGATCCTCGATCAGATAGTCGCCCGGATTCGGAATCTGCGAGCTGAAGCCGGCGACGATCGGATGATGCCGAAACAGCACCTCGCGCTCGCGCGCAGCACGCTCCGGCGACGTGTACGCGGAGGTATCGTTGCGCGTGAATCGCTCCGCCATCGGCGGCATCCCGCGATCGATCGCGTCGAAGATCTGGTGGATGAGATTAACCTGGATTGAATGTTTCATTATGAGTCTGCGAATCGAGATCATCAGGAGATGCGCATCCTTGCAAGTAGCGTAAGGCGCGGGAACTGGATCTGCTGCGAGGCAATCTTTTCGCTTGACTCAAGTAATACGTACGTCCATCTTTGTTAAGTCGGCTTTCATAGGCTGATTAATTTTCCCTCCGAGGAGTATCCCTATGAGTTCCCCCGTTGTTCTGATTACTGGCGCCCTCACCGGCATCGGACGTGCCACCGCGCTTGCTTTCGCGAAGGAAGGCGCGCGCGTCGTCATCTCCGGCCGCCGCGACGAGGTCGGGCAAAAGCTGCTCGCCGAAATCCGCGCGCTCGGCGCAGAGGCCGAATACTGGCGCACCGATGTGCGCCATGACGACGATGTGCGCGACCTCGTCGACAAGACTGTCGCGCGCTTTGGCGGTGTGGACGTGGCCGTCAACAACGCCGGCTCTGAGGGCCAGCCCGGCCCGGTGACCGAGCAGACCGCCGAAAGCTACGCGGCGACTTTCGATACCAACGTCCTCGGCACGCTGCTTAGCATGAAGCACGAACTGCGCGTGATGATCCCCCAAGGCCGCGGCAGCATCGTCAACGTCTCGTCCGCCTATGGTCACGTCGGCGCTGCGGGCGCGGCGGTTTACGTCGCGAGCAAGCACGCGGTCGAAGGGCTGACGAAGTCGGCGGCGATCGAGGTGGCAGGGACGGGAGTTCGCGTCAACGTGGTCGCGCCGGGCCCAATCGAAACCGGGATGTTGAACCGGTTTACCGGCAATGCTGAAAACAAGGCTGGCCTGGTCGCGGTGGTGCCGGTCAAGCGGGTCGGGACGCCGGAAGAGATCGCGCAGACGATTCTCTTCGTCGCCTCGGACAAGGCGTCTTACATGACGGGTACGTCCGTCAGCGTCGATGGCGGTATGCTGGCCGCGTAATTTCGAACTGCGTGGCAGGTTCGCTGGCCCGGCGGGCCTGCCATCCACTTCCACTGTAGTCACCCGAGGCCGCCGGCGTTGACGATTCGAATACGAACGTCCATATTCGGCCTATGGCCAAACCGTCGCATCGCGAGAAAATTCTGACCGCAGGTATGCGCGTCGTGCATGAGCGCGGGTTCGCCGGCGCCAGCGTCCGCGACATCGTGCAGGCCGCGGGCGTGCCGCAGGGTTCGTTCACCAACCACTTCGCGTCGAAGGAGGCTTTCTGCCTCGAGATACTGGACCGCTACTTCGCAGACACTCGCGAGTTGATTGGCAGGACGCTGCGCAACGATTCGATTCCACCGCTCAAGCGGCTGCGCGCGTACGTCGATGCGAATCACAAGTATCTCAACCGGATCGGACTGCAGAACGGATGTCTCATCGGCAATTTCAGCGCCGAGGCGAGCGACCACAGCGAAACGATTAGGCGGCGGATCGTCGAGATATTCGCGGAGCTGCGGGATTCGGTTGCGTACTGCCTGAAAGCGGCGGTGAAATCCGGCGAGCTGTCCCGCAAGATCGATTACAATGAAGTCGCAGGCTTCATAGTCGCGTCACTGCAGGGCGCGATCCTCGAATCCAAGGCCGAGCGCAGCCCGGTCCCCATCGAGCGCTTCAAGCATCTGATCTTCTCGACGCTGCTGCGCTGAAGAGAGCGTCGCCGTCTTGATCACACGGCATGCGCTGCAATCGTCAGCGCGCACGGAACTCAGTTCCGCTCTCTGCTACCGAGTGGCCAGGCCCTCTGGATTATTGCGAACAGAAAGGCGGTGGTCAGCCCGAACAGAAGCATCCCGTTTAGCGCTTCTAACGCACCCATCAACTGCCAGCGATCCTTCAGAAACAGGTTGGCGTGGCCATAGCTGGTCATTGCGCTTAGCGAGTAGAGCATCGCGGACCGAGCGTCTGGCAGTGCGCCTAGAAACCGATACGCGGCGGCCCAAATTGCTCCCTCGATTCCATGCAGGAGGGTCGCCAACAAGACAGTACCGCCGATCACTATCGCGAATTTGGGTATGAATCTGCTCCGACCTACAGACTTTTCCAGAACACTGACGAATTTTCCACCGATGAGAGCAAGGCCACATACGTGAATCACCACAGTCAGCACGATCAAGGGCAGGCTCCAAGCCCAGTCGCCGATCCACGTCCCCAGAGGGTTTGGATTCATCTGTGTTTTCGTTGCAAGTGGCGTGTCGACTGGCTGCGCAATGTAATTGGAAATCAGGGGTAGGTTTTGGTCACGGAGGTCATCGCCATAAAATAGAGCCACCAGAGAGAACAGGTGAGCCGAGCAAGAACCAGCGCCCGCTTCGATAGCGGCAGAATGCCGCTATTATCAGAATTCCCCAGAGAACGATGCTATTAGACAAAACAAAGATTTCAGTCCCATGCCATACCAAAAAAGAACGGTCCCGCGAAGGCGGCGGCAGCTACGAGCAGCGACCCTATTAGCATCAGGGCGAATCCGGATTTGCGCGCTCCCATGTTTGATGCACTTTCAACCGGCGGCGCCTACTTGCGAAGAGAGGCGCCGGATTGCTATCGCGCGCTGGTTTTCAGCCCCGCGGCTTCGACTCTTGCGCGGGCCAGCGCCAGGGCTTCTTGCGCGGCTGGGTAGTTGGGATCGTAGAAGCTCAGATTTGAAAATTGCTCGTCGGCTTGTTGTACCTGCGCAGCCGCGGCTGCTCCGTCTACCATCTCCGGCGACTCCGCGCTGCTGGCGAGCACCGTCAACAGCCCGTCTCGCACTTCCGCCAGGCCGCCCGACACTACCCAGTGCATCGCAGTGCCGTCGGGGAGCTTTGCTTCGAGGATGCCGGGCACCAGCGACGTGATGAAGTTGATGTGCTCGGCCAGCACGCCGAATTCACCGAGCGGGCCGATCGCCGAGACCTCCTGCGCTTCGCCCTCGAAGACGATGCCGGTCGGAGTGAGGAGTCTGAATGGGAACGTCTCAGCCATCGCGGATTCCTGACCTGAGCGCGCTTAGCCTTTAGCCAGGCGTTCGGCCTTCTCGCGAGCGTCATCGATGGTGCCGACCAGGTAGAACGCCTGCTCGGGCAGGTCGTCGCATTTGCCGTCGAGGATTTCGGCGAAGCCGCGCACGGTATCCTCGCGCTTGACGTACTTGCCGGGCTGATTGGTGAAAGGCTCGGCGACGAACATCGCCTGCGACAGGAAGCGCTCGACCCGGCGCGCGCGCGCGACGACGGTCTTGTCGTCGGCCGACAGTTCTTCCATCCCGAGGATCGCGATGATGTCCTGCAGGTCCTTGTAGCGCTGCAGGATCGCCTGCACGCGGCGGGCGACGTTGTAATGCTCCTCGCCGACGACCTGCGGATCGAGAATTCGCGAGGTCGAGCCGAGCGGATCGACTGCGGGGAAGATTGCCTTCTCGAAAACCTTGCGATCGAGTGCGGTGACCGCGTCCAGGTGCGTGAAAGTGGTCGCCGGCGCGGGGTCGGTGTAATCGTCGGCAGGAACGTAGATGGCCTGCACCGAGGTGATCGCGCCCTTCTTGGTGGTGGTGATGCGCTCCTCCAGCTCGCCCATGTCGGTGCCGAGAGTCGGCTGATAGCCGACGGCGCTGGGCATGCGGCCGAGCAGCGCGGAGACCTCCGAGTTGGCCTGCACGAAGCGGAAAATATTGTCGATGAAGAAGATGACGTCTTTGCCTTCTTCGTCGCGGAAATACTCGGCGACCGTGACTCCCGTCAGCGCGACGCGCGCGCGTGCGCCGGGCGACTCGTTCATCTGGCCGTACACCAGCGCCGTTTTCGAGATGACGCCCGACTCCGTCAGCTCGCGATAGAGGTCGTTGCCCTCGCGCGATCGCTCGCCGACGCCGGCGAACACCGAGACGCCGCCGTGCTGCTTGGCGACGTTGTTGATGAGCTCGAGAATCGTGACCGTCTTGCCGACGCCGGCGCCGCCGAACAGGCCGATCTTGCCGCCGCGGGCGTATGGGCAAATGAGATCGAGCACCTTGATGCCGGTCTCGAGGATTTCCGCCTCGGGCGCCTGGTCGGCGAACGGCGGCGCGTCGCGATGTATCGGCATCAGCGAGCTGGACTTTATGGGACCCTGCTCGTCGATCGCGTTGCCCGTCACGTTCATGATGCGTCCGAGCGTGCCCGGCCCGACCGGCACCGAGATTGGCGCGCCGGTGTTCGCGGCTTCCATCCCGCGCACGAGGCCGTCGGTCGAGTCCATCGCGATGCATCGCACGGTGTTTTCGCCGAGATGCTGCTGCACTTCGAGCACGAGGTTGCCGACCTCGTCGCTGATTGACGGATTGCTGACACGCAGGGCCGAGAAGATTGGCGGCAGCGTGCCGGCGCCGAACTCGACGTCAACGACGTTGCCGAGCACCTGGTTGATGCGCCCTGGAGCGGTCGGTTTCACAGCTGGAACGGTCTGACTCATAAACGGTGATATCCCCGTGTGATTTCGATTTGCACGCCGCGCACTCTAGCGCAACGCCTCTGCGCCGCCGACGATGTCCATCAGCTCGCGCGTGATTTGCGCCTGGCGCGCGCGGTTCATCTCGAGCGTGAGCGACGAGATCATGTCGGTCGCGTTGTTGGTCGCCGCGTCCATCGCGGTCATGCGCGCGCCCTGCTCGCTGGCCTCGGCCTCGAGCAGCGCGTGATAAACGCTCGCCTCGAGATAGCCGCGCAGCACGACGGGCACGAGTTCCTCGCGCGACGGCTCGACCAGGTAGTCGATCTTTGGCGCGTCGGATTTGGAAACGGCGGCGTCGACGCTACCGCCTTCCTTGATGCCCGCGTCGCCCGGCGGCTTGATCGGGAGCAGGCGCTCGTAAATCGCCTTCTGCACGACGGCGGACTGAAAATGCGTATAGACGATGCCGGCTTCGTCGATCGCGCCGGAGCTGTAGTCGGCGAGCATCTTGGCCGCGATGTCGCGGGCGAGCGCGAGCGTGGCCAGCCGCGGATAATTATCGATTCGCGACAGTGCGACCACGACGTTGCTGCGCCTGAAATGATCGACGGCCTTCTTGCCGACGGCGAACAGCTCGATATCGAGCCCCGAGCCGCTGATTTCGCGCCGCGTCGCTTCGGCCGCGCGGAACAGGTACGAATTGTAGCCGCCGGCCAGCCCGCGATCGGACGCGACCACCACCAGCAGCGATCGCTTTTGCGCGCCCTCGACCGGATCGACGGAAATTCCTTCCGACGTGAGCAGCGAATCGGCCACTCGCGCGAGCGCTTCGCTGTAGGGCAGCGCGTTGACGAGCGCTTCCTGCGCCCGCCGCAGCCGCGCGGCCGAAACCAGCTTCAGTGCGCGGGTTATCTGCTGCGTCGATTTGGCCGACGCGATCCGGCGCCGGATTGCCTTGAGTGATGCCATCGTCGAGCGCTATCGCGGCTACGCCGCCGATGCGGGCGCGGACGCTTTGTTATCGGCCAGGAACGCTTGCTCGTAGGTGTCGAGTCCGGCCTTGAGCTTCTTCGTCAGATCGTCCGAGATTTGTTTCTGATCGCGGATTTCGCCGAGCAGGTCCGCGTGATGCGAGTCGAAGTTGGTGTACAGCCCCAGCTCGAACGGCCGAATCTGCTCGACCGTGAGCTTGTCGAAGTAGCCCTCTTTCGCGGCAAAAATGATCAGCACCTCTTTCTCCATCGGCAGCGGACTGTACTGGCCCTGCTTGAGCATCTCGGTCAGCCGCGCGCCGCGCGCGAGCAGGCGCTGCGACGACGCGTCGAGGTCGGAGCCGAACTGCGCGAACGCCGCCATCTCGCGATACTGCGCGAGGTCCAGCTTGAGCGAACCTGCAACCTGCTTGATCGCTTTAACCGCGGCCGAGAAGCCGACGCGCGAAACCGACAGGCCGACGTTGACCGCGGGACGCACGTTCGAGTTGAAAAGATCCTTGTCGAGAATTATCTGGCCGTCGGTGATCGAAATAACGTTGGTCGGAATGTAGGCCGACACGTCGCCTTCCTGCGTCTCGATCACGGGCAGCGCGGTGAGCGATCCGGCGCCCATCTCGTCGCTCATCTTGGCGGCGCGCTCGAGCAGGCGCGAATGCAGATAGAAGACGTCGCCGGGGTACGCCTCGCGGCCCGGTGGACGGCGCAGCAGCAGCGACAACTGGCGATAGGCCTGCGCATGCTTGCTCAAATCGTCGTACACGAGCAGCGCATGTTTGCCGTTGTCGCGAAAATATTCGCCCATCGTGCAGCCGGCGTAAGGCGCGATGAACTGCAGCGGTGCGGCTTCCGACGCGGTCGCGGCGACCACCGTGGTAAACTCCATCGCACCGGCGCTCGCGAGCTTCTCGACGACCTGCGCGACGGTCGAGCGCTTCTGCCCGATCGCGACGTAGAAGCAATGCATGTTCTGGCCGCGCTGATTGATGATCGTGTCGATGGCAATCGCGGTCTTGCCGGTCTGGCGGTCGCCGATGATCAGTTCGCGCTGACCGCGCCCGATAACCAGCATCGTGTCGATCGCCTTGATGCCGGTCTGCAGCGGCTCCTTGACCGGCTGGCGGCGAATGATGCCGGGCGCCTTGATTTCGATTCGCCGCGTTTCGGTGGATTTGATCGGCCCCTTGTCGTCGATCGGCTGACCAAGGGCGTTGACGACGCGGCCGAGCAGGCCTTCGCCGACCGGCACTTCGGCGATTCTGCCGGTGCGCTTGACCTCGTCGCCTTCCTGGATGGCCTGCGGATCGCCGAACAGCACGGCGCCGACGTTGTCCTCCTCGAGGTTCATCACCATCCCGTACGTCTGATGCGGGAACTCGAGCAGCTCGCCGAGCGCGGCGTTCTGCAGCCCGTAAATGCGGGCGATACCGTCGCCGCATGACAGCACGCGGCCGGTTTCGCGGATCGAGATGCTGCCCTCGAAACCCTTGATTTCGTTTTTGAGGATTTCGCTGATTTCTGAAGGTCTGATTTCCGCCATATAGGTGTCGTTTGTTGCCGGCTAGCCTGCGAGCCGGCGCTTTGCCTCCGAGAGCCGAGTTGCAAGGCTGCCGTCGTAGATTTTTCCGCCCATCTCCGCCATCACGCCGCCGAGCAGCGCGGCGTCGACTTTTACGGTTGGGATAATTTTCAATTTCGCGATCGTCTCGAGTCCGCCGACCACGCGCGCGACTTCGTCGTCCGACGGTTGAATCGCAAAGGTCAGCGTCGCCCGCTCACGGCCCATCGCCTGGTCGAGCAGCTCGCGATACGACTCCGCGATCGCGTCGAGCTCGCGAATCCGCCCGTGCCGCGCGACCACGACCGCGAATGAGCGCAGCGGAAAGCTGAGATTGAGGCGCTCCGCAATCTTCGCCATCGCCTCCTGTCGCGATTGCTCCGACAGCTCGGGCGACGCCAGCCGCTCGAGCAGCTCAGGCGACTCGACCATCGCGGCCAGCCGTTCGAGTTCGACGCCCCATTTTTCCTCGTTGCCCTTGTCGGCCAGATCGAGCAGGGCGCGCGCGTAGCGCCGGGCGACTCGCGAACCTTTCATTGCCGATCACCCTGGCCGAGCTTGTCCATGAAGCCGTCGATCAGCCGGCCCTGGTCGTTGCGCTGAAAATCGCGTCCGATCAGATCGCGTGCGAGCGTCGCGGCGGAATCCGCCAACTGCGCGCGCACGCGCCGCTTGGCCGCTTCCGACAGCGCGGAACTGCTCATCTCAGCGTCGCGATGGATCCGGTCGGCGGTCGCTTTCGCCAGCTCAGCCACCTTGCTGACCTGGAAAGCGGTTTCATTCTCAATCGCGTCCGCGAGCTGCTTGAGTTCCGCTTCGAGCGCGGCCATCCGCGCAGCCGCCTTGTTGGCCAAATCCTGGGCTTCGGCGAACGCGCTCGATGCGCGCGACAGGGCGCTGCGAATCGTGACCGCGCGATCGGCAAAGAATTTCCGCGCCGGCGGACCCGCAAAATACACCAGCACTCCAACGAACAGCACGAAGTTGATCGCGAAGAAGGTCAGCAGCAGCCATGATCCGCGCTCCGCGCCCGCCTCCTCGGCGGCCTGGGCGCCTTGCGGAAAAAAAGCGGCAGCGAGAATCGCCGCCGATGTGATCCACTTCTTCATTTGAGGTCGAATCAGTCGCGCCTAATTGTTTTTGCCTGTCGCTGCGCTGCCGCTCAGCGGGCGGCCCAGCACGCGCTCGGCCAGCTCGTTCGCAAGGCTGTGTCCCATCTGTTCGAGGTCGTGCTCCGCCGCCTTCAACTCCGTTTCTATTTTCTCGCGCGCCCGTTCCAAGGCCTCGTGCGCCGCCGCTTTCGCCGCTTCCATCATTTGCGTAGCTTCGGTCTCTGCCTTGCGGCGCTCGCTCTCGCGCCGCGCGATCCCGTCCTTGCGCACTTCGGCCAGCCGCGCTTCGCGTTCCTCGTCGGCAAGGCGCGCCTGCCTGAGCAATTCCTCAGTGCGATCGTTCAGCTCCTTGAACCTGCGCTCGCGCTCGGACAGCAGGTTCAGGAACGGCCGAAAAAATAATCGGCTGAATATAAACCAGAAAACCAGGAACGAAACAATCAGCGCAAAGAACGTCCCCCAATTCGGCGGGATATGCATGTTACGGCGTCTCCCCTGGGGGGATCATCGAAATTCTCTTCATCATCGGAATCCGGAAACGCGGACTATGCGAGCTCAACCGGCGAGGACATTCAGGCTTGCTTCTGCCCTCCGGCGGCCTGCACCACGCGCTCCTCCTTGGGGAATACTGTAACCTTGCGATCCTCGCGGACGCCCTCGGGCTGCATCGAGCAGTGCCCTTCGAACAGCGCGCCTTCCTGGATCGAAAGCACCGGTGCCGTGATGTTTCCGCTGACCTTCGCCGACGGACGGATCTCGATTCGCTGCGTCGCCACGATGTCGCCGCTGACCTTGCCCGCAACCGACACCGAGGCCGCCTTGATATGCGCGGTCACCACGGCGGACTCGCCGATCACCAGGCTGTCCTTCGCGTTGATCTCGCCATCGACCTCGCCGTCGATTCGCGCGGGGCCTTCGAACGAAATCTTGCCACTGATTTTCGATCCGCGATCGAGATAGGCGCGAGCCTCGGACGGCGCGGGTCCATTGGTGCGCGGAGCCGCCACGGGCGCCGCGGAAGAAGAGGCCGATGCAACTGGTGTGGGCGATATGGATGAAGTCGGAGGCGTAATCGTCGTGGGTTGAGTCTTCGGACTCTTTTCCGGCTCTTTGTTGAACAGCGCCATCGTAAAATACTCCCTGGGCGCAATCGGGCAACCACCCGCGCCACCTTCCATGGACTGAGCTTAGGCTTGGCTATTAACCCATGCAAATGTGAGTGTCAAATTCATAAAGCATCTTGTCCGAGAGCCGTGCACAGACAAATCTCGCCGCAACGGTTGCCTCACGCGAAAGATGGTCTACTCTGAAGCGATACCGACACTGTCTAAGGAGCATTCAAGATGGCATCGAGCACCATTCCCGAGAAATTTCTCGACCTCCTCACCACCAAAAAGCCGCTCGCAAGTATCGCAACCACGATGCCCGACGGATCGCCGCAGGTCACCCCGGTCTGGTTCGATTACACCAACGGAAAAATTCGCATCAACACGGCACGCGGCCGGGTGAAGGCGAAAAATTTGAAGGTCGGCTCGAAGGTCGCGCTCGCGATCGTCGACCCCGACAATGCTTACCGCTACATCGGAATCCGCGGACCGGTCATCAGCGAAGACGAGAAGAATGCCGACGCGCACATCGACAGCCTCGCGAAGAAGTACCTCAACCAGGACAAGTACCCGTTCCGCACTGCGGGCGAGCAGCGCGTGACCTACGTGATAGAGCCCGCATCCGTGCACGTCATGGGCTGACGCAGGCGCAATCCGGCCAATATAGAAAATAATCGCGGGTCGAGGATCCGGCGCAGCACGTCGGCGGCATTGACTCCACTATATCGTACGATATACCTTCCATCATGTATTACGTTGTTACGCCGTATATTACGGAGGAATACTCATCATGGTTTGTGGAACTCGACGCTTCCAAAGACGTGGGCATGGACATTGGGCCGAATTCGGCATGATGGGCATGCGGTCGCGCTTCTTCGGCCCCGGCGAAGTGCGGCTCGCACTCCTGTCGCTGATCGCCGACGGCCCCAAGCATGGCTACGAGCTGATGCGCCAACTCGAGGAGCGCTCGGGCGGAATCTACAGTGCCAGTGCCGGCACGGTTTATCCCACGCTCCAGCAACTCGAAGATGAAGGCCTGATTTTGTCGGACTCGAAGGAAGGCAAACGCGTTTACGCGATCACCGACGCCGGCTCGGCCGAACTAAAGCGCGAAGACGAGACCGTGCGGCGCATCTGGTGGCGGGCGCGGCGATGGGCAGGATGGCGTCACGCCAACGACCCCGACGCCGCCGAAGTTCGCGGTCCTGCAGAGCGCCTGGTCAAGGCCGCCTTCCGCGCAGTAGCGGGCGAGAGCGCGTCGCAAGAACGAATCGACAAGGTGCGCGAAATCCTGGAACAAGCAATGCGCGACCTAGACAGCATGCGCGACAAACCGTAACTGTCTCCCCCTCTGGGACCGACTTAGTCAGTTCCCCTTCGCGCGCAGGAAGGGGTCTCTTAGAATCTGGTCCCCCTTCCACCAGGGGATGGGGTTAGGGGTTAGGTCGCAGGGCTCGTTCGCAATGCCGGCCGCTGGCTCTCAGCTACCGCACAAGCGGCGGTGGCGTCTCGATCGTCTCGCCGCACGTCGAACCGCAATCGGGGCACACGTAGAGATATTTGTCGCCCTGCGGGAGCACAAGCAGCAAGCGCTTGCGCACCTTCACCGCCCGCTTGCACTTGGGACACGCCAGCAAGGTGGCTTCCATCCGCTCGAACGACGGCCTGCGATTCTCCGGCATATAGCTCGTACCAAAACTTAAACAGCGAGCGGATTCCCGGCAAGCCTCACGCGCACACGCTCCTCGCCTTGATCCATGAATGGTTTAGCGGTCAGATGTCCCGAAGAAAGGACAAATAATGATTGCCGCAATCGTCGGACTTTTTCTCGGCCTGATAATCGGCGCCGGATGCCGGTTTTTTGACATTCCGTCGCCGGCGCCTCCGCGTTTGATTGGGGCCATCATACTGCTGGCAATGACCGTTGGGTTTGTCACCGCCGACCATCTGCTGCCGCCGGGGAAAACGCTCGTAGCGATGAGCAGGCGATGAAGCCACTGATAGGAATTGTGCTGGCGTTCGCGTTGGGTTTCGCCTGCCGTGCATTTGGAATCCCGTCGCCCGCGCCGCCATTGATCCTGGGCGCGCTGCTCGTGATGACGATGACGCTCGGATACATCGCGGTGGATCGATGGGTAATGTCACCGGCCAAAAATGCTCGCGATTGTGGCGGGCCGAGCGGTCTGTCGTCCTCTCAAACACCAAAAAAGTCGCCGGAGCGTTAAGTTATGCGCGCGTTGCAATTCAGCGAATTTGGCCCTGCCTCCAATTTGCGGCTGATTGAGCTGCCCGATCCCAAGGCGGATGCAGCAACTGCTGTCATCAAGGTCGCGGCCGGTTCGATCACGCCGAGCGATGTGAAGAACGTCGAAGGCAAAATGGAAGGAACCACCCTGCCGCGGGTGCCCGGACGCGATTACGCCGGCACCGTGGTCGAAGGGCCCGCCGAGTGGATCGGTGCGGAGGTTTGGGGGACGGGCGGAGAAATTGGGTACTCGATCAACGGTAGCCATGCCGAGTTGATCGCAGTCCCGGTCGCAAGTCTTCGGCGCAAGCCGCGGACGCTGTCACTGGAGCAAGCGGCAGCGGTGGGTGTGACTTACCTTGCAGCCTGGCTCGGCGTAATCGAGTACGCGCAGATCGGCGCCGGCGAGACGCTATTGGTTGTCGGCGCCAACGGCGGCGTGGGCAGTGCGGTTGCCCAGCTCGGCAAATGGAAAGGTGCACGCGTAATCGGCGCGGACGTTCAACCGTTGGATCAAGCGTCACCCGGGGCGCGCGCTTTCGATGATTTCTTCGTGGAAGATCGGCCTTTGGAGACCGGTGTCCGTGAACTGACAAAGGATCGCGGAGCCGATGTGGTTTTCGACGCCGTCGGCGGACCGATGTTCGAACAAGCGCTGAAGTCGTTGACGCATCGCGGCCGGCTGGTGGAGATCTCCTCGGTCGGCAACCGTCGCGTCAGCTTCGATCTCATCGACTTTTATCACAATGAGAGCCAGCTGTTTGGCGTCGACACTCGCGCCCGCGACGCCGTCGCGTCGAGCACGCTGCTCGACGTCCTGACGCCGTTCTTCGAGCAGAGCGCTTTCGGCCCGCCCGCGGTCGATCGGGTTTTTCCTCTGACCGATGGAGTCAAGGCTTATGACGAAGTGGCTCGAGGCCAGGTTCGCGGGCGGCTTGTCCTGTCGCCCTGAATGCTCAGAACTTGTAGGTGATTCCGACGTTTGAAAATGCGACGTTCCCGGCGGGGCCGGTCTCCTTGAGAAACGTCCCGGCAATAAACCCGGCAAGGTTAATCGCAATTGTAGTGTGCAGATCCAGCGCCCAGCGCAGCTCGAAATTCGCCTGACTCCCTATGTATCGCGCCTTGCTGCCGCCGCTCGGGCGCAAGAACGCTCCCCCGATTTGATAGATGCCGTCGTCGAGGCTTTCGCGCCAGAACCAGCCCCAATCAAAATCGCAAGTTACATTCTGAAGCAACGTGAGCATCAGCAACGGATGCACGTCAAACAGATTGTAAGGCCCGAACATGTTGAGCTTCGGACCGATGTACGCGCCGCGCGGAAACAAGGGATTGAACGTGTTGAGAGTTCCGCCGTTGGTGTTCAGTCCGCCGCTGGCGATATCACCGCGCAGTGCGAGCCTGGGCATGAAGCGCAGCGGGAAGGTGTATCCCGTTTCGGTCGAGACCGTCCACGCATTTATGTAGTTCTGAGCGAACGATCCGAGCTGATATACCAACTCCCAGTTATAGTCGAGGCCGGGTAGGTCGAAGTTCGCGCCGGGCTGATGATTAAACAATCGCGTGCCGATGCTGTGGCGAATCTCGCGGCCACTGCCCTCCTCATACACGGCGCGCGTCGTATCGATTCCGAAATAATAGAGATCGACCTCCCCATTTTTGTCGATCAGCGGGAGCGGCGCCGTGCCATACGCGCCCCAGAAAGTCTGCTGCGAATTCGGACGATCGTCGAGCGTTCCGGTATTCTCCTCGGTTGGTTTGACGCAGAAGACTTCAAGACGAACGAGCTCCGTTCGAGCGATGATTCTCGCTCCGTAGAAACTCGATTTCACGTTCACGCCTTCATTGTTGTCCACCAGCCTGCCCGTTCCGTAAACCAGCTCCTGCTCGCCGAGTCGCAGCGTCACCGACCGCGGATCGTAGAGTCCGCTGCTGATATCAATGAATGCTTCGTGGAAGTCGCCCTGGTCTTCGTCGATACCCGGGCGCGGACCGCCGTTGTTCCCCATCTCCTTGTCGTATTGAAACGAGGCAAACAAGCGAAAGTTGGAATCGAGGTACAGGCTCGCTTCAGGAATGACGCGTTGAAGGTAGTAGCCGCTGATCGTTTGAGGGCCGGCGCCCCAGTTCGCATTCTGGAACCACTGATACTCCGAGCGTGATTCGAACCCCAACGTCAGATAACAACTGCCCGTGGAGTTGAGCGGAATATATTTCAGGAAATCCCAGAAGTCCGTGCGTTTGGCAGGGTCTCTAAGGAAACTGAAATTCTCGTCAGCTTGATCGACCGGGCCCAAAAGCGGCCGTTCAGGATCCTGTGGCGGCCCCGGCGGCATTGGTTGCGGAGTTTGGGCGCGGCTGCCACCAGATAACATCAGCACCAAAACGATGGTGAAGAGCAGGGTGTCGGCGATGGCACGCTTTCGATAACTCATGCATGTTCCAGAGCATGCGTTTGCGTTAGTGCGACGTAGGATCGCGGGAAAAGATACCACCAGCGTCTGACTGGTTTCCAAACCCACGCCAGATTCGTTGTATCGGCGCATCGCCGTAGCCTAAGATCTCTTTTCGTCCGATGAACGATCACATCGCACAGATTACCCATCCGCGGGTTTACCTCGAGACTTACGGATGCCAGATGAACGTCGCCGACTCGCAGACCGTCAGCGCGGTTTTGCGCCGCGCCGGCTACGTCAGTGCCGACGGCGTCGACGATGCGGACGTCGTGCTGCTCAACACCTGCGCCATTCGCGAGCACGCCGAAGAGAAGGTCCTGCACCGGCTGCGCGAACTCGCGCGGCTCAAGCAATCGCGCCCGGAGGTGAAGCTCGGGCTGCTCGGATGCATGGCGCAGCACAACCGCGTCGCCATCATGGAAAAGGCCGCGTTCCTCGACCTCGTCGCGGGCCCCGACAGTTACCGCCGGCTGCCCGAGATGATCGGCCACGCCGGCTACGACGCTTCCATCGACGTGCGGCTCGATCGCGCGGAGACTTACGCCGATATCACGCCCGACTACGGCGGCGGCGTGCGCGCCTACGTGACCGCGATGCGCGGATGCGACAAGTTCTGCGCGTTTTGCGTTGTGCCGTACGTGCGCGGCCGCGAGCGCTCGATTCCGCCAGCCGATCTGATGCGTGAAATCTGCGAGCTGGCCGATCGCGGCGTGAAAGAAGTCGTGCTGCTCGGACAAACCGTCAACGCCTACCGCTTCGGCGACACGGACTTCGGCGCGCTGCTCAGGATGATCGCGTCAATCGGCGGTATCGAGCGAATTCGCTTCACCTCGCCGCATCCTGGCGATATGAGCGACTCGATTATCGAGGCGATGGCAACGGAGCCGAAGGTGCAACCGCAACTGCATCTGCCGCTGCAGTCGGGCTCGGACCGTATCCTCGCGGCGATGGAACGCGGCTACACGGTCGCGGAATATCTCGCGCTCGTAGCGCGCGTGCGCGCGGCAATTCCAGGCGTCGCGCTTTCAACCGACATCATCGTCGGTTTTCATGGCGAGGAAGAATCAGACTTCGAGGGGACGACCGCGATCATGCGCGAAGTCGGCTACGACTCGGCCTTCATGTTCAAATATTCGGTGCGCGAGCATACGCGAGCACACAGGCTCGGCGATTCCGTCAGCGAAGAAGAAAAGGGCCGTCGGCTGACGGCGCTGATCACGCTGCAGGAAGAGATGTCGCTCGTGCGCAATCGCGCGATGGTTGGGCGCGAGTTCGCGGTGCTGGTCGAAGGACCGGCGCGGCGCGGCGGCGGGATGCTCGCGGGCAAGACGCCGCAGTTCAAGACGGCAATCTTCGCCGACGATGGTGCAACCGCCGCGGGTGACACGGTCAACGTGCGCGTCGATTCCGCCACCGGCCATTCGCTGATGTGCTCGATGGCGTAATCGACGCGCGCGTCGCGACGCAGCGCTACTCTAAATCGTTACGGCGTCGAGTAGGTCGTGGTCCGCTGCTGCTCCACCACTGCCGGCGCGTCGGTCGTCGTCGTCGTGGTCGAGCTGGTCGTCGCCGGAGCAACGGCTACGGGAGCAGGTTCTACGACAGTGGTCGGCGGCTCGGTCGAGTCGACGGTCTTGTGGTAGGAGAAACAGCCGGCGGCGATTCCGCACGCGGCGACTGCTGCCGGGAACATTGCCAAACGTTTGATAGATCGCATTTTTGTATCCTCCATCGGGTACGTAATGGGGAGAACAGCAAGAAGCCGGCCATGGAATTTTGTAGAATTTGCGTAGGTTAGCGGCGCGAGACAGAGATCTTACTTCTGTAAATCTTTCAGGGTCACGGATCTACTAATCGTCATTTAGAATGAAGATTGGATCGGCGTGCTGTGTCGGTCGCCGTAAAAGATCCGGGGTCCCTCGGCTTCGCGCGGGATGACACAAAAAAGTGCGCTGATTTTCCTTAACCTCTCCTTGTCCGAGGAGAGGTCGGCGTAAGCCGCGCAGCGGTTTCGCCGGGTGAGGTGCAACGCGCGACAACGCACGAACGCCGGCTTGTCTAACCACAACTGATTGACACTGAGACCGCCGCAAGTCAGCAGCACTACTTTCTGACCTAGTGCAAAAAAGGAGGGTGGCGGGCACGGCGGCCCGCCCCACTTGGATCCATCTCGGACTCGGATAACGAGAGGTCAGGATCACGCGTTCTGAATACTGGGTGCAGGGGTCACCCCTGCCGAAGGAGGTGTGGAACCCACCGTGGGTTCCACATTTAACTAGTTCTTCTCCTCGCGCGCGCTTCAGCGTACGTACACCGGGTTCGACAGGATCCACATCCTGCCACCGCGATACGCTTCGATGCGGTAGGCGCCGGTCGACTTGGGCGCGAAGTCGAGCGTCGTCGCGTTTTCTGCCGACGCCACTTCGGCGCCGTTTTGCAGCATCGCGATTCGATCGGCCGGCGCCGGCAGCTCCGTCTTGAGCGATAGTCCCGGCGCGAGGCGCACTTCGTCGCCCATCATCGTCGTCGTATCGCCGACGCGCCCGAAGAAAGTGAACGCGCCGACGTAGCCGAGGTAGTCGAAGCTCGCATACGAATGTCCGAGCCGGAGCGCCTCGAGCAGCGGCGCCGAATCGCGCTCTTGTGCCAGCAGATGAGTAGTGCAGAACAGAAAAAGCTGCGGCAAGGTCCCGACCTTCGCGCCGAGCACATTCAGATTGTCAGCCTCGCCCATCCCCGCGAGCAGCGCGACGCGCGCGCCGGCGGTCATCCGGTCATAGAGCGTCAGGTTCGCATCGGGGCGCAGGTCGAGGCCGGCGAGAAAGTGATCGGGGCCGGAAAAAATCGCGCGCAGGTAAAGCGTAGTGGGGCTTTGCGCGAGCCATGCCGAGCGCTGGCTATAAACTTCCATCGCGTCGGCCAATGCGTAGTCTTCCGACGACGCGAACTTCGAAGGGTCAGTCGCAATCGCAATTCCGCCCTGGTCGTGAATCGCGCCAATCAGGTCGTTGGGCGTGAGGTTGGGTTTGATCGCGTCATGGATGTTCGCGGCGATTATCTGGCTGCCGCCGACATCGAAGGCGCCGCCGGGGATGAAGAGGATGTCATTCGTGAATCCGCCGATTCCGAAGTCGGTGTCGCCGGGCTGCGCGCGGTCGGCCAGAAAAATGAAATCGATTTGCGCGGTCCGGGCGAGGTCCGCGATTCCCGCTTGATCCATCCCGGACTGCTTGATCGGCAAATCGATAATTCCGCGGTAGTCGTGAAACCCGGGAAACTCCGGCACCGCCTGGATGTATCGTGCGGGGGGAAGTTCGGTGCTCGGCAGCGGCGCACTGCATCCCGCAAGAACCAGCGCCGCGACGATCGAAAAATAAAATCGAAAAAGGAAACGCCGGCGCCGCATCAGAGGATCGATCGTCCCTGCGCACCGTCGACCGGGATATTCGCGCCCGTAATCCAGCTTGCGCGCGGCGACGCGAGCATCACCACCGCGTACGCGACTTCGTCGGGACGGCCCAGCCGCCCGGCCGGCATCTCGTGGCTGATAAAATCCTGCTCGAAGGCCGGGCTCTCGCGAAAGCGCCGCTCCCAGTTTCCGCCTGGAGCGAGGATCGAGCCGGGAGCGATCGTGTTGACGCGGATATTTTTCGGTGCGTATTCGCGCGCGAGCATCTTGGTGAACGAATGCAGCGCCGCCTTCGACGCGTTGTAAGTCAGCGGGCCGCCCGACTCGCGTCCATAGATCGATCCGATATTGATGATCGAGCCGCCGCCGCGTTTTTCCATGTGCGCGGCGCAGAGCCTGGCCAGCCGCACCGGAGCGAACAGGTTCAGATCGAATTGCTCGTGCCACGCCGATTCGGGAAGTTCGGCGAGCGCTCCCGGCCGCGCCCCGCCGGCATTGTTGACCAGCACGTCGATTCCGCCGAATTTTTTGACGGTTTCATCCACCCATTTCTGCGCGTCATCAGGCTTGGTCACGTCACCGACGAAGCCCATCGCCGAACCCACCTTCGTCAGCGCAGCGACGGCGTCGTTCAACGCGTCCTTCGTTCGCGCGCAAACGCTGACGTGCATCCCTTCGTCGGCGAGCGCATGAGCCATCGCGAGGCCCAGTCCGCGGCTGCCGCCCGTCACCATCGCAACTTTCCCATTCAAACCCAAATCCATTTGGAAGCTCCTTACGTCTCAATACTCAGCTCGGGTCACCCCCCGCGACGGTGTCGATGCCGCCCGCCGCGGAGGTGATTTCTTTTACCAGACCCAGCTCTGCCGGGTATATGTTTTAACTGCGTCACGAAGTCCGAAATGAAAATCTCGCCCAACTTCATGCGACTGCGATGGCTCCTGCTGCTGGTTTGCCTGCTCGCAGGATGCGGCGGCAGTTCCGGTGCAGATTCGGCGGACGACGCCGAGAAATGGCAGGGCACCTGGAAAATGGTCAGCTGCACCTATGACGGCGCACCGCAATCGGCCGATATGGAATGGATCGTCGACGGCGATCACTACACTATCCGGCTCGACGGGCAGTCCCATCAGGACCCTTACACGTTCACGCTCGACGCGAGCCGGAAACAGATCGACGTCTTTCATCACGAGACGCCGCCGGGGACGTATGGCGGCAAGTTGAAAGGGATTTACGAGGTCAGCGACGACTCGCTGACCGTATGCTACGACCTGACGGGTCAAGGGTACCCGCAATCTCTCGACGCATCGCGAGGCTCCCGCCGAGTCCTGTACCATTTTCAGCGCGAGTAACTGTCCTGGCTCGCGATTCGGCCCCGCCTGCGCAGGTTGACTCTGGCCAAGGCCGGACCTATTCTCGATAGGCTAACCACCGGACGGACGGAGGACTATGGAAATTCGGGTCGAAGGCTCTCTTGATCAGGCGATGCGAGTACTCAAACGCAAGCTGGCCAAGGAGGGCGTTTTCAAAGAGATGAAGAAGCGGGCTTTCTACGAGAAGCCCAGCGTCCGCCGTAAGCGCAAACGTTCCGAAGCCCAGCGCCGCCGCCGCAAGGAACAGCGCCGCCGTCGCGCCTCCGCGATGTAACTGCGAAAACTTTTGAAATCAGTCAGGCGTCGGAGAAATCCGGCGCCTTTTTCTTTTTTCAGTGAATCCGCACCGTGCTGATCTACTGGCGGAAATTTCCCTTGATGCTGGTGACGTGGCGCCCGATCAAGCTGGCTTGGTGGCTCTAATAAATGCGCTCATGAAGATACCGTCGATTTCGGGCGCGGTTTTCTCAGTGTCGAGTCCCGCCTGCGCGAACCACTCGTTGCATTGCGCCGCCGAATAGATCCGGGTCGGCTCGACGTCGACCTCCTCGAATCCAGCGGCCGCCAGCTTCGCGCGATAGTCCGATTCCTCAAGGGCGCCCGCAATACATCCGGACCACAATTCAACATGGCTGCGCACTTCGGCAGGAACTTCGCCGCGAGCCACAACGTCGGAAATCGCCATGCGGCCGGCCGGCTTGAGCACCCGCATCGCTTCGCGCAGAACGCGATCCTTGTCGCCCGAAAGATTGATCACGCAATTCGAAATGATCACGTCCACGCTATTGTCCGGCAGCGGGATGTTCTCGATCTCGCCCTTCAGGAACTCGACGTTTTCGACGCCCGCCGCGTGCTGATTGTCACGCGCCAGCGCCAGCATCTCGTCCGTCATGTCGAGTCCGTAGGCCTTGCCAGAAGGACCCACGCTGCGCGCCGACAGGAGCACGTCGATGCCGCCGCCCGATCCCAGGTCCAGCACAGTCTCGCCAGGCTTCAACTCGGCGAGAGCAGTCGGATTGCCGCATCCGCGAGACGCGGCGACTGCGTCGGCCGGCAAGCCTGCCTTTTCGTGATCGAGGTAGAGGTTCGACGTGATCGGATCGCCGCTAGCTGACGCGCTGCCTCCGCAGCAGGATGATTTCGCCTTCGCAACCTTCGGGGGTCCGCCGCAGCACGACGTTTTCTCAATCTGGTCCGATTTCTCACGGACGCGACGCGCCTCCTCGGCGTACCGCTCCCTGACCTGTTCCCTGATAGAACCGTCTTCCATTTTTTCTTTTTTCAGTGAATCAGCTGCGTGCTGATCTACTGGCGGAAATTTCCCTTGCCGTTTGCGTCGTCGTTACGCTGGCAGTGGTCGCCAGGTGAAGATTACCTGGCCGCCCGCCACGTAACAGTCGAGATCATAATGCGGCAGGCCGTCCTGTGTGCGATGCAGGCGGAAATTCTCGACCGCGCGATGCAGCGCGTCTGGAGTCAGCGCTCCGTCAACGCACTTGCCCTCGAGTTGCTGCGCGCGCACCTCGGCCCCCAGATGAACGGGGAGGCATCGGCTGCCGCAATGCTGATCGAGCGGCCCGGCGCCCACGCAGGAGCATCGCAGGCACAACACTACCGGTCCGCGATCGTCACTCGGCGCGGCGAAGAACTCGCGCTCCAGACGATCGAGGCCCATCGCGCATTCGCACCATGCTTCGCGCGCGCGCTCGGCGGAAAAGCGCCGAATCGCCCGCGCCAGCTCGCGCATCAGCGTCTCATTCGAGCGCGGCTCGAGCGCGACGATCGAGTCCTCCTCGATTCGCATCGAGGAGCCGAGCTGCTCGGCCAGGAAGTGGCGCAGGTTGATAGGCAGGCGGCTGCCAAGCTGCAACCGCTGCGTCTCGAACGGGGCAGGCTCAATCGGCGCACTCCGCGATGCGCGCGAGAAGGTTCGCGGGCTGCCGAATACCGATAATGTCTGCAGACGTTCCAACGGCGACGGCGCGCCGTAGGCATATCGCGATGCGTGGGCGCGTCGATGAACCAAGGGTCCGTTTCGCACAGTCTCAACCTCCCAGGGCTTCGAGGTCCGGTCGGTGTGCCGCGCGTGCGGCCTTACCGCTGGACACCGTCAGGGGCCGTCGGATGGATATTTCAAATTTCGAATTGTTGCTGCAGATGATATGTGCGAAATCGATTCTGTGAAGACAGGAAATACGCCGGGTCGCTATCGCTGTGCGATAAGCCCGACAGCCGTGACGCCGGACGACGCCGGTTTCAGAGCTGCGAAATCGAAAAGCGCCAAGACAAACTTGCGCCATGCGCACCGGCTCTTTTCTTCAGACCATCAGCCCGCTCAGCATCCCGCGATGCCCGTCCGCCTGCCCGACACCACATCCCATTTCCAAGCAGCGGCTCGATGGATAATGCGCGCGTCGGCAGTGTGGTCAAATCCCCCGACTTGGCCGTTTGCGATCCGCGCGACGTTTTAAGACCATCAAGAGTAACGATCAGTCAAGACGCATCTTAACTAGCGCGCATGCAGGGGTTGGGCAACATGGTGTGAGCGATTAAGATCGGAGTTCAAACTTGACAACCGATGGCTCAAGTGCCTTGTTCGCGCGGGAAGAACTTCGCGGCTCCAGCGGCAAAATGAGATGCGCTAATGGGCTTCGCTTCTCACTGCGACGCATAAGTTGGCAAGCGCCGAAAAATCAAAATACCCACTGCTACAGGCGGGAATAGGGTTTGTCGCCTGCGTCACACGTGACGATAGCGTCATCGGCGTGCGCCATCCGAATGCGCCGCGTCACGATCGACACGTACGCGAGAATTAAGAGAACAAATCTTCGTTCGAGTGCGCGACGACCGAAACTCAGTCCCCGGTCCGGTTCAAAATATCGAAACCGGACGCACGTTCGGTTCCCTATCGTGCTGTTTATCTCAATGGCCCGCTTCGGCTGGCAGGTTGCGCGTGTCGCGCTTGAGGAAAAGGAACGTCGGCACCAGCACCATCATCAACACGCACAGGATTCGGTAGATGTCGTTGAACGACAGCATCATCGCCTGCCGCTGCACCATCTCATACAGCAGCATCATGCCGTGCTTGTGTCCCATCGCGAATTCCTCGCCCATGTTCAGCCCGCCCGGCATCTGCATATGCGGCAGCGTGAAGACCGTGATGTGCTCGACGAGGTAGCTCTGATTGACCTGCTGGCGGTGGATCAACAGTGTGGTCAGGTACGAGGTGCCGATCGCGGCGCCGAGGTTGCGCGTGACCGAATAGAGACTCGCCGCGCGCCCCATCCTGAATTTTTCCATCGAGCTCAGCGCGGCCGCCGACAACCCCGGGAATACGAGTCCGGTGCCGATTCCCTGGAGCACCGTCGGCCACACGATTCGCCGCACGTCGGAGGCGAGATTCAGCCCCGACATCCGCCACATCGCGAAGCCGACGAACATAAAGCCGATGCCGACCAGCGGCCGGATGTCACCGCCGCGGCGCGCGTAGGTGCCAAGGATGATCATCGAGAACATCGTGCCGAAACCGCGCGGCGCCATCACCAGCCCCGCCTTCGACGCCGTGTAGCCGAGCGTCTCCTGCAGGAAGATCGGATTCAGAATCGCGGTGCCGTAGAGCGTGAAGGTCAGAAAAATTACCAGCGTAACCGGCAGCGTGAAGTTCATGTTCTCGAGGATCGAAAGATCGACGACCGGATCCTCGGTGTGCAGCTCGTGGTAGATGAGAATCGCGAGCGAGATGAGCGCGGCGGCCGTGCAGTAAACCACCCACGAGCTGTGGAACCAGTCGGCGCGCTCGCCGCGATCGAGCACGATTTCGCCAAGGCCGAGCGTGACGAACAGGCATGCGATACCGAGCAGATCGATGCGGCCGCGGCGCAGGTTGCGCATGTACGCCGGGTCGTCAACGAAGCGATAGACCATGAAGGCCGCCAGCGTGCCGATTGGCACGTTGATGTAAAAATTCCAGCGCCAGCTCCACGCGTCGGTGATATAGCCGCCGATAGTCGGGCCCATGATCGGCGCGACCATCATCCCGATGCCCCACACCGCCATCGCCATCGCCTGCTCGCGCGGCGGAAACGTCTCCATCAGGATGGCCTGCGACAACGGCATCATCGCCGCGCCAGCCGCCCCCTGCATCAGGCGGAAGAAAACAATCTGGTTGAGCGACTGCGCCACGCCGCATAGCGCCGACGATACGATGAACATCGTGATCGACGCGACGAAGTAGCGCTTGCGCCCGAAGCGCTCGGCGATCCACCCGGTCATCGGAATCATGATCCCGGCCGCAACCAGGTACGAGGTGACGACCCACGCGATCTCGTCGACGCTCGCAGAAAAACTGCCCTGCATATGCGGCAGCGAAACATTGACGATCGAGCTGTCGAGCACCTCGAGCACAGTGCCGAGCATCACGGAGAACGCAATCACCCACTTACGCGTCGAGGAGAACTCATGCACCTCGTGCGGAGGCGTAGTAAGCGATTTAGGCGCAACAGCCATGAAGGCCTAAACTACAAAGCACGGGCGATGGATGCAAAAGACTCGATCAAGCAAAACGGTCATCGGATACAGTACATGCCAACCGTGCGTTCTTCCAGACTTCGCAATTCAAAAGAAGTCAATCGTTATCGAAGAAATCTTCGTCGATCTTCTTAAGGTAAAATGTCTCTTCGATTCTAGTGCCGATTCCGTACCTTATCATCAGCCGAGCTAACTGCTCACCGTCTATCAGAATGATACGACGCGAAATTTTTTCGGCGAACGCCCGAGCAGGCGCTGTAAAATACGATGAAGTCACAAAGACGCCTTTCGTAGCCTTGACACTTTCCAGGCTTCCGGCAAACCCGCGAATCTCCGGCTCGGAAACCGCGGTATCGGATTTGTAGCGCTTCGCTTGGATATAAACGCGATCCAAACCCAACGGGTCTTGATCTATAACCCCGTCTAATCCCCCATCGCCACTCTTGCCGATCGCTCGGCCGGCATCTTCGCGGGACCCTCCATAGCCCATCGCCAGAAGTAGAGTCACAATCACTTTTTCGAAGAATGCAGGTGCGGACGCGTACACGCGTTCCAAAAGATCGGTTCGAAGCGCTTTTTCTATCTCCTGATGTGTCGCCCGCAAGAGCTCATCAGGTGTCTCGCTAGTCCCTTCTGGTAACGATGGATCGGAGTCACCCTCCGACGGAGCCCCTTCTCGCTCTTTGCTCCGAAAATCAGTGAACTCAGGGAACTTCGAAAGGAAGGCAATATCGATTCGAGCTGGATTCTGTTTCAAAACTTCACGGCCGCGGTCGGTAATACGGAAATATCCCCTGCGAGTGGCTTCGAGTAGCCCGGCTTTGACCAAGTAGGTTCTAGCCCAGCCGATCCGATTTGCAAAAGTGGTCTGTCTCCCCCCGGGAAGTAGTTGCTGCAGCTCTTCTGCAGTCAACCGGAATTTCTCGGCCAGGTTCGCCCGCACGTCAACAATGTTTGCCTCTCCGTCCTTGGCGGCAGAAAGAACTGGCAGCATAAGGCTCTGAAAATCTGGCACGGGCATAGCGCAACCCTCCCTCTTCAAAGACTTGCGACATACGTCACGACATGGCCGGCGAGCCCCGCCAAGAGCCTCTTCATTGTTAAGTCCTGAGCTGGCTCGTTGTATATGCCCTTCGGACCGCCTCGCTCGGTGGCGAGAAGGAGCGCTGCCGAGTCGTAGGTTTTTTCCAGCAGAAGTCTGCGCAGAAGTAGCTCATAACGCATGGCGTACGATGAACCCTGGAATTCCGGGAACGCCTTAAAATGGGGCTCCTTCACACTCACAGGCGTCGTCGACTCAGAGCATTCTTCAAGAAGCATCACCCATCCCAGCCAAGGGCGAGGCTTTCTTCCAAACGCTCCTTCGCGATAAGCGGTCCATAGGTCGACTGCGCTCCCAAGAGCTTCCTCGGTTCGGTTGTTGAAGTTGTTTCCAAATGACGGACCCCGCTGTGACTTGAATTCCAAGGCAGCAATCAGATGCCCCTCATGTACGACCAGCATGTCCCAACTCACAGAACCCGTCCATTTGTTTGCCACCGGTGACTGCAGCCCGAGCACCCCTGTCTGCGTCTCCGGCCTTTTGCTTTGCAGACTGTTCGTTCAACGTTCGCCAGTAGTGAGCCACTGCTCTTTTGAGCAAGGGTTCAAACGGAGGGAGTAGGCTAGGCATCCGCTATTTCTCAGTTGTTACCACAACTGAACACTTTGCAAACAAGTCAGTCGCATTCTCCTCGACACGTTGTCGAGCCATCGCGAAATAGTGAGGATCGATTTCTACTCCGACACTATTTCTTCCGAGGCTTGACGCGGCGACTGAGGTCGTTCCAGTTCCCATGAACGGATCGAGTACTGTGTCGCCGACGAAGCTGAACATCCTGATGAGCCGTTCCGCGAGCTGAAGCGGGTAAGGCGCCGGGTGCTCCTTCGTCGATGCGCCTCCTAGTCCGCTCCAGATTTGCTGAAACCATTCCTGATGCTTCTCGACCGGAATGACGCTTAGGACTCTTTTTGCTAAAGAGGGCGTCCGATATCCGCCGGGCTTCCTTTCCATAAGAATAAATTCAATGTCGTTCTTGATGACCCCATTTGGTTCGAACGGTTTACCGAGAAATCCCGAACCACCGTTCTCGACCTCGTAGGCTGCATTAGCGATCTTATGCCAGATGATCGGAGCCAGGTTGTCGAATCCCAATTTGCGGCAGTGCTCCTGAATCGAGGCGTGCAGCGGAACGACTGTATGGCGACCATCATTCTTCCTTCGCGACAAGCACACATCACCGACTACGCAAATCAGACGCCCTCCGGGGACTAAACAGCGAAAGCAGTGTTGCCACACGCGATCGAGATCCGAAAGAAACTGGTCATAGTTGGTTACCGATCCAAGCTGACCGTCGCTCTCCCGATATTTCTTGAGCGTCCAATACGGTGGCGACGTGAGTACCAGATGAACCGTCTCTGCATCCAGAAAATCCAGGTCGCGAGCATCATGCATCAATAGGTGATGCTGGGTAGGTACCTGACGAATAGCGTCTTCGATTCTTGCAGTCAGACTTTGGTTTTTTGCGATCGCGGGGAGCGCGGTTTGCGGATTGGGCAGCAACCGCAGTTCCGCGGGCAGAAAGGCGTCAAGTTCATCTGTTTTCTGCGGAGCGCTGTGCCGGAGGGATCGCTTATTTTCAGACGTCTTCAATCTGCTCATGATCCATGGTCGTCAAGAGCCTTTCAAGGAGAGAGCCGATTGCCAATCCTGCCGTCGTTGACTCATTTCTCTAACCTAACGTATGTTAGGCGAGTAGCGCATTGACGCAGTACATCGTATCAACACAGACAGGTGACTTTTTCATGCCTCATGAATCTCGATTGAATTTTTCTGCTGATGAAATTCTGGCCAACGTTGATACGCGTGAGCCGCTTATCGTCAATGGCGTTAAGTGTCATGGCGGGTTTGATGCTGATGGGCATTATCGGTCGCCGCGGACTGCTTTTCGCGTGCCTGCTATCCGGGCCTGGCAAGAGCAGCATGTTGCTACCTCGGGGACGGCGCTGTTCGAGATTCCGGCTGATACTGTTTCGCCGCAGGTGCCTAGTGTCGCGCAGGTGAAATTCCTCATGCGCTCAGGCGTGCGCGAGCCGCTCGTGCGACAGCTGTCGGAAATCGCGATCGTCGAGGGCTTCGGCGCGATGATTCGCGAGCTGCCGGTGCCTCCCCTCTCGAGCTTCATCCGCGAGAGCACCGAAGGCACTGCGCTCGCTCATCTGGCGAGCGGCCTGTTCGAAGCGCATGCGCGCGACGAGGCCGGCTGGTCCGAGGAGGGCGGCCATCGCCAGATGTGGGACGCGGCCCGCGACGCGGCGCTGTCGAATCCCGCAATCTCGCCCGAAATTTACGCCAACCTGATTGCGCGCCGCGGCGCCGGCCAGCCGGTCGCTCTGTTCCCGGAGCTGGGCGAGCCGGTCGAGCGACTGATTCGCTTCATGGCCAATGTGCTCGCGATCGAGGTCTTCGCCGCGTCGACTTTCGCGTGGGCCGAGGAGCTCCTGTCCGACCCCGAAGTCTCCGACGCGCCCGACGACGCCGCGAACCTGGTGCGTTTCATCCGCTCCGACGAGTCGCCGCATGTCGAGTATCTGCGCACCGCGCTTTCCGAAATCCAGGCGCGCACGCTGCTGACGCTCGACGGCAGGCCTGTTTCGGGCCGCAAAGTGGTCGACGATCTGGCCGAGCGCGGGATTCGCGCGATGGTTCGTCAGCGCCTGAACGATAGGCCGGTGATGGTCCGCGATTTGATTCGCAAGACCGCAAAGGTCAAGGACCTCGATGGGTTGATGCGCGAGTTCGACGCGATCGGCACGCCATGGACGCCGCCCGCGCGCTACGCAGACCTGGCGCCCGAGGCGAGCGTGGCAGCTCCCGCCAGCTACTGAGGCTGGATCCCGGCCTCTCTTCATCAGGCTGATGGTCAGGGCGATAGTGGGGCGGGCCGCCGCGCCCGCCATTCCGGAGAGGCGTCGCAGACACGCGGCCGATGCGCTGCGCTTTAACTCAGAAGGGCATCTTTAAATTCGGACCCTCACCCGCGCTGGAAGCGCGGCCTCTCCCTGACGGGGAGAGGCGATTCCAGGTCACAGATTTACCTGCTGGACTTTGTGACGCTCTACGTACCAGCACGGGCTGTAGCCTAAGTGCGGGAAGATTGAGTTTACGCAGGTCTGGGTTTCCGGCTCGCCTGCTTCGTACTCGGTCTTGCCGTCTTTCTGGAGTACTGCGTATAGCTTGGTGACTTGCACGGTCCCGAGCGGCTCGCGGCTGGCGGGGATTCTGTATTTGATCGAGATGAATTCGCCGACATAGTAAATGGCTATTATACCTACTACTAGAGTAGCTATTCGTTTTAGTAATGGAGCGGCGGTGTGCATGGTGATCGTCGGAAAGAAAAACGGCCGGCATTTTGCGATGCCGGCCGTTGTGATTGTGCCGCGGAACCCTCACCTCACCTCTCCCGTGACATAACGGGCGACGGACAGAGGTGCCGGAGTCTTAGCCTAGTTGGCTGCCTACTACCGAGACGAAGCTGACGCATCGGCCGGGGGCGCCGCCGAGGTTGTGCGTCAGGCCTACTTTCGGATTGTTGATCTGGCGCGGTCCCGCTTCGCCGCGCATCTGCAGCCACATCTCGTACATCATGCGCAGGCCCGACGCGCCAATCGGATGACCGAACGACTTGAGGCCGCCGTCCGGATTTACCGGCAGCGTGCCCTCGAGGTCAAAGAACCCGTCCATCACGTCCTGCCATGCGGTGCCGCGCGGGCTGAAGCCGAGATCCTCGTAGAGCACGAGCTCGGTCGGCGTGAAGCAGTCGTGAACTTCGGCCATGCTGATCTGCTGGCGCGGATTGGTGATGCCCGCCTGCGCGTACGCGTCCTTGGCGGTTGCGACGACCTCGCGGAACGTCGTGAAATCGTAATCCTGCGACAGCGGCCCTTCGGCCGGTCCCGCGATGAACGAGAGCGCCTTCATATAGATGGGATTCTTGCAGTACTTATGCGCGTCCTCGGCACGGACGACGATCGCCGCCGCCGATCCGTCCGATACGCCCGAGCAATCCATGATTCCGAGCGGATCGGCAATCTTGGGTGAGTTCTTGATTGTCTCGAGCGACACTTCCTTCTGGAACTGCGCCTTGGGATTCTTCGCGCCGTTCTTGTGATTCTTCCATGCGATGCGCGTGAGCACGTCCTTGCCCTTGTCGGGGTCGAGTCCGTACTTCTTGAAGTACGCGGGCGCGAGCAGCGAGAACGACGCGGGCGCCGTCATGCTGCCCTCGGTGCCGTCATTGGGCGGCGCGCTCATGACGAGGCCCGAGTAGCCCGAGTCCTTGAGCTTCTCGACCCCAATCGCCATTGCGATGTCGAAGGCACCCGACGCGACCGCGTAGCATGCCTGGCGCAGGGCCTCGGAGCCGGTCGCACACATGTTCTCGACGCGGGTCACGGGCTTGTACTGAATCTTGAGCGGCTCGCTGAGCGTCAGCCCCGAGATGCCGGAGCCCATCGTGCCGAGCCAGTACGCATCGACGTCTTCGGGCTGAAGGCCGGCCGATTCGTAAGCCTGGTAGGCGGCGTCGACCAGCAGGTCTTCGGGACCCTTGTCCCAATGCTCGCCGAACTTGGTACAGCCCATCCCGATGATCGCGACGCGGTCCTTGATTCCTCTGCTTGCCATTATTTTCTCCTCGGCCGTTAACGCCTGGGGCGTGCCTTCCAGAAATAGTTATTTACACCGTCGGCAGTAAAGAGCCGGCGAAACGTCATTTCGACTTCGTCGCCAATCGCGACCTTGTCGGGTTCGCAATCGGTCATCTCGCACAGGAAGCGGCCGCCGCCGTCGAAGTCCAGTACGACGTTAACAGTCGGCGGATTGAGAGAATAGGCAAGGCGATCGATTGCGTAGGTGGCGATTTTGGCGGTGCGGTCGGCGAATTCGTAAGGCTCCATGAAGCCGCGCTTGTGGCATTTCACGCAGACCAGCTGCGGCGGAAGCTGCGGCGTCCCGCAATTGGTGCATCGCGATCCGATAAAGCCGAACTTCCACTTCTCCGAGCGCATCATCGGCGGTCCCGCGGGACGGTCTGGATCGGGACGGCGCGGCGGCTCGGTCGGCAGAATCTCGCGCCACTTGAGATAGCTGGCGTAGGACACGTCGCCCTTGGATTCGATCATGCGGCCGACCGAATGCACCGGCTTGAAGCCGGCGTTGGCGGGCGTGACGCGCAGCAGGATCGCGTCGGCGCCGTCGGCGACCGTCGCGACCAGGATTCTGTCACCCGGCTTTGCCGACGGCAGCGCGGCGGTCAGCATCAGGCCCGCATGCGCGGCGCCGGTCTGTCCGACGGTCACGGCGAACGAATCGGAGAACTTCGACGGATCGATCTTCAGCGCTCGTGCGATCTCGTCAGCCGCGCGGGCGTTGGGCGCGTCGAGGATTACCTTCGACAGATCGCCCGGCGCGACTTTCGCCTTTTCGAGCACGTTCTTGATAACGGTGCCGAGCAACGGCGAATGCGCCTGCGTCAAGGTGAAGCGCTCTTCCCATGAATGCGCAAAACGCTCGCCATTCGCGCGCCAGGTGTCGAGGAACTCGCGCGTGAGCGAGGCGCTCGCCTCGATTTCAGCGATCACGTTGTCGGCACCGAGCACGAACGCCACTGCACCGTCGCCTGTCGTCTGCTCGGCCTTGCCCTCGGGCGCGGCGAGACGGCAATCGCCAATTGCGACCAGCGCGCGTTTGGCGCCGCCACTGACCGCATCGGCGCCTTGCAGAATCGCCGACATGCCGGCGCGCACCGAGCCGGTCATATCCGACGCGCGAATCTCCGCCGGCAGCATCGTGGCTGCGCCAATCACCGCGGCGCTGAGCTTCTCGGCGTAGGGCGGTGTCGTAGTCGCGAAGATTAGCGCCTGCACTTCGCCGGGAGGCGCGGACTTGATCGCGTCGCGCGCCGCCTCTACCGCCATCGAGACACTGTCTTCGTCGAAGCTCGCGATTGCGCGCTCGCCCTTGCCGGCAGGAGTGCCGAGGACGGCGGCGATCGCCGAGCGCTTGAGTCGTCGGTACGGAACGTATGAACCGTAGGAAACAATTCCAGCCATGAGGGGCATTAAAGGCCGAGTATAGTGATGCGGTCAACCGGAAATGCGGGCAACTTGATTAAATGTGAAACCCGCGGTGGGTTTCACGCTTCCTTCGGCAGGGGTGACCCCTGCACCCGGTATTAGGAGGAAGAGAGCGAAATCGCGCGGACGCGCTTTCGCCCTCGGGTTTTGGGGTAGGAAGTTAGGCGTTGAAGATCTGCAATCCTGACCTCCCCTTGTCCGAGGGGAGGTCGGCGCGCGCCGCAGGAGCGCGACGGGAGAGGTGGGATGTTGGCCATCGCACGAAGTGGGGCGGGCCGCCGTGCCCGCCTTTTCTTTTGCACAAGGTCAGACGGTGGTGCTGTTGTCTGGCGCCGGCCTCAGTGTCGAGCAATTGCAATTAGACGAGTCGGCATTGATGCGCTGTCGAGCGCTGCACCTCTCCCGGCGACACCGCTTTTCAAGCGGCTTACGCCGACCTCTCCTCGGACAAGGAGAGGTTAGGATAGCGTTCCGCCTTCTTAGGGTGGTAGCACGCTCGGCAGCGAAGAATCTTGAGCGTGATTATCCTGATCGCGGTAGCCCTGGATCGTCACTACCGCTGTGTTGCCCATTCTGAACGGGAAATTGGGGTCGCGATCATCGAGCACAATACGCACCGGAAAGCGCTGCGCCAGCCGCACCCAGTTGAGCGTCGGTTCAACTTGCGGCAGGCCCTCGACGGTGGCGCCGTTTTCCTGGTACAGCGCCCATCCCACTCCCTGCACGTGGCCGCGAAAGCGCTTGTTAGGATAGGCGAGGATGAAAACCTCGGCCGTCATGCCGGGCCGGATATGCGAGAGAAAGGTCTCGCGGAAATTCGCGATGACGTACCATTTGCGGTCGTCAATCAGACTGACGACCTGGCGGCCTTCGTTGGCGTACTGGCCCTCGGCGATATTCAGATTGGTGACGTAGCCGTTGTACGGCGCGCGCACGTAGCAGTAACCGACGTTGAGTTTCGCGTCGTATACGGCGGCTTCGGCGTTTTTGCGCAGCGCGTTGATGTCGCCGTACTGGCCGAGCTGGTTCTGCGCCTTGCTGACGTCGGAATGCGCGCCCTCGACCGCGGCCTCGGCGGCGCTGACGCGCGAGCGCGCGTTGAAGACATCGTTGGCGGTGACGAAGTGCTTGGCCAGCAGCGGCTCGATGCGATTGAGATACTGCTTGGCGTAAGCGGCGTCCGCCTGGAGCCGCACTTGATCGGACTGCGCCGTTCGAATGGCGTCCTCGAGCGCCCTGATATTGAGCTCGGTCAGTTGAAGCTTGGCGACGGCGGAGTCGAGCGTTGCCTGGTAGGGGCGCGGATCGACGATGAACAGCAGGTCGCCCTGCTTGACGTACTGATTATCCACGATCGGGAGCTGCGTGATGGGCCCGCTCACGTGCGGCGCGATTCCGACCGAGTTGGCGCGAACGTAGGCGTCATCGGTGCGCGGATATACGTAGTAGAGGCGCATGACGGAGAGCCCGACGATGACGGTGGCGATAACGATCGCGGCGCTGATCAAATGGCCAACGAATCGCAAGGTCAGCGACCTCTGAATCGTCTCGTTGCTGGACGCTACTGCGGTGTTCATCAGACTCTATTGAAGAAGATGAGAAACACGATGCATCCCATCAGGATCGCGAGGCTCGTATACACGATCGGCAGCGGCCACAAATAGCTCTCGAGCCGCGTGACCATGAAGACGGGGCGAATCACGGCGGTCAAGATAGCGCCGCAGATGGCGCAGAACAGCCACGCCGGAAAATTCGCGCCCGCGATATTGATGACGGGATCGCATCCAGCGAGCAGCAATGCCGCGGCGATCGGCGAGGCGAACCTGTAGCTGGCGGCGGAGGGTAATCGCATGCGGGGACGATTCTACCCGCAGCATTGTGCAAACGCACGTCGCAAGATTCAATGTCCCGGAGCGCCGGCGCCGCAATCTGCCGCGGCTCGGCTCAGCGGTGCACATCCAAAGGCAGGCGGGGATCGTTCTATGAAAACGGATTTTGAAACGCGTCGAGCGGGATGGAAGCTCATCGTCGCAGCACTCGGCCTCGCGGTATGCGCGAGCGGGTGCGCGTATTTCGCCGAGCAGCCCGAAGTGTATCCCGACAAATTCGCGCCGGAGGAATCGGATCGCGCGTGGATTCCAAAAGCGAACGAATACGTGATACCGGCGCAGGCGCGGCCACCGAGCACGCTGCCCGAGCCGCCGATGGTCAACACCACCAACCAGTATGACCTGCCCGCACTGATCGATATCGCGCTCACCAACAACCCCGACACCCGGCAGACGTGGGAGCAGGCGCGCGCCGCAGCCGCCGCCTACGGCGCGTCGCGCGCACCGTACTATCCGGAGGTGGGCACGCAAATTCCGGGCGGATACGAGCGCGAACTATTCCAGCTGCCCGGCATGAATGGAGTCCTCAAGCAGTGGCAGGTGACTCCGATGATCGAGTTTACCTACACGCTGCTCGACTTCGGCCGCCGCGACGCCGGCGCCGCCGCCGCCCGCGCGCAACTCGCCGCCGCGAACTTCTCGTTCAATCGCAAGCTGCAGGAGGTCGTGTTCGCTACGCAGCAATCGTTCTATGCGATCGGAGCGGCCAAGGCCGCAGTGCAGGCCGCGCAGGAGAACGTTACGCTCGCGCAGACCGACGACGAGGCCGTCAGCCGCCGGGTCGACCTCGGACTCGCTACCCAGCCGGAGCTGCTGCTCTCGCGCGAGGCCGTCGCGCAATCGCGGTACGATCTCGCCACCGCGCGTCTCCAGGTGCGTGAGGCGCAGGCGAGCATGGCCGTCGCGCTGGGCGTCGCCGCCAATACTCCACTCGACGTGCCGAGCCTCGATAGCATCCCGATTCCCGCGGGACTCGGCAGCGAAGTGGACGAACTGATCGATACCGCGGTCCGTAGCCGGCCCGATCTGGCGGCCCAGGTTGCGACGCTCGACGCTCAGCGCGCGGCCGTTGCACGAGCGAAGGCGGAGTTCTACCCGACCGTCGGAATCTCCGGCAACTACGGCGAGCAGTCCTGGAACTACCGGTACGACGGTACACCCACCGTCACCGACAACCAGCCTCAATACGCCGCGCTGCTGACTATAAACTGGGACCTCTTCACCGGCTTCAAGCGTCTCAATGACCTCCGCCAGGCCGAGGCCGATCGCGACGCTGCCGGCGCCCAGCTCAAATCGCTCGAGGTCGGCGCCATCAGCTCCGTGTGGCGCGCGTACTACGAATTCCAGACCGCGCTCAGCCGCTACAGCTACGCCAAGGCGTTGCTGGCCGCGTCGCAGGAGTCGTATGACGCGAACCTCGACACGTACAAGCAGGGGCTCAGCACGATCGTCGAGTTGCTGACGGCTGATCGCGACCTCGCCAACGCGCGCTATACGATCGTGCAGAGCCGCGCGGACCTGCTGACGTCGTCGGCAGCCGTCGCGTTTGCTGTGGGAGCGATCGAGATGCCGCGTCCGTAACGCGTTAGTAATGTTGGTCGCAGTCAAGGCGGCGCGAATCTGCTGCATGCAGTCACCCGACTGCTTGTTGTTGACCGGCGGTGGATTCTGCGCAAATAGCGGGGTTTTCGCGCATCGCGGGAAACGTTTTGCGAATCGCAAATGAAAAGGACTGCGCCTATCCGAAATAGTTGAACAAAACAAAGCCTTCGGTCATTGGCACCAGCCTTGCTCTACCCACTGTCGACGAACTTAGAAAACGGGAGGACAAGGAAAATGGCTGCTACCACAATCAATCAGAGGCTCGCAGGATTTCAGCAGGTACAGGAGCAGACCGAGACCGTCGCCGCGGATCGTATTGCGCAGAACAGTCTGCTCAGCGAACTGCCCGGTCTGACGTTTGCGGTCCTCACCCTGGCGTACATCGTTCTGTCGTTCGTGAGCCTGTAAGAAGACGCATCGCATAATACGCGCGGGAAGGAACCGATCAACCGAATCAACTCCCGATCGGCTTCCCGAAGCGTTCCTGGATTTACCTCCTCAACAAATGCGCGCGTCGGGGCACGAACGCCGAGCGGCCCTTCGAGTGCGGCTCGGCGAGCCAAAGGATAATCGACCTGTAATCGCGCGCTGCCCGATCGATCGCACGATCCACGCCCGCGAAAGTGAGTTAGGAGTATGATGATGGAAGCAGTATCTTTGCTGGCCGGAGTGGCAATCGCGATCGTGATAATCGCAGGCCCTGCGAGGCCCTACTTCAAGCGATCACGAGCTGAGCGCTAAAGCCGGTTCATATATGCGGCGGCGACGCCGCTAGCGACTAACCCCATTTTGCGGGGCGGAGTGCGAATCGAACCGCGCCTCCGCCCCGCACTCGTTTTTCCCCGCGCCGCATTCTAGACTTGCGCCTCGGAGTGAGGTGCGGGATGAAGAGAATAACCCTCAACCTGATAGCGGTGGCTTGCGCGATCGCAGCGCCGTATCTGGCGCGCGCCGAGTCGTTTTGTCCTGCCGAGATCGCGGTCGAACAGAAGGCGTCTGCCCCGGCACCGGACTGGAGCGTCGGCTACTCCGGCTACCAGACCGCGATTTCGGGCATCACCATCTTCGACGGTCCACCGTCTGAGCAGGCCTCGCTGGTGCCCGACAATGAGAAGACGTCCGATGACAAGGTGATACAGACCTGGCAGTTGATGAAAAGCGACCGCGGCTACTGGCTGCAATGCCAGTATGCGAATACGACGGCGCAGATCTCGCGCCGGCTGCCGGCGAGCATCGCGCGATGCGACGTCGTCTACGACCGCAATATGCGCTTCGGCGGCGGCGGCATGGTCGTCAAGAGCGTGAACTGCGACTAGTCAGTTGCAGGCCGGCGGACGATCTGACTATTGGTGAATAGTATGTTGCAAGACGTCCGCTATAGTCGCGTACGCCGCACTGAGTAGTACTTACTATACGGATTCTCGCGCTACTGCTTAATTCCTTTCGTCAACTAGTATTCTGTCGACGGCTCGTGAGAGTCAAGACGGAATTTAACGTCGCCGCAACAAACTCCTCGGGGCCGCGGGAACCATCGGCCGTCGCCGTCCATTTACCTTCCTGAGCCAGCGCAAATTTCTCTACCGCTGGTTTCTATTTGGAGGGTCCAAAATGGAAAGCAGGTCGGAACGGTACGCAAGCCGAAGTCGTCACAGGTTGGTGGCGCTTTCGGTTGTCACATTCGCGGTCATGATGGTGGCCGCGCAGGTTCAAAGTACGCTCGCAGCATCATCAACAACGTCGTTCAAAATCGTCAAGCTCGTTGGCAGCAAGGGTTCCGGTGCGAAAAAGAAAGATGCCCGAATGGTCAACGCATGGGGAACCGCATTCATCGCGGCCGCGGCGACGCCCTTCTGGGTCAATGACGAGGGCACAGGTGACTCGGAGCTGATTGACGGCAAGGGCAAGATTTTCAAGGCGCTACCGTTTGTTACGGTGCCGGGGGCCAGCGGCGGCACCGGTAAACCAACCGGTATCGTCGGCAATGCCACCGGGCTGTTCCCGATTCCGGGAGGCACCTCGGCGGATTTTATTTTCGCAACCGACGACGGGACGATTGCCGGATGGAATAGCGGCACCAGCGCAACCACGATCGTCAACAACTCTACGACCGCCTCGTACACAGGGCTGGCGCTGGCGGCCAACATGCTGTACGCCGCCAATCACAAGGCACCGGGATCGATCGACGTGTTCGATGCCAACTTCAACCCGATTTCCACCACCGGCGGATTTTCGGATCCGAGCCTGCCAGCCGGTTTCACGCCGTACAATATCACCGCCCTCGGCGACAGTTTGTTTGTTGCCTACTCCGAGGGGACGCAGGCGGTGGGTCAGGTCGATGAGTTCGATACCGAAGGCAACCTGATTATGAGCTTCACCGACCCTTCGCTCGACGAGCCGTGGGGATTGACGCTTGCGCCCAGCCAGTTCGGCACGTTCAGCAATGATCTGCTGGTCGGAAATCTGGGCGACGGCACTATCAGCGTATTCAATCCAGCCAACGGCGAATTCCTGGGACAACTTGAGGCCAAGAAATCGAAGCCGCTTGTGATTTCAGGGCTGTGGTCGCTGGTCGACGGCACGGGCGCAATGAATGCCAAGGCCAACGCCGTCTATTTCACTGCGGGTCCTGCTGGGTACACCGAGGGACTTTTCGGAATGATCCAGGCTGGTTCCGCAGCCAAGAAAACGACTTCGACACCGATGCCGGGGCCTTACACTTTGATGCCCGGGATGATGTAGGAACGTCGCTGGTCGCGCCGGGTTCCGCTGGTTTAATGGCTAGCGGCCGGCGCGGCCGGCCTTGTCGGGAAATGCGCCGAGCTCGATCGCCTTGGCGAATATCCCGGAGATTGGCGCGTCGGGCGGTTCGGGCAGGTCGCCCGCCGCCCGCGGCCATGCGATCGGCGTCACCGGACTGTCGATCGGCGCGCCTATCTTGACGCCGTAGCGCTCGACGGAATCGTGCGGAAAATCATTCTTGCGCGTTGAACCGTCGCGGAAAAAAATCATCGTATGCACGCGCCGCGTTAGCGACCCGGAGTTGGGCTTGGCCATATGCACCGTCAGCCCGTGATGGAACGCGACTCCGCCGCGCGGCACTTCGACCCAGACCGGTGGCGTGTCCCTGATTTCCGGCATCTTCATAATTTCGAGCGCGTCTTCGGGCTTGAAGATGTTCACGAACACGCGCAGGCCAACCGCGTGCGATCCCGGCACGTAGCCCATGCATCCGGTCGCATGCGACGAGCCGTCGAAGGGAATCCACGCCGTGATCGTGTCGGTCTCCACCATCGGCCAGTACGGCTGATCCTGATGCGGGTCGGTCAGCCGCCCACCGGCTTCCTTATACAGCGCTTGATCGTGCCACAGCCGAAGCGTCTCGACGCCAAGCAGGCGCGCGGCGGTCTCGCAAACGACGGGATGAAATGTGAGCGGTCGGACCGCGGGCGTGTCTTCCCACAGGTTGATGCATTGGATGAACGACTGTTCATAGGGTGATTTCTCGCCGAGCTGGCGATGGTCGAAGCGCTTGCGCCGCGCCACCGCTTCATCGACTGCGGCGCCATAGCGCTCGAGCTCGCGCGCCTCGAGCAAGTCAGGCACCATGACGAAACCGTCGCGGCGGAAGGCAGCGGTATACGGCACGATTTTATCGGCGAGTGTCGTCACGCGAAGAGTCTCTGCAAACCCTGTACTTACAGCACTCGATGCACAGCGGCAATTCTCAGAACTCCGCCTTGAACGCGAAGCGGTCCGCGCCCGCGTACGACAGACGTTTGGGCCTGACGCGCATCATACGCAGCGTCGGGAACTTGAAGAACGGCGCCTCGAACGGGCTCTTCTTCAGAAATATTTCCTTCGCCGCTTCCCATTCCGCGCTGTCGCGCGGGATTTCGCCGGCGACGCCCTGGATCAGCACGCGCGAGATCTCGAACGTCTCGACTTTGCCTTTCTCGCGCGCGTCCAGGTACACGGTCACGTACGGATGCTTGAGCAGGTTCTGAAACTTCTCAGTCGCGTCGTTCATGATGAACAACAAATCGAACTCGGGCGTCTCCGCGAACGCCTGCAACGTCGCGGTCGGCCACTGCTCGCCCTGCGTTACAAGAATCGCGACCTGTACCTCGGCCAGCAGTGCGGCCAACCTCTCTTTCTGTGCAGCTTCCACGTGTGACTCCTTGGCGACTTTTCCAGCGCGACAGAAAAGTCTAAGCATCGTCGCGGCGATCGAAGCAAATGCCAGTGACGCATCACTTTGGCGCGATTGACACTCTGCGGATTGGCTGGCACGGTCGCTCATCAGGGATGCACTCGCGACCATGAAATTCGACAACCGCGGCCTCGCCGTCAGCACCGAATCCGAAGGCGCGATTCGCGCTATCGACCATTACTCGCGCGAATTGCTCTCGCTCGGCACCGACATGGCCGCGGTCCAGGCCGCCGCCGACGAATATCCCGACTGCGCGATGCTGCAAGCCTGTTGCGCATCGACCTATCTCTATTCGCAGACGACAGCCGGCGCCAAACGGGCGGCGCCCTATCTCGCTCGCGCGGAAATTCGATTCGCCGATCTGACTGAGCGCGAGCGGGTTTTCATCGACGCGGTCAAAGCCGGATGCGTCGGCGATTTCGAAGGCGCGCTCGCTCTCTACGAACAAATCGCCGACCGCTGGCCGCGCGACGTCATCGCGGCCAAGCTGGCAGAGTTCCACTTTTTTCAGACCGGCCTCGCCGCCCGCCAACTCGAACTGATGCGCAAGGCGGCCGCGGCAAATCCCGATGTGAGCCACGTGCTCGCCATGCACGCTTTCGCACTCGAGCTCAACGCCGAGCGCGATCGCGCCGACGAAGTTGCCCGGACCGCGCTGGCGATCGATCCCGACACGATGTGGGCGCAGCACTGCCGCGCACACGTCTTTGCCGGGCAGTCGCGCATCGCCGAAGGAATAACCGCGATGGAGCAATACGCGCCGTCATGGCAGAAGTTCAGCCATTACACGGTCGCGCACAACTGGTTCCATCTGGCTACTCTGTACTTGAACGAACTGAGATTCGACGACGTCCGCAATGCATATCGAAAGTATATTTGGGGATACTCACCCAATATGGTCGTCGAGCAGACCGACGCTATATTGCTGCTATGGTATCTTGAGCTGGCCGGTGGAAAAGTCGACGACGAATGGCGCGCGATCGCACCACATATCCGCGCCAATGCCCACGACACCTTGTTCCCGTTCCTGAACTGCATCTACTTATATGCGCTGACTCGCGCCGGCGAGAGTAAAGAGGCAGAGAGCGCACTCGCGAGCATGCAACGGCACGCCGAAAAACCGACCGGCGGCCTGGCGCATGTATGGAACGAGATCGGCCTGCCGCTGGCGCGTGGCTGCGTCGCGTTCGCGGCCGGTGATTACGATCGCGCCAGCGCGCTCCTGGAGCCAATCCTGGAGGAAGTGCCACGCGTTGGCGGGAGTGACGAGCAGCGCGGCGTATTTGCCGAGTCTCATCTCGTTTCGCTGATCAACGCGGGCCGCAAGTCCGAGGCGCGCGCTGCGCTGGCCGGCCATATCAACGGCCGCCCCGAGACCGCGCTCGAGCGCCGATGGGCCGGCTCGATCTAGCCGGACATCGTTCACCTCAATGTTGATGAAGCGAAAAGCGATCATGGTCGCAGCTTTCGCGATCGGATTGCTTACCTTCGCGGCATTGCCGTCATTTGCCGCGAGGTCACAGAGCGCAACTTCCGTCGCCGCCCCGGCAGACCCCGCCGCCGCGCTCGACGCGATGGCGCAACAGAAGTTCGGCGCGTCGCTGAGTGCGGCTGAACGAAAGCTGCTGCATTCGGCGCCGATGCGCGATGTGCCGTGGTTTGGGCCCAACGACGATCCCGACAACGTCGCCAACGATCCTGCACACGGTGAAGGTTGGGGCGCCGAACGTACGGTGCGCGCTGATTTCGTCGAATGGTTGGTGAGCGATCCGCAGCCGGCGCAATTCATTCATCCCAGCGGACTCGCGCTCGCCGGCGCGCGCATCACCGGAAACCTGGATCTCTCCTATGCCACCGTCGGCAAGCCGCTGACGCTCATCCGCTGCTACATTCCCGACGGAATCAATTTGCTGTCCGCACATCTGACTGAAATCACCGTGCGGCATTCACGCACCGGTGCGATTTTCGGCAACATGGCGGTTATTCACGGCGACGCAACGTTTATATTCGGCGACTACGGACCCGTGAGCCTGATGCGAGCGCGGATCGACGGGACGCTCGACTTTACCGGCTCGCAAATCCTCGACCCCGGCGACGACGCGGTTAACCTGGTCGAGGCGAATGTCGGCGGCGACGTGCTGTTTCATGACGGCTTCACGACCGACGGCATCGTGTACGCGCGGCTGGCGAAAATTGGACACGACCTCAGCTTTCACGGCGCCGAATTTCGCGGCGACGGACAACTCGACGCCGAGCGCGCCGTCATCGACGGTACTTTCTACTGGGTTGACGTGAAGCACACGCCGCAGACTGTGCTCGACCTCGAGGACGCGCGCGCCGGCGCAATCTGGGACGACGAGGCAAGCTGGCCCGCGCCGGGCAATCTCGTAATCAACGGCTTCGTTTACGGCGACATCGCCGGCGGTCCCAGCGACGGTCCGTCGCGTCTGCGATGGCTCGCGCTGCAGTCGTCCGATTACCGGCCGCAGACGTTCCGCCAGTTGGCGACGGCGTTGAGTGAGATGGGTCGCGAGGAGGGCGTGATCCAGGTGCGCATGGCCAAGGAAATCGCGCAGCGGCGCTTCGGCCATGAGAGCATTCTGCAGCGCGCGTGGAGCCTGATGCTGCAATACACGATCGGGTTCGGCTACATGCCGCTGCGTGCGCTCTGGTGGATCGCGGGCTTCGTCGGGCTCGGCACAATTTTGTTCGCCTGGGGCTATCGCGTGCGCATCATCGCACCGACCGAGGAGGCCGCTTACCGCGAGTTCGTCGCCAGCGGCGACGCGCCGCAGCACTATCCCGTTTTCAATTCGTTCGTCTATTCGCTCGAGAATTTCCTGCCGGTGGTCGAGCTGCATCAGGACAAATACTGGCGCCCGAATCCACGCCATCGCGTGGCCGGCAGAGCAACGCGCGACGGTCAGCCGCGCGATCCCAGCTCAGTCCCAAGCCGCCTGCTGCGATGCTACCTGTGGCTGCACATCCTTGCGGGATGGATGATCACGCCGCTGTTATTCGCCGGCTTGTCAGGATTAGTCCGCCCCGACTAGACGATCTTACTTCTTGTGCTGTTGCGCCTTCGCGTTCTCGGCGACTTGCGCCGCCATCGCCGCGAAACGCTCCTGGCCGACTGCGATGAACAGGCCCTCGGCTTCGGCAGTCAGCACGCCGTTGGCCGACAACTTGCCGTGCGTGAAGATCTTGCGACCCTCGACCCGATCGACGTGCGCCTCGAACACCAGCTCAGTCAGCAGCGGCGTCGGCCGGCGGTAGCGAATCGTGAGCGACCCCGTCATGCCGGGATTGCCGGTCAGCGACTGCGCCATCCCCAGCACCTCGTCGAACGCGGCCGCGAGAAAGCCGCCATGCACATGCCCGGGCGGACCTTCGTACGCGACGCCGAACGTCCCGCGGCCTTCGACCTTGTCGCCGAGCACGGCCAGCCGAATCGGCGGCGCGAGCGGATTCGAGATTCCAATCAGCGGGCTATGATCGAAAAACGCGTGCGGATCGCCGGCGTTGGCGCTCTCGGCAAAGCCCTCGTAGCTGCGCGAAATCGGATATTTCGACAGGCGTTTGGCATATCGCTCCAGGGCGTCGGCGGCGGCTGACAAATCTTCCTCGGGCGCCGCGACCTGCACCAGATGGTCGATCACCCGGCGCATCGCGTTGGCCAGTCGATGCGCCTGGGCGCGGCGTCCGGTCGCGGGCGCCTGGCTGACGGCCCACGCCGCTTCGAAATCTATAAGTTGATCGCTCATCTTGTTTGATCGGCCTGCTGCGAACTTTTTTCGATGGTAGCTGTCGCCCCGCGGCCAAGCTACGGTGGGTCCGCCAAAATGCATCGGCACCGGATATGCTTCGTAATGTAGTAGGATGGAACCGAGCTCCCTTATGCGCGCCCGTATCTTTATATTGTGCCTGCTGGTGGGCGGACTGATGGTGTTCGCCGATCAGCCCGCCCGCGCGCAAACCAGCCTCGACGTCCCTGGACCGGCGAATCAGAATCAGCCGTATATTCCACCGCGCCAGGCGCCGCCGCCGTCTGCCCCCTACGCGCCCGACAACGGCGATACGATTCAACTGCTTCCGCAACTGACGCAGCCCGCGCCCGCGCAGCCTCAGCCGGTGCCGCCGCCGGCCAACGTCGCACCGATGACGGCGCAAGCAGTCCCTTCACTGCCTGCAGTGTTCCGCGGATGCTGGCAGGGCGAGGTGATTCAGCTCGATTGGATCAGGAGCGAGCCTGGCGCGCATAAAATCGGCTTCTGGACGCCGAAGACTTACCGGCTCTGCTACCAGCGCGTTGGCAATCAGCCCTTCACGCTCACGTTTACCCAGACCGGAGTCGAGCCGAACGACAAGATTCTCAATCCGCGCGGCAGCGTGGTGCCGATTTCGACTGACGGCCGCGCGTACGCCTCGATGCAATCACATTTGTATTTCGACGAATACAAAACCCGCGCCGACGGCATGTCGCCGACCTTTGCGGTCGACGAAACCACCAACCTCGACTGCCGCATCGGTGGCGACGACATGATCGTCAGCGCCGACGTCTTCGGCATGCGCGACGGCGAGCCGTGGTTCAAAGCGCACTGGCGCGCAGACTTTCGCCGCTTCGAAAATTAGCCGCGCGCGCGTGTTAAACCGCGCGCTCCGGACGCTTGCCTCTTGGTGCTGCCTAACCTAAGAATCTCGGATGACCACAGCGCTCGACCCGCAAATGAAAGTGATGCTCGACGCGTTCAACGCGGCCGGGCCGATGTTCCTGCGCGCGGAAACCGCGGAGCAGGCGCGAGCCAAGATGCGCGCGCTGCTCGAGGCGAATCCGATTCCGCCGCCCGCCATCTACCGCGTCGAGGATCGCCACATTCCCGGCGCCGCCGGTGACATCGTGGTGCGGATTTATACTCCCGAGGGCAATCCGCCGATGGGCGTGCTGGTATATTTCCACGGCGGCGGATGGGTGCTGGGCGATCTCGACAGTCATGACCGCGTATGCCGCGCGCTCGCCAACGGTGCGGGATGCGTCGTCGTGTCCGCCGATTACCGACTCGCGCCGGAGCACGTTTTTCCGGCCGGCGCCGAGGATTGTTATGCCGCGACGAAGTGGGTTTCCGAAAACGCAGCCTCGCTTGGCGCCGATGCTGCGCGGCTCGCGGTCGGCGGCGACAGCGCGGGCGGAAACCTGGCGGCGGTAGTCTCGATGATGGCGCGCGATCGCGGCGGCCCGGCCATCAATTTCCAGTTGCTATTTTATCCCGTCACCGATTGCGCGCTCGACACGCCCTCGCAGAAAGAATTCGCCGCCGACGGCTACGTGCTCTCGCGCGCCGACATGGAATGGTTCTGGAACAACTACACCGACCCCGGCGCCGAAAAAAACAATCCGTACGCATGCCCAATGCGCGCGAAGGATTTAAAAGGCTTGCCGCCGGCGCTGGTGCTGACCGCCAGCCACGATCCATTGCGCGACGAGGGCGAGCGATTCGCCGGACGGCTCATCGCGGCCGGCGTCGCCGTAACCTGCACCCGCTACGAAGGCGTCACCCACGGCTTCGTCAGCTTCGCCGACGGCCTCGACAAAGGCAAAGAGGGCCAGCGCCAGGCGGCAGACGCGCTGCGAGCAGCCTTCGCCCGCTAACCAGCGCGCTTTACGCCATCTGCTTGGTGTACATCGCCATGTCGAAGTAGTCGCGCCATGCGCTGATCTTCGTGCCGGTTACTTCGAACACTCCGGCGACCGGGAGTTCGATCTTTTTGCCGTTGCCGAGGTCGAAGATGTCGACGCGCTCGTTGAAAACCACGTTCCCGGCGCTCGCGGTGTGCAGCACTTTGAAGTGGAGCGACTTGGCCATCGGCAGGAACGTGTTGATGACGGCCTTGATGGCCGCTTTGCCCTTGGCTGGTTCCAGCGGGATGTTGTGGTAGACGGCGTCGTCGGTGAAGAAGCCGAGCAGCTCGTCAACGTTCTTGCGCGGCCATGCGTTGCAGAATTCCGTCACGATTTTTTCAGCATCGGTAGCCATAGCGATTTCTCCTCAGGCGCAAGCGCCTATTCGTGGTCGAGATAAAAGCGGTCCTCATCCTTGTTATAGCCGAACAGCTCGGCATAGCGACCCCAGTTGACGATCGTAACGAACTGGCGCTCAGGCTTTTCGCTCGGCAGCAGCATTGCGAGATGTTCAAGCACGATTTCCTTGGTGAGCGACTTGTCCTCGGTGCCGTGCAGCAGGCGAATGAAATAGCTGAAGAGGCCGTGCTTCTTCAATTGCTCGCGCAGCATCAGCTTGCGTTCGTTCACGTTCGACGCGAGGAATTGTTTGCCGAGCGGCTCGAGCACGACATCGCCGACCGGGGTTGAAACGAGCCCAAGGATTTCCGCCGCCTTCATCACCTTCAGCAGATCGCTGAACTTGAAGTTGAGATCGCGCGCGATTTTGTAGCCGTCCTCGCGCCCGCCGCGATCTTCGAGCAATTCGAGCAGGCCGAAGACCAGCGTCAGCGCGCAATCCGGGAGCGGAGTTATCGACGCCGGAGGCATCAGCCGCGCTCCTCGATCATCGAGAAAACCTTGTCGGTCAGCGCGTTGAAGGCGTCGGTGCGGCGGTCGCGCGGCCTTGGCAACTCGACCTTGAGATCCTTGACGATGCGCCCGGGGCTGGCGGCCATCACGATGATGCGATCGGCGAGCTCGATTGCCTCCTCGATGATGTGGGTGACGAGCACGATATTTTTCACCGGCATGTCCGGCGACTGCCAGATGTCCAGCAACTCCTCGCGCAAAGTTATTGCGGTCAGAGCGTCGAGCGCCGAGAACGGCTCGTCCATCAGGAGCACCTTGGGCTCGACCGCGAGCGCGCGCGCGAAACCAACGCGCTGCTTCATGCCGCCCGACAGCTCGCGCGGGTAGGCTTCCTCGAAGCCGTCGAGGCCGACCTTGTCGATGTAAATGCCGGCGCGCTTTTCGCGCTCAGCCAGCGGCAGCCCCTGCGCTTCGAGGCCCAGCTCGACATTAGCCTTGACCGACAACCATGGCAGTAGCGCGAACGACTGAAACACGAGCGCACATTCAAGATTGATCCCGTCGACCTGGCGGCCGCGATATAACACCTGTCCGGAAGTCATCGGCACGATGCCGTTGATGATGCGCAGCAGGGTTGATTTGCCGCATCCCGACGGACCGACGATCGCGATGAACTCGCCCTCCTCGACGTCGAAGTTGATGTCATTGAGGACCTGCAGCGTGCCCTTGGCGTGGGCAAAACTTTTCGCGACGTGCTTGAGCTCGAGGAGGGCCATGGGTCAGGTAAGTCCGGGTCGCACATAATACGCGCGTCAGTAGTCCAGCCTGTAGCGCTCTGCGGCAAGGTTGTACAAGGGCCGCCACACGACCCGGTTCAACAGTAACACCACCGCTATCATTGACAGGAGGCTCAGCAGGATCATCACGCCGTTGCCCGACTTGTAGGTTGCGGCGTCAAGCAGCGAGCCGATTCCGAGCACCTGGTAGGTCTGGTTTTTGTATACGAAATATTCGGAGAGGATCAGCGCGTTCCATCCTCCGCCCCACGCCGTGATGCTGCCGGTTATCAGGGAGGGCGTCACGGCCGGAAGAATCAGCTTACGCCATCGCGCGAAGCGGGAAAGTCCGAATGAGCGCGAGGCTTCCTTCAAGTCCTCGGGCACCTGGTTGATGCCGGCGAGCAGGTTGAACAGCAGGTACCATTGCATTCCTGTGAGGATTAGCACGACCGACGCTACATTCATCCCGCCGGTAAACTCGATGAAGGCGGCGACGATGATCGGGAACAGCGCGGTCGCCGGCATCGATCCGACAATTTCCGCGATCGGCGAGACGATGCGGTTGAAGCGCGCGCTCTCGCTGGCCGCCAGCGCGCACGGCACCGTCCATGCGAGCGAGATGGCGTAGGCGACCGTCATCCGGATGGTCGAGAGGAGAATAGCTTCGGGAATCTGCTCCGCGTCCGACGGCCACGGCTCCGAGAGCGTTCTGATCAACGCGAAGAAGCCGCGAGCGAGTGCCCACGCGCTGAAGATCACGATCGTGCCGATGACGAGAGTTTGCACGATAGCGTTCACGCGCCTGGCTTGTTCGGGCGAGAGCTTAGGGCCGCGCGGGAGAGCGTCCAGTGTGCGGCCGATCAGCCTGATCGGAGGCACCAGCACGGTGCGCAGCGCACGCGTCACTGCCGGGCCGACGCCCGACAACGCGTCGAACATGCCGAGCGATTGCGCGGCGCCGGATGACGCCGCAAATTCGTACTTGAACTTCTCCGCCCACGTGGACAGCGGCTGCCACACGATCATGTCCATCGCGACGATGATCGCGAGCAGGGTCAGGAGGCCGGCGGCGAGATCGAAGTTGCGTCCCTTCTCGGATGCCTCCCACAGGAAACTGCCCAGTCCCGGAAGTTTGTAGTTGGCGGGGCCGGCGGTGATGATTTCGCATGCGATGAGAAAGTACCATCCCGCGACCCACGACAGGATCGAGTTGTAAACCAGCTTCGGCACACTGGCCGGCAGCAGCAGGCGCTTGAACCTGAGCCAGCCGTGCCCGCCGAAGGTCTCCAGCGCCTCCCTGGAGTCGTCGGGAATCGTTTTGACGGCTTCGTAAACGCCGAGCGCCATGTTCCACGCCTGGCTGGTGAAGATGAGAAAAACGGCGGCCATCTCGATCCCGAGGCGGCTGCCGTGCGTGAGTGAGACGAAGAAATAAATCGCGGCGGGAAAAAAGCCGACCACCGGCACCGACTGCGCGATGTCGATGGCGGGAATCAGGATGCGCTCGTAAAGTCGGCCGCGCGCCGCGGCCATTCCATAGATGATCGAAAAAATCAGGGCGATGACATACGCGGCGAGCATCCGGTAAAACGAACAGAATGCGTAGTATGGAAGATGGCGGATCGAAATGGGGACGTTGTGCGGAATGAGATGCTGGGCGTGGCTGCGATACGCGAAGAACAGCGCGATAATCGCGGCCAGCGCGAGGAAGGAGAGGGTGCCGTTGACGAGGCGCCGCGGATTTATTTTGAGGCCGAACATTTTTTGCGTGACTCGAAACCTCCAGCATAACCGCAAAGGCGGTGGGCTCAAGGGCAAATTGCGTTTCGAGCGGATTAATTTTTCGGCGACCGGCGTTGACAACGCGCGGTCCGGGCAATAGCGAAGTCGCAAGAGCTGAATTACCGATGGCGGAACCGGAAAAAATCGCGGACGACGAATGGCGGCTCGACAACGCACCCGTCGAGAGCGTCGAGCACGAGCCTGCTCGACTTGCGCCGCCGACTACCGCACTCGCGCCCAACCTGAGCCACGAACGGCTGACGCGCGCCGTTTACGTCGTCACGACCGAGCACCTGGCCTGGTACCTGGTCGTGGCCTGGGCGCTCATCACGCGCATGGCGGCTCTGGGAGCGCGTCCGCTCGACGCCCCGCAGGGAGCCGACGCGCTTTCGTCGCTGGCGCTCGCGGCCAACGGGCACGACGCGCTGGGGTCGGTGGCCGCCTCGTGGGTGACGATACTGCAAGGATGGATCTTCGCAGCGGTGGGAGCGTCGGACGCCAGCTCGCGAATCGTCGTGATGCTATGCGGCCTGGCGATCATCGCGATGGGATATGCCCTGCGCCCGGTCCTGGGACGCGCGGGAGCGCTGGCCCTGGCCGCATTGATCGCGATTTCGCCGAGCATGACTTATTTTTCGCGCGGCGGTGCGAGCTCGATCGCCTCGCTCGCGTTCATGATGGTCGCGATAACAATTGCGGAAAGCATGCGCTGGCGGCCGACTCGCCGGCGGGCGGCAGGACTGGGCGTCGCGATCGCGCTGTGGCTCAGCGCCGATCCGATTGCCTACATCACGGCGGCTGCCATGATCGTGTCGCTGATTGTCGTCGGCGCCGTCGACGCGGTGCGGCTTGATCA
>JBEKLS010000030.1:0-32582 GCA_050010075.1 Binatus sp. (SeqCode) | reverse complement strand
TTAGGCCGGTCTCAAGGATTCTCGGCGTAGCAATCCCCAACACCAAGGTCCAGGGGTTACCCCTGCCGCGGAAGCGTGAAACCCGCGGAGGGTTTCACTTAGATTTTTCGTCTCACAGCGGCGGCTTCTGATACCCGCCCAGCGCGGTCTCCGCGGCCCTTGCGACTGCGAGCACGGTCTCTTCGTCGAAGGCGCGGCCGTTTATCTGCAGCCCGATCGGCAGTCCGTCGCGATCTTTTCCGCATGGCACGACTACGCCCGGCAGTCCCGCGCAATTGCCCCACGCCACCGGCCAGCCCGCGAGGAAGTGCGGATATGTTTTGCCGTCGATTTCGACCGACGTCGCGCCGTGCTTGAACGCGGTGACGCAGAACGTCGGGCCGAGAATAATCGGGTAGCGTTCCATGAACTCCGCGAGCTGCACGCGCCACGCGTCGCGTTCCATCGCGATTTTGAAAAACTCGGCGGCCGACTTTACTTCGCCGGGGACCATGAACGCCCGCAGCCGCTCGCGTGAAAGTTTCACCATCTCGCCCAGCGCTTCGAGCACCAGCCGGTTGCCGTCCGCGCCGCTGTACGCCCACCACAAACGCTCGCCCTCGTCGACCGGCGGCTTGACCGCCTCGACGACGACGCCCATTTTCTGCAGCTCGCGGCCCGCGCGTTCGATCGCGGCGCGCGTATCGGAGGAGACCGGCACGTTGCACGCGTCGGTAAAGATCGCGCACCGGACGCGCTTCAGATCGACTTTTTCCGGATGCGCGTCGGCGGTCGGCACCGTGTGTGGCGAGCTCGGATGCGGTCCCTTCACGATGTTGTAGGCGAGTGTGAGATCGTCAACGTAACGCGCCATCGGCCCGATGGTCGCCATATGCGCGATCGGCGGCGGCGCGGCGATGCTCGGCGCCATATGACCGCTGCCGGGAATCGTGCCCCAGCTCGGCTTCAGCCCGACGATGCCGCAGAAATGCGCCGGCACGCGGATCGAGCCGCGATAGTCCGAGCCCATGCCGAGCGGCGACATTCCCGCTGCAAGCGTAGCCGCTTCGCCGCCGCTGGAGCCGCCGGGCACGCGATCGTGATTCCATGGATTGTTGGTCTGGCCGAAGACGGGATTGTCGCAGTCGTAGTCCATCGTCATCTCGGGCGTATTGGTTTTCCCGATGACGATCGCGCCCGCCGCGCGCAGCCGGGCGACGGTCGGCGCGTCCTGCTTGGCCACATGATGCTCGAAACCTTTCATGCCCCAGGTCGATCGCACGCCTTCGGTGATTATCGAATCCTTGATTGTGATCGGCAGGCCTTCGAGCGGGCGAATCTCGCCCTTGCCGGACAGGCGCCGGTCGGATTCCTCGGCCTCGCGCGCCGCGCGTTCCTCGACCAGGGTGACGACGGCGTTAAGCCCGTGGTTCACGGTCTCGATGCGCTCGATAAAAGCGTCGACCATTTCGACCGAGGAGACGTCGCGCGCACGCAGCATCGCGGCAAGCTTATGAGCGGGAGCAAAAAAGAGATCGTCAGAAAATGGCATGAAAAATTACCTCGCCTCGCACAGGAAATAGCATCGCGCGTGAGCTATTGCACGCGCGCATGAACGACTCGCGCGCGGAATATCGAATGTGAAACCCGCCGTGGGTTTCACGCTTCCCTGGGCAGGGGTGACCCCTGCACCCGGTACTAAGAAGAAGAAAGATGCGGGACTTCGTCCCTGTTAGAACTCTTTGGGAAGAGCAGGGCTACTTCAACGCTGCGCGGAGTTTTTCGCGATCGAAGCCTGCGAGCATTTGTTTGCCTGCTATTACTATCGGCCGCTTGATCAGATTCGGCTCTTTGGCCATCAGCGCTAGCGCCTGCTCGACAGTTAGCGATTTGCCTGCCAGGTTCATCGCCTTGTAGGCGGGGCTGCGCGGGTTTAGATAGTCGCGCGGGTCGCGGCCTGCGAATAGATCTTTCAGATCGCTTTCAGTCAGCGGGAGTTTTGCGTAGTCACGCTCGTCGAGCTCCGCGCCCAGTTCTTTGCGCAGGAAGCTCCGCGCGTCGCGGCAAGTCGTGCATGTCGATTTCCAGAAGAAACGGATTTTCTTCATGCACGACTCGCCGCGTACCTGTGCCTTACCAATGCTACTCGATATTCGGGCCCGACGTTCCGCCTGCGGGACCGGCGCCGTGATCCAGCGGCTGCCCGCCTGCCGTCGATGACGACGCGGTCGCACCCGACGGTGGTATCGGCGTTATCGGCGCGACGACGCCCGAGCTCGCGGTCGTTGTCGTCGTCATGCCCGACGAGGAACTCGGCGAAGACGCTGTTACGGGCGGCGGAGTGTTGGTCGGCCCGCTGAAGTTGACCGGCTGCTGACCCGCCAGCATTTGCGGCGTCACAACGTAGTCGCCGCCGAGCGAGCTGCGCCACACCGTATTGGCCGCCTGCGAATTACCGGCGGTCACCAGGTACGTCCCGCCGCCAACGACCCCGCCAACCACGGCATAGGTCAGCTTGGCCGGGATGTAGAGCACGTTGCAGAGCAGCGCGCCCACGCCGTAGCCGGCGCCCGGCCAGTTGACGTTGTTGTCCTGCGGCTGCGGGATCTGGGTGCCCGGCGCCGCGGGACCAACAGCCGGCGACGATTGCGCCGCGGCGTATTCGGCCGGCATCGCGAGCATCATCACCGACAACGCCGCCGCGGTCACCGCGACCCTTGCGAATCTGAAACTTGTTTTCCTCATCACTTCCTCCACCACCACCTCGGGTAAAATTACTTACTCGGTTTTGACTACCGCCTCGGCTGGCAGCAGCCGCATTAGATGACCAAACGCGCGCTCGAGATACGCCGCGTCCTTCGACTCGAGCGTCAGCTTCACGCGGTAATCGGGATCTCCAATCCGCGGATACGAACCCAGCATCAACTCCGGAAAATTGCGCATGCAGTCGTTCAGGTGCTCCGCGATCACGCCTTCATTCGCTCTAAGGTAAATCGCGCGCATGAAATACGGGTCGGTCGCAAAGCTGCTGCTGAGCGCCCGCAGCTTGGACTCAAACAGTTGCGGAATTCCGGGCAGCACGTACACGTTTTCGATCTGCACGGTCGGAAAGCGGATATCACCAGCCTCGTTGAGGATCGCGCCCTCGGGCACCTCGGCCATTTTGAGGCCGGCTTCGAGCGCACGATCGCGGAAGTGCTCGCGGATTATCCGCTCGAGATCCGGGTTGATCACAAGACGGCGCTTGAACGCGCGCGCAACGCCTTCCATCGTGAGATCGTCATGCGTCGGGCCGACCCCGCCCGAAGTGATGACAAAATCGAAATTGCGCGAGCAGTAAGCGACTTCGCCTGCGATGAGATCAAGCTCGTCGGGGATAGTCGCGATACGGGACAGGGCGACGCCAATCTTGCGCAGCTCGCGAGCCGCGAAGTACGCGTTCGAGTCCTGAACCTTGCCGGAAAGGATTTCGTTACCCACAACCACCAGCGCGCAACTGCGTTCTCGCATTCGACCGCAAGCTCCTTGCGCGATCCGCCTCAGCCCGCATTATCGCAAGCGGCGGCTACCAGCGGCAATGGGGTAAGGCGGAATACTTAGGACGGGCCGGCGTCGGGGGCAGCCGCCTCGATGAACTCTTTGAGCCGCCGTTTGAGCCGCGTTTCGATTTGCCGCACGCGCTCGCGGCTGATTCCGAAGCGCGCGCCGATCTGCTGCAGCGTCTCGGGATCCTCGGCCAGCAGCCGCGCCTTGAATATCTCGAGCTCCTTGCCACTGAGCGTCGCCGCAAACTGCTCGACCTTGTCATGGGCAAAATCGCGCCACTCGCGGTCCGCCGTCTCGGTCTCAGGATTGTGCCCGGCATCGGGAATCACATCGAGCAGCCGCGTATCGTTGTCGTCGCCGGAGCCGGTTGGCTGATCGAGCGACACCTCGCTCTGCCCCATCCGCTCCTGCATCTCGCGCACGTCGCTTTCCCGCACGCCCATCCGATGCGCGAGCAGGAGCGGCTGCGGCTTGAAGCCCTCGCGCTCGAGCCGCTCGGTCTCCTTGCGCAGGTTGAAGAACAGCTTGCGCTGCGCCTGCGTGGTGCCGATTTTTACCAGCCGCCAGTTGTTGATCAGGTACCGGTAAATGTACGCGCGCACCCACCACACCGCGTACGACGGAAAGCGAATCCCATGCTCGGGGTCGAAATTCTTGACCGCCTCCATCAAGCCGACGTTGCCCTCCTGGATCAGGTCGAGCACGTTTTTGGTCGCGCGCGCGAACTCGTACGCGAGCTTCACTACCAGCCGCAGGTTGGCGGTAACGAGCCGGTACGCATCCTCTGGATCCTTGTTCTTGACGTAGCGGCGCGCGATCACCGCCTCTTCCTCGCGCGACAGCAGCGGGAAGCGGCGAATCTCGGTGAGGTAGCGGCCGAGCGGATCGGTGGCGACGAGCGCGCCGCCCTTCTTGTCGGCATCGGCATCGCTATCGGCGGGATCCTGCGCGGATTCCGCCGCCGGTTCGTCGTCAGTGCTTGGTACCGGACGAAACTCGGAGACTTCGATTGGCGATTCGACGTCGTCCGCATCTGCAGTGCCGGCTGCGGCCTCGGCGTCGAGATCCAATTCGGCTTCGTCCGCTGCGACAGGCTCGGCCGCCACGCGTGCACGAGGAGCCTTGCCGCCAGCCTTGCTGCCGCGCTTGCCGGCCTTGCTTTTAGCCGGAATTGGTTTGCCGGGTTTGCGCGCCACAGTCTAGCTCCAGCTTCACCACGATAATGCTGGCACGAGATGCGGACACCGATGCTCTAGCCGTCGGATGGCATCAAGCCGTGTCGCGTTTGTCGGATCGACGGCGCCCGGTCAGGCGTCGGGTTCTTCGATCGTGACCTTGCCGGCGGCGATTTCACGCAGCGCCGTCACCACTTCCTTGTTGTCCGATTCCACCAGTGGCCGCGCGCCCTTGAGCAACTGTTTGGCGCGCCGCGCCGCGCCGAGCACGAGCTCGAAACGGTTGGGAATATTCTCCAGGCAATCTTCTACGGTAATTCGTGCCATTAGGCGTCAATTCTCCGGCCTGCCGCGCCTCTTGTCAACGCGCGGGCTCGGGCGAGGGGAAATCACCTTACCCAGGTGCTCAGGAACAAAGTTTAAGATACGGTGGTTAACCTGATTGAGGCGGGGTGGCGATGAATTCCTCTTTGGTTCCTTATCTATTTTGTCGCCGTTGAATTATCGGCGTTCAGTTTCGTTCTATTTGAGGGAGGCTCTGCAATTTTAAGATTGTCGCTCCGGACGCTCCGCCAGCTTGTCCTGATGGCCGCATTCGCGCTGGTCTTCGCGTTCGCACGACCGGCGTCCGCTGCCGATTCGGCAGCTCTGCTCGCAGGTAACCATCCCGACGAAGCCGCCGGCATTGTCGGCGCCGCGGCCGCGTCGGCTGCGCAACCGCTCGCGATGCGCCTCACGATGGCGCTGCACAACTCGGCGGAGCTTGCGCGACTGCTGGCCGCTCAGCAGGACCCCGCGTCGCCGGAGTACCATCGATGGCTCACGCCTGACGAATTCACCAGCCGTTTCGGACCGACCAGCGCCGACCTGGCGCGCGTGATCGCGTGGCTCAGGAAAAAAGGTTTCACCGTCAACTCTGCCGACGCCTCGAGTCGCGAAGTCTCGTTCACCGGTACGGTCGCGCAGGCGCAGGAAGCTTTCGCCGTGAAGATTTCCGCGACCGCCGACCGGCGTCTCTATTCCAACACGACCGATCCGGTGGTCCCCGCCGATCTCGCCCCTCTTATCGAATCGATCCGAGGCCTCGACAATTTGTTGCATAGCAAGGCCGGCGCGCATCGCGTGGCTCGGGGCTATCCGGACGCGAGTTCGCCCTCGTCGGCCATCGGCGGCGCGACCGCGTTCGGTCCTCTCGACATTTATACTTTCTACGACGAAACGGGCTTGCTCGGTTCCAATGTAGACGGCGCCACTTCGGGATGTATCGGGGTGGTGGAAGACTCGGACATCGATAAGCCCGCGGCGGACGCGTTCAATGCCCAGTTCGGGTTGCCCGCGCTGACGGGAGCGAACTTCAGCACGGTGCTCGTCGACGGTTCCAACCCCGGCCAGAATTCCGACGAAGACGAGACCATGCTCGACGTCAACTACTCACATACCACCGCGCCCGGCTCGAGCATCCGCATTTATCTTGGCAACGGCGCGACGGCAGTCCTCGACGCGATCGATGCGGCGGTGACGGATAAGAGCAATCCGTGCAGCGCCGTCAGCATCAGCTTCGGATTCTGCGGCGGCTCGAAAGCCTTCTACAAGAGTCAGAACAATTTCTTTGCGCAGGCGGCTGCGCAAGGCCAGTCCATCTTCGTCGCTACCGGCGATGAGGGCGCGGCGGGGCTCGTAATCGACAAACAAAACGACACGTGCGCCAACGGCACGACCAAAAACGTAAACGAGCTGGCGGCGTCGCCAAACGTGACGGCAGTGGGCGGCACAGAGTTCACGCCGGTTTACTCTAACGGCAACGACGTCGGCTCCGTCGCGGAATCGGTGTGGAATGACGACGACGGCGCCGCCGGCGGCGGCGAAAGCAAGTACTTCAAGAAGCCAAAGTTTCAGAAGGGGCTCATCAAGAAGGACAAGAAGCGCGACCTTCCCGACATTTCGTTCGGCGCCAGTCCCTCGTCTCCCGGGTTCTTCTATGGCGGCCGCAACGACGGCGTGCCGGCCGTCAGCTGCTGTCTCGGCGGCACCAGTGTCGGCGCGCCCTCATGGGCAGGGATAAGCCAGCTGCTCTCCCAGATGAACGGCGGCGCGATCGGCAATCTAAACCAGCGAATGTATGAGCTGGGTAACGAGAACGACGCAACGACCGGAATTCGCGACGTCACGACCGGCAATACCGATTTCAACGGCGTCGTCGGCGCCTCCGCCGGCCCCGGCTACGACAAAGCCAGCGGCTGGGGAACAGTCGACATAGATCAGTTCGTCGCAGCGTACCTGGATCAGTAACGCTTCATTAGTCAGCGCCTTTTGCAGCCCACGGGCCGATTCCCGAAAAGCGCGATGGCGTGATGTGCGTGATGTAGCCCGGAATGTTTCGCATCGCAGGCGGCGGAAAGTCAGCCCCCGGCCCGAGGTAGAGAGGCGCGAGGCGATGCAGCAGCTCAACCGCGCCGCCTTCAGTCACCCGCGCATTGCCGTAAACGACCACGTATTCCCGCAATCCCTGTGCGTTGGTCTTGTCACTGAGGAACGACAGCACGACGCGCGGATCGCGCCTGATGTTTCGGATCTTCTGATGCAGCGCCAGGTGTGAATGCACCAACTCGTCGCCGTCGATTCCGACCCACACGACGGTGACCTGCGGACTCCCGTCCGCGTTGAGCGTAGTCAAATGAGCAAGCGGCCCCTTCTCGATCACTTCACGGAGCGATTGCGGAATTTTCATCGGCATCTCCCGAGCGGTGTCAAATCTGCGACAAGTTTATCGCTCGAAGCCATTCTGAGCGAAGCGAAAAATCCCTTTATCCGGTTCCCCTTCCCGCGCGGGAAGGGGTTTGGGGTTAGGTTTGCTCGCATCGTTCACGACTCCCGAGCCGTCGTCGTTTTGTGTCATCTCCTACTCATGGGAGCCTGCTTCAACAGCCACTGGTTCGCAGCCTATACTTGGCGCGATGAAGGCAGCGGAGGCCAAGAAGCGGCTGGTGGACGAAAGCGTTCGTCTGATCGGCGAGCAGGGGCTCGGCGCGTTGAGCTTTCGCGAGATGTCGCGCCGGGCGGGCGTGAGTCATCAGACCCCCTATCACCATTTCAGCAATCGCGAAGGAATCCTGGCTGCCATCGCGCACGAGGGTTTCGTGCGGCTCAACGCGCGGCTGATCGAAGCGGAGCGCAAGTATCGGCCTAAACGTCAGCAGGAAAATCTGCGCAACCTGATGCGCGCATACATGCACTTCGCGATCGAGAATCCCGTCTATTACGGCGTGATGTTCCGGCCCGAGCAGGTCGACTTCGCGCGCTACCCCGAGGCGCGTGCGCAAGCCGTGCTGTCATTCAAGCGGCTTGTCGAGGCCGTCGCGGCATGCCATCCGCGCGCGGCGAAGAACGACAAGCGCATCGTCGAAGTCGCCAACGCGTTGTGGGCTGCGGCGCATGGCGTCGCGACGCTGTGGCTCGATGGACCGCTTGGCGTAAATCTGCCGGGAGTGTCGATCGCATCGTTTATCGATACGAGCTCCGAGATGTTCAGCCAGACGGGCGCCAGGACTACACGAATCGCTCAGAAGAGGAGCGACAAATTGTCAGCCGCCAGGACCACGTCGTCGAGGACGACGTAGCGTTCCTGCAGGCGGAAGTCGTCGCCGTGGCGGACCAGTCGGTCGCGCCGCTCGGCGGTGAAGAGTATGCGGTTGTCGCCGCGGACCTTTGCCATAAACAGCGTGCTGACCACGGACACTCGCCCGGCAGTGTCGGCGTCGAGGATCATCACGTTGCTGACGAGGCGGCGTGAAATCGAAGGCGGCGTCTCCGCCCACGCCATGCCGGTTTGCAGGCGCGCGATCCGCTCGCGCAGGCCGGCGAGGTCGTCTTCGATCAACGGCAGCGCGTCGGCTACTTCCAGTTCGCGTTCGACCGACCAGGTTGAGAAATCCTTGACGTGGCCCTGCCGGACGCATGCGCGGCTCGGGATGCGGTAGCGGATTTCGTCGTCGAGGAGTTCGAGCCACAGATCGTAGCGGCGGGAATCGAGGAGGCGCGCCTCGCGATAGAGCCATTGCTCGACCCGCAACAGCAGGGTGAAGTCGTCGGCGTTCATGCTGCCGTTCATCTGCATGCCTCCCCGAACATCTCGCGCGTCCAGCGCATATAGAAACCGCGCTGATTGATCTCGCTCGCCGTCATGCCGAGTTCGCCCGGCACGCGGTCCGAACGCTCTTCGTGACCCGCCCCCATCTGGAGGTTGAGGCGATGCTTGCGCGCCTCGGTGCCGCGGCTCGAATCGGTCACGGCCGACCAGTTGCCGGCGTCGTCCTGCTCGAAACTTCCCGCCGGCCCGAATGTGCGCACCGACAGCCCGGACATCCACGCTTTTATCTCGGGCGGCGCGTCGCGATCGACTATCGAGTACGACCACATCTCAACTTCGCCGACGCCGCGCGGCTGAATGATGCGAATCGTGTTCAACGCCGGCACCAGCCCGAAGTTCGGCCACACCGCGCCGTGAATCAGGTCGATACGCGAGCGTTGCACGCCGAGCCGCGCGACAACTTCGTCGTGGATGCCGAGCAGGTAGTCGCAGACATGCGGCGGATAGTTGGAGGCGGCGCTGAGCTTCAGACATTCCCATGGCGTGAGCTCGTCGGGAAAAATGTTGATGCCGAGGCCGTGGCCGGGCGCTGGCCGAACTTCGCGCGCGTAGGGCAGGGGAGTCGCGCGATTGGCGCCGAGCTCGGGAAAGACCGAGCCGTGCGCGAAGCCGACGTGATATTCGTCGCCGCAATGATTCTCGGCAACGACTTTCCAGTTGCTCGCGATACGCCATCGCTGCGGCCCGCGCACCTCGGTGCCGCCGGCGCGGCGGTCGAGAATGACGTCGAGATACCACGCCATGTCGCCGAGAAAAGCTTCGAGCGTGGGTGCATCAGGATCGAAGTTGCCGAAGATCAGACCCTTGTAGGTATCGACGCGCGCAACCGGCGCGAGTCCCCATTTCTGCTTGTCGATTTCGTTGTAGTAGATCGACGCTTCGCCCGGCACTGCCGCGAGGCTGCCGTCACTGTCGTAAGTCCAGCCGTGGTAGCGGCATTGAAAGCGGTGCGCGACGCCGCGATCTTCCTGGCAGACCTGGTAGCCGCGATGGCGGCAGGCATTGAGATGAGCGCGGATGCGCCCGCCGCGGTCGCGCGTCACCAGCACTGACTCCTCGCCCATGAAGGTGCGGATGAACGAGCCGGGGCGCGGCAGTTGCGACTCGTGGCCGAGCAGCAGCCAGGAGCGGCCGAACACGCGCTGCTTTTCGAGCTGGTAGAGGGCCGGGTCGGAGAAAATCTCGGGCTTGATCCACGAGCCGTCGGGAGCGACGTAGTCGGAATGATTCATCGGCCGTACTTCCTCCAGCGGCTAAAAATACGACGCAAACTTGACAATGTCAAGTGACAGCGTCAAGTCATCGGTCAAAACAAAAGCGGCTCCCCGTCAGGAAAGCCGCTTCGTTTTTCAGCGCGATGATTTCAGCGCGCGAGAATTACTTGCTCGGATCTGCCGTCGTGCGCAGGTACGGCTTCACCACCTTGTACCCCTTCGGGAACTTCTGCTTGAGCACTTCCGGATCCTGCAGCGACGGCACGATGATAACGTCCTCGCCCTTCTTCCAGTTGGCCGGGGTCGCGACCGAGTACTTGTCGGTGAGCTGCAGCGAATCGATGACGCGCAGGATTTCCTCGAAGTTGCGCCCCGTGCTCGCCGGGTAGGTCAGCGTCAGCCGGATCTTCTTGTTGTTGTCGATGACGAAGACCGAGCGCACCGTCAGCGTGTCGTTCCACTCGGGATGAATCATGTCGTAGAGCTTGGCGACCTTCTTGTCGCCGTCGCCGAGCAGCGGGAAGTTGAGCTTGGTGTTCTGCGTCTCCTCGATATCGCCGACCCACTTCTTGTGCGAGGGCACGTCGTCGACGCTGATGCCGATCGCCTTGATATTGCGCTTGTCGAACTCACTCTTGAGCTTGGCCACAGTGCCGAGCTCGGTGGTGCAGACGGGGGTGAAGTCCTTGGGATGCGAAAACAGAATCGCCCACTTGTCGCCGATCCATTCGTGAAAATGAATCGGACCCTCGGTCGATTCCTGGGTAAAATCCGGCGCCACGCTACCGATATGAAGTGCCATATTCCTTACCTGCCTGTTGGTCGTTTATTTCGGCTACCCCGCCAAACTCAACTGCGGAGCCTGTTTCGATTAATGATGATAAAAGAGACTTACTAAGTTATCTTCCGCAAAACTTAATCTCAAAAAGTCGCGTTGGTCAAGACCGTTCGCTGGGGCGGCAGTGCCCTAATTTGATTTCATCGGACCTGCGTTGAATACGAAACGCTTCCCACGTGAATGTGCGTCCCAACCAGCGGCTATAGCGTTCTGGATGCAGTCGGCCAGACGCGACTCCGCAATGCCAACACGCTGATGTTGAGGCATGTTCCGATGACGCCGGAAGTCGGGCTGAAACTCTAAGAGCAATTCACGGCCAGCAGCCGGGTTCAATGTCACCAGAATAGCAAGGCCGAGTAGGCCCCGTTCCGAAACCCATCTGGGCTGACGGTAAACGCTCCATAGATATTCAACGCGGTCAACTTGAATAGATGTGGCCTTGGCTGGCGTACTCATGGTTATGCCTAACCGCTCAAGTACAGGCAAGCCAGACGTTAATCGGCATGGCCGTTTACCGATTGATGCCATATCCGATGACCTGCCGAATTAGCATCTAGAGCGAGAAAAGAACCCCGCAACAGTCGCGCTAGGGAGATTGGGCCGACTCAAAGGCGGGGTCGCGCGTGCGAGTAAGGCTATCGGCTACGAAACGAAAGGCGATAGCTCAGAAGGCAGCAACGACGCGGTGGCATAAGAAGCCCACAAAATAGATTCAATCGGCTTGCGCGCGGTCTTTCCTAAGAGTTAGGACCCTACCGCTGGGGCCCCGCTACTGGCTATCACCGCGCTTAATCCAAAGCATGTAGCCACCCGACCAGGCCATGAACGCAAAGTATGCGGCGCCCGCCAAGCCTAACAATCGGCCAGATGCGTCCATTCCAGTTGCCGCTGTATGCAGTCCGACAGCTATAAGCGAACCACTGAATATTTCGATGAACCACAGCCTTGGCCAGCCGAACTGGTGGGCTTGAGTGCGGAAGCGCTCGCCCAGCGTCAGTCGTTCATCGGCCGGCGCTCGCTCGAGGTTCCTGGTCAGCCACCGCAGACCACCGTAGTGCCCTACGCCAAAAAGTGCGAGGACCAGGATTAGATGGTGTATGAACCCTAGACTAACCGCGAAAGGCACTACCAGTGCACCGCATAGGGACGCACCGAGCATGTAGCGGATCAGCATTGCCTTTTGCTCGGGCGAAACCACATATCCGCGGCCAATAAGGTACGGGTAGAAAGCCAGCCGGCCATCGCGCAACGTCTTGGTGGAACGGTCATAGAAGGAGTCGAACCAACCGGCTCGAAAGGCCGCGAAAACAATCGCCAGAATTGCGACCCCGAAAAGCACCAAGTCGATCTTTACCCAACGTCTGCCGCCTTGGTTCTGCAGTGCCGAGTCGCGATACCTGTAAGCTTCCTTGTACGACGGATCGAGGCTGATCACCCGGTTGAAGTCGGCGATCGCATCGTCGAGAGCGCCGCGCCAAGCCGCGGCGATTCCACGACAGAGGTAAGCATAAGCATCATTGGGGTCAGCTTTGATCGCCCTGTTGTAGTCGTCCCATGCGCGATTGACGTCGCCTTTCGCGAACCAAGCATTTCCGCGCATCGTATATGTATCGCTCGATGAAGGGTCGAGCGTCAGCGCTTGATTGTAGTCCGAGATCGCGCGATCCGTTTGCGTGAGGGAAAAGTAGGCCAGTCCGCGGTATCCGTATGCCTCAGCGTTCCGTGGATCGAGTTTTATGGCCGTGTCGTAGTCTGCGATCGCTTGTTCGAAGTCTTTCGCATGGATCTGCACGTACCCGCATCTGCGGTACGCCGCGCTCGAGGCAGGCGCGAGTTTGATAGCTTGGGCGCAGTCGGAAAGCGCGTGCCCACTATCGTCCTTGCTGGCGTATGCTTCAGCCCGCTTACCCCACGCTTCGGCGTCTTGCGGAGCGAGACGAATCGCGTCTGAAAATCGCGCAACTGCGACATCGAAGTCGTTATGCTTTAGGGCGTCAGTACCTTGTTTGATGAAGTTCGCTTCGGGCGGGTCAGCACGGCCGGGCGTCGCGCGGAGGAACGCGGTGATCATTACGACCGCCAGGAATACTCGCGCCTCAATCTTGAATCGATTTCTGCCGATCACCTATGGACCGAAGGAGGGCTAGCTTCGCGTGCCCTTAGCTTTTCAGCTTTCTGAAATTCGGCTTGCGCTTTTCCAGGAACGCCGCGACGTATTCCTTGTGTTCGGGGCTTACGTAGCATTTCTCGAGCGCGAAGCCCTCGAACGCCATCGCCGTTTCGAGCGTGCCGTCGAGTCCCTGGTACAGAGCCTTGCGCGTGTATGCCAGCGACGTCGGTGAGCATTGCAGCATGTCGCCCGCCAGCTCGCGCGCAGTAGCCGGCAGGTCGGCGAACGGGACGACGCGACTCACCAGGCCCATCGCAAGGCATTCGGCGGCCGGGTACTGGCGCCCAGTCAGCATCATCTCGGCCGTGCGCGCGAGACCGATCAGCCGCGGCATCAGGTAGCTCGATCCAAGCTCGCTCATCAGCCCGACGCGCGGGAAGATGACGCCCATCTTGGCGTTGTCCGACGCGATACGCACGTCGAACAGCAGCGGAATCGTGCAGCCGACGCCGAGCGCGTAGCCGTTGATCGCGGCGATCGTCGGCTTCGACAGATTGCGCATCACCTGCGGCAGCGAGACAGCGCCGCGTGCACGATGCTCGCTCGCGGCGGGCCCGTCTGCCTGCTTCTGCTCGCGCGACTTGATATCCGACGCGAACATCGACATGTCGGCGCCGGCGCAAAACGCGCGGTCGCCCGCGCCCGTGATGATAACGACGCGGGCGCTGTCGTCGGCGTCCGCGCGCAGCATTGCGTCGGTTATCTCCGCGCCCATCTTCGTGGTGTACGCATTCATCTTGGCGGGACGATTGAGCGTTACGGTCGCAATCTCGTCCGCCACATCATAAAGAATAGTTTCGTAAGCCATCGCCGACTCCTTTCTGTCTCCTCTCCCTATCGGGGAGAGGATGAAGGTGAGGGTCCTTGCATAGCGCGCATTTTTCGCGCGCGATTCAGGATTCCGCCTCTTAAAATCCGGTCCCCCTACCACCAAGGGAAGGGGTTAGGGGTTAGGTAGTTCCTACCTCTTCTTCCGCGCCTTCTTCCTCGACTCCCGGGTCTTCGCCTGCAGTCTGGTCTTCTTCCGTTTGCGCCGCCGCTTGATTTCTTTTTGCCGTTCGCTTGCCATGTAACCTCTGTTTATTTCTTAGTCCAGCGGGACCGTCCGTTCCACCTTTGCGCCAGATTCGAGATGGATTCCAGCTGAGGTCGCAAACGGCTTGCCCTTGCCGGACTGATTTTCGACAAACGCGTCGTAGTCACCCGGGTCAAGTTCGAAGCGATGCTCGCTGCCGGGCCCGCTCTCGGCGACTTTCGTCTGCGTCCCCGCACGCAGGATCACCACCCGCGTCGTGTTGTTGATCGGAATCTTCGACATCACCGGCTGCACCAGCAGGTCTGCCTTGACCACCTCGTCGAGCGTCAGTACCGAGCGATGCCCCGGCTCGAGCGCCAGCGCATGCCAGTCGTAGCCCTGCGGCGGCGCGTCTATATGTACATCCACCTGGCTCGGCGCGAACAGGTACTTGTCGCCGGAAATAAAGCTGGCGACCTTCGTATGCGGCGCGTCGGTTGTAGTCACGGTCACGCCGAAACCGGGATCGGCGCCCGTCTTGTCCTTGGCGCTGACCTGCAGCACCGCGACATTTTCGATCAGCACGGTATGCGTGCGCCCGGCCTCGATCTCGACGCCATCCTTGACGATTTGCCCGCCGACTATAGGCAGCACAATTTTGTATTCCCCCGGCGCCAGCGCAATCGAAGCTCCCGCGATGACCTGGCCGACCTCCTTGCCATTCGCGGCAATCACATGAGCCGGATTTTTCGCCCCAGCGCCATCCTCATGCAGCACGTCAAGCTTGAGATTTCCGGTATCCGCCGCGCGCGCAATCGAAACGATCGCGAACACAGCAGCAAAGGCGAGGAGGCGAATCAGTCTCATGTTCTGTCTCCTCTCCCTGTAAGGGAGAGGATGAAGGTGAGGGTCCTTTTGCAGCGCGCTATTCTGCGCGCGATTCAAGATTCCGCCTCCGCCAACTGCGCGTGAAGTTTATGCAACGCTCTCTTCATCGGCGGGATGAATCTTACTGGGCGCCGTACCTCGCGCGCTACCGCATCTCCGCCGCTTCTGCGATATTTTCCCTGCGCTGATAAGTCATCCCGCTGCGAGGTCGCCGCATGCCCCGAATTATCGTCGAGAAAAATATCGAAGTGCCGATGCGTGACGGATGCGTGCTGCGCGCGGATCTGTTTCGTCCTGACACGCCCGACAAGTTGCCCGTGCTACTCAATCGCACGCCCTACAACAAGGCGATGCCCATGGTCTTTACTGGCACGCTCGACGCAATCCGCGCCGCCGAGGCCGGCTACAACGTCATGGTGCAGGATTGCCGCGGCCGCTTCGCCTCGGCGGGCGTGTGGAATTGCTTCACCGACGAAGCGCGCGACGGCTACGACACGATCGAATGGGCCGCGCGCCAGGCGTGGGCCGACGGCAAAGTCGGCACCTACGGCGCGTCCTACATGGGCGCGACCCAATGGCTCGCGGCGACGACTGCCCCGCCGAGCCTCAAGGCGATGGCGCCGTCGATCACCGCCAGCGACTATCACGACGGCTGGACCTACCAGGGCGGCGCGTTCGCGCTGTTCTTCAACGTGAGCTGGACGATGGCGGCGCTGGCGCCCGCGCGTCTTCTGCGCGATCGCGCGGACAATCCGGCGGTGACGGGCGAGCTCGGCGCGGTGATGAGTTCGCTCGATTCGATGCGCGCGAAAATGGATTTCACGCCGCTCAAACAGTTCCCGATGTTTCGCGCCGGCGCGCCGTTCTTCTTCGACTGGCTCGCGCATCCCGGCTACGACGATTACTGGCGCTCGCTGTCGATCGAGGAGCATCACGCGGCGATCAACGTGCCCGCGCTCAACCTCGGCGGATGGTACGACATCTTCCAGGGCGGCACGATTCGCAACTACGCCGGCATGCGCGCGCGTGGTGCGACCGACGCCGCGCGCGCCGGCCAGCGTCTCATCATCGGCCCGTGGAGTCACGCGGTGCCGTTCCAGAACCTGGTCGGCGCGGTCGATTTTGGCTATCGCGCGAGTCCCGTTTCGGCCGATATCGACGGCGTCACACTGCGCTTCTTCGATCAGTGGCTCAAAGGCAAAGCCGGCGCCGGCGCGGAAGCATCGGTGCGAATTTTCGTGATGGGCACCAACGAGTGGCGCGACGAAAAAGAGTGGCCGCTCCCGGGCACCGATTTTCGCCGCTACTACCTGCACAGCCGCGGCCGCGCCAACAGCATGTACGGCGACGGCGCGCTCTCGACCGGCGCGCCCGCAACCGAGCCGCCCGATTCGTTCCTCTACAACCCGCTCGATCCCGTGCCGACCGTCGGCGGCGGGCTCTGCTGTTACCCCGGTGCGCTGCAAGGCGGTGCGTTCGATCAGCAGGCGGTCGAGCATCGCGCCGACGTGCTCGTGTACTCGACCGATCCTCTGCCCGAAGATGTCGAAGTGACCGGCCCGATCGCACTCACACTCTTCGCGTCCTCGTCTGCCTCCGACACCGACTTCACCGCCAAGCTGGTCGACGTGAGCCCATGCGGCACGGCGCTGAATCTCACCGACGGCATCATTCGCGCGCGATGGCGCAACTCGCGGACGTTGCCCACGATGCTCGAGCCGGGCCGAGTCGAAGAGTTCAAAATCGATATGTGGTCGACCTCGAATGTCTTCAAGCAGGGGCATCGGATTCGACTCGAAATCAGCTCGTCGAATTTTCCACGCTTCGATCGAAACCCAAACACCGGTCACGACTTGTTCACCGACGCCGAGATGCGTCCAGCGATGCAGACCATCATGCACGACCGCAACTTCGCCTCGCACCTGACCCTGCCGCTGATTCCGGCGAATCGGTAGCGATTCACTTCCCGCAGGTGCCTTGCGATGCCGCGAGCTGTCGCCGACCCTCACCTGAAACGCCGCATGCTAGCTGCAGGAGCCATCGTCGGTCTGTTGATCCCGGTGATCTGGTTCGGCTTTTTCTATCTCGGCACCGGGATTCTCGTTCCGCACATCTTCAACATGGAAGGGCTCGACTACATCATCTTCGCCATCTGGCCGTCATTCTTCCTCCTTCTCGTATGGAATCAGTCAGCGCTCGCGGTCGGCGCGATCTCAGTCTTGCTCAACGTCATGCTGTACGCTGTCTACGGCTACGCGTTCGCGGTAGTACGGTCGTGGCTGCGCGGCTGAATTGGTGAACCGATCTTCGCCTCTCCCTGTCAGGGAGAGACCGCGCTTCCAGCGCGGGTGAGGGTCCAAATTCCGAGTTGCCCGAGGTTCTGTCTCCTCTCCCGGCAAGGGAGAGGATGAAGGTGAGGGTCCTTTGTCCAGCGCGCATTTTTCGCGCGCGATTCACGATTCTGCTTCCAACAGCGCCTCCTCGCGCGCCGTTTCCCCTTATCGCCGCGCCGCGTTAGGTTGTTTTCATGGCCACCTCGAGCACCCGCGTTGAAGCATGGAAGTCCGCGTGGGAAAGCCGCGATGCCGCCCGCATCGTCGCGCTCTATACTCGCGACGCAACTCATCAGAGCGCGCGCGTCGCAGAAATCTATCCCGAGCTCGGCCGGCTCTCGCTGCAAGGCCATCATGAAATCGCCGTGTACGCGCGCCGCGGCCTCGCTCGCTTCACCGAGCTGCGCTTTGAAATCCTCACGGTCACCGAATCCGGCGATCGCGCCGCGGTTGAATACCGGCGCCACTCGAATCTCGACGCCGCGAAGCCGGCGCACGTGCTCGAGCTGATCGAATGGCGCGACGCGCTTATCAGCGCGGTTCGCGTCTTTCACTTTGGTTCCTGACGCTGCATGAAACTCTCGACGCGGCTGCTCGGCACTGGCTACCGGTTCCGCTCGGTCAAGGAATTGCTCGCCCGCGCCAACGAAGCGCGCTCGGGCGACGAACTCGCGGGCATCGCGGCGCGCTCCGAGCAGGAACGCATCGCGGCCAAGACCGTGCTCGCCAATCTCAGCTTGAACGACCTGCGCGAGAACCCGGTCGTCGCCTACGATCGCGACGAGGTCACGCGTGTTATCGACGACGCGCTCGACCGCGACGCGTTTGCCGCCGTGCGCAATCAGACCGTCGGCGAGTTTCGCGAATGGCTGCTCGACGACGCGATCTCTGGCGACGCGATCCTCGCGGCCGGCCGCGGCATCACTGCCGAAATCGCCGCCGCAGTCGCCAAGCTCTGCACTAATCTCGATCTGATCGCGATCGCGTCGAAAATTCGCGTCGTAACCATAGCGCGCTCCACGCTAGGACTTCCGGGTCGGCTCTCGACCCGTCTGCAGCCCAACCATCCGCGCGACGATCTCAAAGGCATCGCGGCCGCAATCTACGAAGGCCTCGCCTATTCGACCGGCGACGCGCTGATCGGAATCAACCCGTGCATCGACGAGCCCGACAACATCCGCAAACTGCTCGAACTCACCGCCGACATCATCGATCGCACCGGCGTGCCCACTCAGAACTGCGTGCTCGGCCACATCACCACCCAGATGCGCGCGCTCGAGGCCGGCGCGCCGATGGACATCATGTTCCAGAGCCTCGCCGGAACCGAGAAGGGCAACGCCGGCTTCGGTATCACGGTCGCGATGCTCGACGACGGCTACGCGATGATTCGCGAGACGGGCAGGCTGCGCTCGGCCAACCTGACCTACTTCGAAACGGGGCAGGGATCGGAACTGTCGGCCGACGCGCACGAGGGCGCCGACCAGGTCACGCTCGAAGCGCGATGCTACGGCCTTGCGCGCCGCTACTCGCCGCTGCTGGTCAACACCGTGGTCGGATTCATCGGGCCTGAATATCTTTACGACGCGAAACAGATCACGCGCGCCGGCCTCGAGGATCATCTGATGGGCAAACTGCTCGGCGTCCCGCACGGCGCCGACGCCTGCTACACCAATCACGCGCGCGCCGATCAGAACGACTGCGAAAATCTCGCGGTGCTGCTCGCCGCCGCCGGCTGCAACTACTTCATGGCGGTGCCGATGGGCGACGACGTGATGCTCTCCTATCAATCCACCAGCTACCACGACGCGGCCGCGCTGCGATCGGTGCTGAAGCTGCGCCCCGCGCCCGAGTTCGAGAATTGGTGCGAGGCGCGCGGAATCCTGAGCGACGGCCGTCTGACGGAACGCGCCGGCGACGCTCGAATCGTGATGGGCCCGCATTGAAAAAGATCGAGCCCGACCCGAACACCGATTTCGACGCGATGCGCAAATCGACTCCCGCGCGACTTGGCCTCGGTCGCGCGGGCACGCGCTACACGACGGCCGCGATGCTCGCGCTGCGCGCCGATCATGCGCGCGCGGTAGACGCGGTGATGACACTGGTCGCGCCAGACTGGCCGCAACGCAACGGCCTGCTCGAAGTCCATTCGCAAGCGCTAACCCGCGAGGACTACATCCGCTATCCCGAGCGCGGCCGTCGCCTAACCGACGCCGACGCCGCACGCATCGCGCAGCTCAAGTCGTCTCTAATCCGGTCCCTCTTCCCGCGCGGGAAGGGGTTAGGGGTTAGGTCGCCCGACGGTCGCACTAAATCAACGCCGCCAACGGTCCTGCTATGCGTCGGCGACGGACTATCATCAGCCGCGGTCGAAAAAAATGCGGCGCTTCTCCTGCGCGCGCTCACGAAGGCACTCGCGTCGCGATATCGGCTCCTAAAGCCAATCTTCATTCGCAACGCTCGCGTCAGAATCGAGGATCATCTCGGCGAAATTCTGCGCCCCGACGTCGTCTGCATGATCGTCGGCGAGCGGCCCGGCCTCGTCACCGCCGAGAGCCTGAGCGCGTACGTGATTTATCGGCCGACGCTCAAATCGATCGAGCCAGATCGCACCGTGATTTCAAACATTCATCGCGGCGGAATTCCAATCGCGGAGGCCGCGCGCAAAATCGCAGCACTAATCGACGAAGCGATCCGATTCCAGGCGTCCGGCGCCGCCCTCGCGCGGAAAATCGCGCCGTCGACGTATCCGTGAACACACTGGCGCCCGCTCGTCCGAAAAACTACGCTGGACAAAGAATGTCCGATCGCGAATCAGTGCTCGCCGCCAATCGCGCTTTTTACGACGCGTTCGAAAGTCTCGACGCGGAAAAGATGGAAGCGGTCTGGCTGCGCGACCCGCGCATCATTTGTATTCATCCTGGATGGCGCAAACTTTCCGGCTGGGGCCCGATCATGTCGAGCTGGGAGCGCATCCTCGACAACGTGTTCGAGATGAAGTTCGAGCTCGGCGAGATCGAAGTGATGATCAGCGGCGACCTCGCGATCGTCGTCGTCGAGGAGAATCTGACCCAGCGCGGCTACGACGGCAGTCAGCGCTCCAACGTGCTCGCCACCAACGTGTTCGAGCGCGTCGGCAACGACTGGTTCATGGTGATGCATCACGGCTCGCCCGTGATCGCGCCGCCCGACGACGAGCCGCCGCTCCAGTGATTCGAGGAGAAGATTTCGATGATGCTCAAACGAGTTGACCGGGTTCAGATTGCGGTCGCCGACGGTAGCGCCGCCGAAAAAGTCGTCACCGAAGTATTCGGCGCAGAGCTCGTCGACCGCGATAAGGCGGCGCCGCTGGCCGCCAAACGCAGCACGATGCAGGCCGGCGCGAGTCTCATCGAGATTCTCGAGCCCGACGGCGCCGGCGCGGTGCAGGACTTCGTCGCAAAATGGGGCAGCGGACTGTTCGGCGCAGGATTTTCGGTGGACGACTTGGACGCAGCGGCGCATCAACTGACCAAGTGCGGCGTCAGCTTCGAGCAATCCGCGGGACAAATCTATCTCGACGCCGGCGCAACGTTCGGGATGCGCACCGTCATCTCGCAGCATCGCGAACGCACGCCGGTCGGCGCGATAAAGTGGATCTACGAAGTCACCAACGTGGTTGGCGACTGGAAAGCGGCGGCGGACCGCTACGCGCGCATCTTCGGCCTTGACGCGTCGAAGTTCAGCCCGATCGAGAGCAAGCAGTTCGGCTACACCGGCACGCTGACGCTGTTCGATCCTCCGGCGCGTCTCGACCGCGTCGAGATCGCGCAAATCACCGACGCCAATCTTGCGATGGGCCGCTTCCATCAACGCCGCGGCGACTCGCTCTACATGTTTTTCGTCGAGACTGACGACGTCGGCGCGCTCGAGCAGCGGCTGCAGGCGCGCGGCTCCCGTTTCGCAGCGCATAACCGCGACGAGGCAGGCCTCGCCGAACTTTTCATCCATCCATCGGCATTTCTCGGCGTACTGATAGGAGTAAGCCGCACCGAGCACGCCTGGACCTGGTCCGGTGACCCCGCCCGCGCAAAGCGCTCGGCCAAAGATCGCGCGCTCAAGCTATGAGGCGCTTTGCCGCGTGACGCTTCATCTGATATCCTTACTGTAGGTAAGGAATCTTACAGGCGGTAAAGAGGATGGCGTCGTCGACATTGACTAGAAAGGGGCAGACCACGATCCCGATAAAAGTTCGGAACCATCTCAAGCTGCGACCGGGCGACAAGATCGAGTTCGTCATCGAGAGCGACGGCAAAGTAGTGATGACTCCAAAGAATATCGATATCCGCGAACTTGCCGGGATGCTTGGCCCCGCTCGACGCCGTCTCACGATCGAGCAGATGGACAAAGCTATCAGGAGCCGATTTCGTCGGCGGTGAAGGGAATCGATACCAATATCCTGGTTCGCTATCTTGTCGGCGATGATCCAACCCAGTTTCGAGTCGCGTCCAGACTCATCGAACACGATTGCTCGGCGCAGGAGCCGGGCTTCGTCAACCACGTGGTGCTGGTGGAGCTGGTATGGGTGCTTGAAAGTGCGTACAGGATAGCGCGCCCCGCGATCGTGCAGGCACTCGCGGCGCTCATAAGTGCCAGCCAGCTCTCGATTGAACATCCCGACGACGCGCGCGCTGCGCTGCGTGAATATCAGGATGGTGCCGACTTCGCCGACAGCCTAATCGCAGCGGCGAATAGTCGGGCCGGATGCGAATACACCGCGACGTTCGATCGCCGCGCCGCGAGGCGCAGTGGATTTCGTCTGATCAAATGAAAAAGCCGACGGCCCAAAGACCGCCGGCTTCCGTCGTGTAAAATTCGGGCGAATCTACTTCGCGTCGCGCATTGCCTGGACGAGGATTGCCGCGAGTTCCGGGCGTGTGAATTCCGGCGGCGGCGCTTCGCCTGCGCGCAGCATTTCGCGGACTTTCGTGCCTGACAGTATTACGCGATCTGCATCCGAGTGCGGGCACGTTTTGAACGACGCCATCGAGTTACATCGCTTGCAGTAAAAAGTGTTCTCGAACATCAGCGGCGTGATTCCGAGCTCGGCCGGCGCGAAGCGCTCGAAGATTTTCTGCGCGTCGTAGCTGCCGTAATAATTTCCAACGCCGGCGTGGTCGCGTCCCACGATGAAATGCGTGCAGCCGTAGTTGCGCCGCGCGATCGCGTGCAGTATCGCCTCGCGCGGGCCGCCGTAGCGCATATGTGCCGGGAACACGCCGATCATCGCGCGGTCCTTCGGGTAGTACGCGTCGAGCAGCACCTTGTAGGTCTCCATCCTGACTGCGGCGGGCACGTCGTCGCCCTTGGTTTCTCCGACCAGCGGATGGATCATCAGGCCGTCGCAAATTTCGAGCGCGGCTTTCTGAATGTACTCGTGCGCGCGATGAGTCGGGTTGCGGGTCTGGAAGGCGACGATTTTTTTCCATCCGCGCTCGCGAAACGCCGCGCGTGTCTGTCGCGGCTCGCGCGGGTACTCGAGGAACGTGCGCCCCGGAATATCCTCGATCAGCGTGACCTCGCCCGCGAGGCAGTACGGCGGCATCGAGGTGACGTTCTTCGCCCCCGGATGCGCATCTTCGGCGGTGCCGAACACGTTCTGCGCCTCGTTCTTGCGATCGACCTTGTAAATTTCCGCCAGCTTGAGAATCGCGAGCCGCTTGCCGTCATCGGTCGCCAGCGCAATCTCACTGCCGGTCTTCAGCGACTTCGCGGTCGCCTCGTCGACGCCGAGTGTGATTGGAATCGACCACGGCACTCCCGACGCGAGGCGCAGCTCGTCGCGCGACCGGATGTAGTCCGCCTCGCCCATGAAGCCCGTCAGCGGCGAGAACGCGCCCGACGCCAGCATCTCGAGATCGGCGAGGTCGCGCGGATTGAGCGTGACGCTCGCGAGCTTCGCGGCATGCGCCGCCAGCGCAGCGCGCTCGGAGGCCGGCGCCTTCAGATCGACCAGCTCGCCGCCGCCGTGCGCCGAGATCGCATCGTCGCGCACGCTCATCGTCGTGCCCCTTTGTTGATGTAGTTCAGCTCCTCGAGCCGCCCGAGCAACTTGCCCAGGCTCTGCTCGACGGTCTCGGTGCTGCTGTCGACGATCAATTCAGGCTTCAGCGGTTCTTCGTATGGGTCCGACACGCCGGTGAAGGATTTGATCTCGCCGGCCAGCGCCTTTTTGTAGAGGCCTTTGACGTCGCGCTCGACCAGTTTGTCGATGGTGCAGCGGACGAACACTTCGAAAAAGCGCTGATGATTGCCCCGCACTTCGTCGCGCACTTCGCGGTAGGGCGAAATCGCCGCGGAAATCGCGATGACGCCGTTGCGCGCCAGCAGATTGCAGACGTAGCCGATGCGCCGGATGTTGGTGTCGCGATCCTCCTTGGAAAAGCCGAGGCCCTTGGAAAGATTGGTGCGGACTTCGTCGCCGTCGAGGATTTCGACGCGATGCCCGCGACTGCGCAGGTCAGTGGCGGCGAGGTTGGCAAGCGTCGATTTTCCGGCCCCGGAAAGGCCTGTAAACCACAAGGTAAAACCTTGATCCATCGTCAAAAACTCAAGCTCCCTTAAGAATAGATTACTTTGTGAGGTACAGAAGTTACTTAATCTAACCGAGAGACACAAGGCCGCGGATGGTAGATAAATTAACGGGTCTAAGAGCCTGCCGTCGGCAGGTTTAGTTCAATCGCGAGCGCTGCGGGCGATCCGAAGATCTCTGCGGCGCCTGCAGCGAGCAGCCGATCGCGCGCGCTGTCGGTCGGCGCGATTCCGTAGAATCGCACGCCGCACGCTTGAGCGGCGCGAATGTCGGCATCGCTATCACCGACGAACGCGGCGTCGGCCCGGTCGATGGAAAATAGTTCGAGCGCGCGAAGCAGCATGTCGGGCGCCGGCTTGAGGCCGAGCAATGTGTCGCGTCCGACGATCGCATCGACCGACGCGCCAGCATTCCGGTCGAGCCAGCGCTGGACTGTTTTCGAAGAGTTGGACGTCACGATCGCGATCGCGGCTCCGCTCTTCTTTAGAGTTGCGATTGTTTCGATCGCGCCTTCGAGCGGTTGCGCGCGATCGACTCCGGCCAACTCGATTTTTTCGATTATCTCCGATGCGTGCCGGAGCGCTTCGACCATGTGCGGCGGGGTAAATTCCGCGAGCGTGAGGGTGCGGTAGGCGTCGTAGAGCGGAAGATTGCCGCGCGGAACTCGCGCGAATAATTCGTCGGGCGCACCGATGGAACGAAGGTACGGCTCGAGGATGAGCCGGCCGCCGGCCCAGTCGACCTCGGGCTCGAGCCGCGCCACGGTGTTGTCGAAATCGAACATCCAGAGCTTGTACATCACGGATTGACGCGAACCCTGGACGGATAACCGTCGAACTCGATGATAGCGCGCGACGGATTTTCCGCGTAGCCCGCGAGCAGTTTGAATGCCTCCGCCGTCGCAAGCATCGCGATGAAATCCGCGGCGTACGAGCGTTCACCAACTGCCGCGAACATCGACGCATCGATGCCGCTTTGCACATCGGGGATGATCGCAATTTTGCCTGGTGCGTCGAGGCGTGCGATTACCAACGCTCGCGCATTGCGCCTGTTCGCGATCTCTTCGGCAACACTTCGCGCGGTTTCGCTTCCAACAATCGCGAGCGCGAGGTCAGCGCTGCTTTGCGACTCTTCCGCACCAGCGACGATCTTTCCGACGCCGGCGCCCGTCAGATATGCGAGCGGCGCTTCGATATCGCGCGCGTCACCGACTAGCAGCATTCGCGCCGCGAGCAGGCGTTCCTGGCCGCGGCCGCCGATGTGCGGCACGATTATTTGGCGGCTGTAGCGTTCGATTTGCGCGTCAGTCAGGGTCATCGCGCATCCACGCCGCTATTCAATCACGTTCTTTTCGATTGGCTCGACGGTGACGCCGGTGCTGCGCAGCCAGGTGAGCGCGCGCTCGATCTGATCGGAGCTGCCTTCGAATTCGACCGCGACCAGGCCCATCTCTTCGGACACGCTGGCGCCGCGAATATTGAAAACGAGGTCGAACTTCTTCACGAGCTGGTAAAGGATGGGCTCCTTGATCAGCGTGCGCGGGTAGCTCAGGTAGTAGCGTTCGTGGATACGTTCCATTGCGGGTTACTTCTCTTTGCCCTGCCACTTGGCGACAACTTGCTGCAGGCGTTCGCGACGCCATTCCTGCCATCCGATCCACAAATTCGTCGACAGGTATTTGTCGCCGAAGTCGCAGAACACGGTGACGATATTGCCTTCGCGAATCGATTGGGCCAGCTTGAGCGCCGCGATCATCGCAGCGCCCGACGATTGGCCGACCAGGATGCCCTCGGTCTGGCCGAGCGCATAGACCATTTCGTACGCCTCTTCGGTGCCGACCGGAATTTTGTCGTCGAGTTCTTTTTCGTGATAGATGCCCGGGACGATCGAGCTCGCCATGTGCTTGAGGCCCTCGAGCCCGTGCATCGCGTCGTCCGGCTCGACTGCGATCACCTTGATCGCGCTATTTTTGGACTTGAGAAATCTGCCGGTGCCCATCACGGTGCCGCCGGTGCCAATCGCCGCGACGAAATGCGTCACCTGGCCGCGCGTCTGGCGCCAGATCTCGGGGCCGGTGGTCTCGAAATGCGCCAGCGCGTTGGCCTCGTTGTTGTACTGGTCGGGCTTGAAGTAGCGCGCGGGGTCCTGCGCGATCAGCTTGCGGCAGAGCAGGATCGCGCCGTCGGAACCTTCCATCGGATCGGAGAAATGAATCTTCGCGCCGTAAGCTTCGACGATTTTCTTGCGCTCGCGGCTCACGTTCGACGGCATGACGAGCTCGACCGGATAGCCGAGCGTCGCGCCGAGCATTGCGAGCGCGATCCCGGTGTTGCCCGAGGTCGAGTCGAGGATCACCTTGCCCGGCTTGAGCTTGCCTTCGGCGATTCCGACCTCGAGCATCTTCTTCGCCGGCCGATCCTTGACCGAGCCGCCAGGGTTGAAGCCCTCGAGCTTGGCGAAAATCCGCACGCCGGCGGGAATCAGGCCGGCGGTAAGCCGCGTGATCTCGAGCAGCGGAGTGTTGCCGACCAGGTCGAGCACGCTGCTCGCGCGGCCGACCGGGACGATCTCACTCAGCGGCGCGACGCGCTCGCTGGTACCGTCTGGCGCGCGGCGCTCAGCGTCCGCCGGCAATCGCGGGAACGATTGAGATGTCGTCGCCATCCTTTACCTTGGAGTTGATCGCCTCGAGGAAGCGGATGTCGTCGCCATTGAGATAAATATTGACGAAGCGGCGGATGTCGCCTTTTTCATCGAGCAGCCGCTCGCGCATTCCCGGATGGCGCCGTTCGAGGTCTTCGATCACCGCCTTGATCGAGGTGCCGTCGGCCGGGACTTCATCGACCCCGGCGGTAAATTTTCGAAGTGGGGTTGGGACTCTGACGCGTACTGCCATGATAGGGAACTAGCCTCCTGCTTGAATTCTTACAGTTATGCTCGCCGCACAGCGCAAACAAGCGCCGGCGTTACGCGGCGCTGTCTGCGGTGCGTTTTCCATTCGTGAGCCGGTCGAACAGCGCATCAAAATCTTTCAGCCGTGCGTCGATTACCGACGGCTGTTCGATTGCGCTGGCGACTGCTTCGAGCGTTTTGTAGCCATTGCCGGTGATCGATACGACCACCGTTTCGTCCGGCTTGATGCGCCCCTGCTTCACGAGCTTGAGTGCGACCGCGAGCGTGGTGCCGCCGGCCGGTTCCGCGAAGATGCCCTCGGTGCGTGCGAGCAGCTTGATCGCGTCGATGATTTCCGGGTCGGTGGCGACGTCGCCCCATCCGCCGGAATCGCGCACCGCCTTGAGCACGTAAAAGCCGTCGGCGGGATTTCCAATCGCGATCGACTTCGCGATCGTGTCGGGCTTGACCGGCGTTATCAGATCGGTGCCCTTGTGCAGCGCGTGGATGACCGGCGCGGAACCGGCGGCCTGCGCGGAATGAATCTTGAAGTCGCCGCCTTTGACGAGGCCGACTTCCTTCAACTCCTTAAATGCCTTCGCGACCTTCGGCAGAATCGTGCCGCCCGCGGTCGGCACCACTATATGATCGGGCAGGCGCCAGCCGAGTTGCTCGGCGACTTCGAAGCCGAAGGTCTTTGCGCCTTCGGTGTAGAACGGCCGCAGGTTGATATTGACGAAGGCCCATCCGTACTTGTCCGCGATCTCGCTGCAGAGCCGGTTGACGTCGTCGTAATTGCCGCGAATCGTGATGACGCGCGCGCCGTAAATCGTTGAGCCGACGATTTTTCCCGCCTCCACCCCTTCGGGCATGAAGATGTAGCATTGCAGTCCCGCGCGCGCCGCATGCGCCGCGACTGCAGTCGCCAAGTTGCCGGTGGACGCGCACGACACGGTGGTGAAGCCGAACTCGCGCGCCTTGGTGATAGAGACCGAGACGACGCGGTCCTTGTACGAGAGCGTCGGGTGATTGACGGTGTCGTCCTTGATGTACAGATGCTTGAGGCCGACTTCGGCGCCGAGCCGCTTGCAATGCAGCAGCGGAGTGAAGCCGGAGTTGGGGCCGACGACGTCATTCTCGTCGAAATCGACCGGCAGCAATTCGCGATAGCGCCAAAGATTGTGCGGCCGCTTCTCGATTATCGAGCGCGAGATGGCGGCGCGAATCCGCGCGTAGTCGTAGGTGACTTCGAGCGGGCCGAAGCACGTCTCGCAAACGTGGAGCGGACTTATCGGATACTCCTGGCCGCACTCGCGACATTTCAAATTGGTGATGTAGCTCATCGTTTCCTCGATTCCGGTTACTTACCCGGCGCATCCGCCTCGTGACCCGCCGGCTTCCAGGCGGCGCAAGCGCATCCGGGGCGCGGGCTTACGGCCGCAATACGCACCCGGCTCGGGCCGGACGCGTCGTATGTGAGAATTTTTCCTGCGAGTAAGAGCGTCTGCGCGCGCGCGGCGCGCATCGCCTCCGCCGCCTGTATCTCGCCGATCGCGCCGGCGACAGGACCAACGATGCCGGCCTCGCGGCAGCTCTGGATTTCGTCTTCATCCGGCGGCATCTCGAACACGCATCGGATGCATGCGGTGGCGCCCGGAATCACGGTTATTGCCTGACCGGTCATACCTACTACGCCGCCATAAACGAACGGCGTCCGTGCAGCGATACAGGTGTCGTTGATCAGAAATTTCGCCGCGGGACTGTCAGTCGCATCGATCACGAAGTCATGCGCGGCGACGAGACGCGCCGCATTCGACGCGTCGAGCGCGATCGCATGATGCTCGACGTTGAGGCCGGGGAATCGCTCGATGAGCCAGCGCGCGGCCGCGTCGACCTTGGGCGTGCCGATGTCTGCAGGCTGGTAGATCACCTGGCGAGCAAGATTCGAAAGCTCGACCGGGTCGGGATCGACTATCGTCAGCCGTCGTGCACCGGCGCGCGCGAGCGCCCACGAGGCGGGGACGCCAAGTCCTCCCATGCCTACGATCAGTATTCGATCCGTTGCCACTTCGATCGCGCCACTCCCGCCCGTCGAGAGCCGCAACGCGTTCAGTGTCGATGGGGAGCGGTGAAAAATCCTGCGGGGACGAAAAGACGAGGGCTCAACACTCTCGCCTTATCTACCAGGAGATTCTCGCGCCGAGCAAAGAACCCCTGCAGGAGTTAGCACCAGCACCCTACACGGGCCGGTTGCTGCGGCATCAGCGGGCCATGTCCCTCCGCCGCTCTCGATAAGGCTGTAATCGCTACAGTTGCCCAACGGTAATATGCCGGCAGGTAAGTTGTCAATCGCCAGACCAATCGGTCAGCGCGCGCCAATTTCATCTCTACCGTTAGTAGGCCAAAGCTGAACTCGAACATGGCGTTTGCAGCAGGAGAGGGTTGATGCTAATTCGATTCACGATTCAAAACGTAAATTTCGGTTTTGAGATGTTTCGCTGGCTCATATTCAAGACCGTGGCTTGAGGCTGTCGTGCGGCCTATCGCGAATTTTGGGGAGACTGTTCAGTGTTTCGCGGATTTGCCTTTTCGACGTTAACCCTTCTGGTCGCACTTTTTGCGCTTACCAGCGCCGGATGCGATCCGTGCTCTAGTTGCTCTTCGAAGACGCACGTCAAGCCGACTCCGACCCCGTCCTCGACTTCAACCTCCACCGGGATACCGACCCCGACCCCCAGCCGAACGGCAACGGCGAGCCGAACTCCGAAACCAACGCGAACCCCAACGCCTGGCAGAACGCCAACGCCGACTCGTACTTCAACCCAAACGGCGACGAGAACAGCAACAGCAACTCCCACACCCACCGGTACGCCGTCGCTTTCCGGGACCGTACAAGGCGGACTGAGCCCAGTCTCGGGTGCGTCGGTGACTCTCTATGCCGCGGGAACAGCGTACGGCTCGGGTGCTACCAGCCTTGGCACCGCGACCACTAACGGCGAGGGCAATTTCACTGTGCAGTACACGCCTCCTGGCACGCCCACGGTGCTCTACTTTGTGGCGCTCGGAGGGAATGCCGGCGACGGCACCAACTCGGCGATCGGGTTGATGGGAATCGCCGGGCTGTCCAACGCATTGCCGGAGTCGGTCACAATCAACGAACTGACGACAGTGGCGGCCCAGTGGTCGCTGGCCCAGTTCATCGACTCGACTGGACAGATCATCGGTTCGCCGTCGAGTAACGCGGTCGGCTTTGGCAACGCGGTCGCGCAGGCGATTGCAAATCTCGTTGATAACTCAACCGGTGCGCCATCGAGTTTCTGGGCCAGCCAGGGCGTGACCGAAGCGAGCTGCACCGGCGGCTCACCGCCCGTCAACTGCGACGGGCTGGAACGACTCAACACGATCGGCAACGTCCTGGGCGCATGCGTGCAGAGCTCGGGACCGTTGTCGGCCGCGTGCACCACGCTGCTCAGCGAGACCAGCAGCAGCACCAACACGCTGCAGGCGGCGCGCGTGATTGCGACCAATCCGGTCGCGAATGTGACGATGTTGTATGCGCTGCAGACCGATTCGTCGCCCTTCACGCCCGAACTGAGCGCCGCTCCCGACGGCTTCGAGATCGCACTTAGTTTCGATCCGAGCAGCAGCTTTGACGAACCGGTCTTCCTGGCGCTCGACGCCGCCGGCAACGTATGGGTGCCGAATGGCGCCGGCGACAACGTGACCGAGTTGAGTTTCGCCGGCTCGCTGATCGGCAACTTCGCTCCTGCCGCCGCGGACTTCGACGGCTCGGACGGCGTGGCGATCGACGCCTCTGGCAACGTCTGGGTCACCAACTTCACGGGCGACACCGTAAGCGAGTTGGTGGCGGGATGTTCGACTTCAAGCTGCACGGGCCACAACTTCAATCCCTCCGGCGCCAACTTCGACGCACCATTCAACATCGCGATCGATGCCGGCGGGAACGCCTGGATAACGAACCGTGATGGCAACAGCGTAACCGAGTTGACCTCCAGCGGTGCGCTGGCCGGCAATTTTGCGCCCGACGCTGCCGACTTCGACTTCCTGCAGGGAGTGGCAATCGACGCCACCGGCAACGTCTGGATAGGGAATACGGGTGAAGGCACCGTGGTCGAGCTGAATTCCAGCGGCGGCCTGGTAGGCGCTTTCAGTCCCGCCGGCGCCGAGTTTGACGAGCCGGCGCACGTCGCATTCGATGCAAGCGGCAACGCCTGGGTGACGAACATCGAGGGTGACACGGTGAGCGAGTTGCTGGCGGGATGTACGACCGAGTCATGCACGGGTCTCAACTTCGATCCCGATGGCGCCAACTTCGATACTCCGGCGTTTGTGGCAATGGATGCCGCCGGTAATGCCTGGGTGGCGAACGAAGACGGCGACAGCGTGACCGAGTTGAATTCCAGCGGTGCCCTGGTCGGAAACTTCACTCCTCCCGGCGCCGACTACGACGTGCCGGACGGCCTGGCGACCGACGCATCTGGAAATGTCTGGGTTGCCAACGTCGAGAGCAACACGGTGGCCGAATTAATCGGCCTGGCGCGCCCGGTCCTGACGCCGCAGGTCGCGTGCCTCAAGAAAACGCCGGCTCACGCCGTCTGTCTGCCGTAGAGAGACTGGCGCGGCCGCCGCTGGCAGGCAGCAGGCCGAAGTTTCCTCTGAATGATCGGAGTAGCTAGCGCGCGCCGATGAGCAGTTCCGCTATCTGAACGCCGTTGAGCGCGGCGCCCTTGCGCAACTGGTCGCCGACGACCCAGAAATTCAGCGCGTTGGCGCAGCTCAGGTCCTCGCGAATGCGGCCGACGAAGCAATCGTCCTCGCCTTCGACCAGGATCGGCATCGGGTAGCGATTCTGCGCGGGATCGTCGAACAGACGAATTCCGGGAAACCGCGCGAAAGCCTCGCGCGCATCAGCCGCCGCAATCTTCGTCTCGGTCTCGGCGTTGACGGAAATCGAATGCGTCGTGAAGACCGGCACGCGCACGGTGGTCGGCGAAATCAGCAGCTCGGGCTGCTCGAGAATCTTCCTGATCTCGTTGACCAGCTTGATTTCCTCGCCGGTGTATCCGCCTTCGACGAATTTGTCGATATGCGGAATCAGGTTGAACGCAATCTGATGCTGAAAAAACTTCGACTTGATTTCCTCGCCCCGCGCCCACGCCACCGTCTGCTCGCGCAGCTCTGCAACCCCGTTGACGCCCGCGCCAGACACCGCCTGGAAGCTGGTGGCGACGACGCGGCGCAGACGGCCAAGGTCATGCAACGGCTTCAGCGGCATCACGGTGACAATGGTGGTGCAGTTGGGGCATGCGAGGATGCCCTTGTGATGGCGCGCGGCGGCGGCGTTTATCTCGGGCACTACCAGCGGCACGTCGGGGTCCATGCGAAACGCGTTCGACTTGTCGATGACCACTGCGCCGGCTTTGACTGCGATTGGCGCGAACTCGCGCGACTGCTCGGATCCGGCCGAGAACAGCACGATGTCGATGCCCTTGAACGAGTTAGCGTCGAGCCGATGCACCGGAATCGACTCGCCCTTGAAGGTCACGGTCTTGCCCGCCGATCGCTCGGACGCGTAGGCGCGCAGCTCGCGCACAGGAAAATTTCGCTGCTCGAGGATTTTCAGCGTGGTCTGGCCGACGGCGCCCGTCGCGCCAATCACCGCAATTCTCTGTCCGCTAGCCATCGTGCGATTCTATCGTGATGCGGCTATTCAAGTGAATAGCCGGTGCGAATTTCAGACCTTTTGCATCAGCCATTCGCTGACCAGCGCGAAAACTTCGTCGTGCGCTTCCGCCA
>JBEKLS010000029.1:0-32764 GCA_050010075.1 Binatus sp. (SeqCode) | reverse complement strand
GTCTCGACCGGACGCGATCCACGCGTGGCGCGCAAGGAAGGCGGCGCCGTCATCAACTACGTCTCGCATTCGCTGTCGCCGACGATCGAGCCGGTCGCGAGCCTGTGCGGATCGGGCGTGCTCGAGCGATTCCCGAAGATCAGGTTTGCCGCGGTCGAGAGCGGTATCGGATGGGTGCCGTGGGCGCTCGACGCGATGGACGAGGCGTATCGTAAGCATCATTTGTGGGCGTACCCGAAGCTGAAGCAGCTACCCAGCGAATATTTCCGCAGTAACGGCGCGGCGACGTTCCAGGAAGATCACGCCGGGCTCGAGCTGGCGGAGAAATGGAAGCTGGTCGACAATTTCATGTGGGCCAATGACTATCCGCACGCCGAGGGCACCTGGCCGCATTCGGCCGAGGCGATCGAGCGCGAGATGGGTCATCTCAGCGACGGCGCGCGCGCGAAAATCCTCGGGCTCAACGCGGCCAAGATGTTCAAGTTCGATGTCGAATTGCTGCAACAGCGGCGCCGCAGCGCATTGGCATCCGCTCAACACTGAATGATCGGTTCGTCGGAGGGCATATGATCGAAATAGGCGTTTTCCACAACGGTGCGTCGGATCTGCCGGTGATGCGGACGTCGTCGGGCGTGGCGATCAACGACGGCAACCTCGCCGAGGTTCACGAAGCCAGCCAGCGCGGATTGGTCGCGCAGGTTCGCCAGGGAATCCTCGCCGACAAGCTCGGCTTCAACTACTTCTTCATGACCGAGCATCATTTCCAGCCCGAGGGCGCCGAGTTCAGCCCAAATCCTCTGCTGGCCGAGACGGCGATAGCCGCGCGCACGCGGCAGATTCGGCTTGGGCAGGCCGCCAATATTGTCACGTGGTGGCATCCGATTCGAATCGCGGAGCAGGCCGCGATGCTCGACGTCATCAGCGGTGGCCGTCTCGAATTCGGGATCGGCCGCGGTTACCAGCCGCGCGAGGCGGAAGTTTTCGGCTGGCCGTTTGCGACGATCCAGGACCAGGAGCGCAACCGCGCGTACTACCAGGAAGCCTACGAGATCATCATCAAGGCGTGGACCCAGCCGTCGTTCTCGCATCATGGACAGTTCTTCACGATTCCGCCGGTGTTCACGCGCTGGAACCATCAGCAGACCATCGCGTACTTCGAATCCGGCAAGGCGGGGCGCAAGCTCGAAGAAGTGCTGAGCATCGGCTCACCCGATCCTTACGGCGGCGCCAATCCCGTGATGCAAAGTTCGACCGTGCTCAAGGAGCTGCAGGTTTTCCCGCAGCCGATTCAGCGGCCGCATCCGCAAATGTGGGAGCCGCTCACGACCGAGCGATCGATCAAGTGGGCTGCAGAGCGCGGACTCAACGGATACTTCATCGTTGAGCCCAACTCGCGGCTCAAGAAGAACGTCGAGATTTTTTATCGCGAAGCAGAGAAGGCCGGCTGGCCCGATCGGCTCGGGCGCGGACGGCCCAAGTACGGATGGGACGCGGAAAAGCGCCGCGGTGTTCTGACCGGCCGCTACATTCACCTCGTTCTGCCGGGACAGGATCGCGAAAGCGAACTCAGACGCTACAAGGAAGCGCTCGAAGTGCAGTGGGACTACTACGGGCCGTTCGGCTTCGCGTCGGTGCTCGCGGATGCGGACGAGGAGAAGCTCGATCCGGCGAAGAAAGTCGATCCCGCGCTGCTTTTGAAAAAGGAAGTCGCGCTGTTCGGGACGCCGGCGGAAGTGACCGCGCAGATCATGCGAATCAAGGAAAGCTGCGGCTACGAAGATTTCGCGTTCAACGCATGGTTCGAAAAAGGCGGCTTCCAGGGCAAGGAAATCGAAGATCAGATGCAGTACTTTGCCGAGGAGGTAAAGCCACTACTGGCCCGCGCATGCGGCGGCCAGGTGCAGAACCCGGCGCTGGGTCTCAACTTCGAATAGCGCCGCCGAGGTTCGACAGAAAAGCCTGGTTTCCCACTGTTACCGCGAAGATAGCAGCGCCATCGTGCGTCAATGCGCGCGTTGACGCGAACGCAATAACAATCACGCGATTCCCACTGGCACCGCGGTGAAATAGAAAGACCAACTGCTCACTTCAAATACTCCGGCCACTTCACATCGGCATGAACTCGTTCGGTCATCTCGAGCAGCTGTTTTTTCGGGTACCAACCCAGTTTGTCAATTTCAAGGCGCACCAAATCGGTGATAGATTTGCGCACCTTTCGTTTTTTTACCCCGAAGCGGTTTTCCATTTCTTTGGCTGATTCGTAGGCGAGCGCATCCGCCGCTTGCAGAGGCATTGCCTTTTCCTTTGAGACAAACGCCCAACTGTCCTTGCTCTTGAATCGATGGGACGCCTTGATTTCAGGATCATCTAAAAAGATTTCGAACGCATGCTTTAGATGTCCTTCGCCTTCAGCGCCGGACTCAATGACGTACAAGATTTCATCTTCAGTCGCACGTTCTTGAAGGAAAAGAGTTACGGCGGTCATGCAGTGACGCAAACAGAATTCGTATGGCGTTCCGAGCGCTTTGCGGTCTTCGCCTTGGATCACTTCGTCATAGTCAGTTTTGATCACAGTCCCTGCCCAGCCACATAAGGTATAGGCATGAATGAATGCGTGCTGAGCTTGATAAACTGTAATTTGAGTCTGTCTATCCCAGTGTTTCGTTTGCTCATGCAACCAAAAAGACTCTTGGTCAGTGCGATGAAAAAGTCCTTCACGCCAGACCACTCTTTGAGCCATTGCCAGTCTTGATTGAAGCGTTTCCACTGATCGCAAGTCGCGATGTAGCAACCGACCGCAACCGCAGGTTTGGCCGGGTCAGTTCCAGCCTCATCGAAGTACGCAGTTAACAACGCCATTGGACTATCTGCGTCGATACTCAGCGCCGCGAACACGTGTTCTGTAGCGTCGTACGCGAGGCTCATAGCGAACCTCGCTTGTCCGAATTCTGCTCGCGATCTGAGCATATCGGTCCTGAGTGTCGATTGCAGCTAAATCGCCCTGGTGGAAGCGGGACCGGATAAAGAGAAGGCCTGCCTTCGACGGGAGGGGAACCACATAGAGATAGGGCGCCCCTCGGCGTCGAATTTCTAGTCACCACCGGCGGATTTGACAATTCGGCGCACTTGGCCTATATCGTGAATCTGTATTCATGAATCTGAATTCACGAAATAGTGCGCGGGTGAAGGCGGCGCTTGAAGTGCGTGAGCGGCGGCGGGCGGAGAATGATGCGCGGGCGACGCGAATCATGACTGCGGCGGCGCGGGTCTTTGCGCGCCGCGGCGTCGAAAACGCCACCATGGAAATGATAGCGCGCGAGGCGCAAGTGGCGGTCGGGACCATCTACCTGCATTTCGCGTCGCGCGACGAGGTCTATCTGAACCTTGGCGCTGAGCGCGGCAAGCGACTGGGGGCCGGTTATCGCGAGGTGATTGCGCGCGGCCTGGAACCGCTCGACGAGATTCGCACGCTGGCGCAGGTCTATATCAGGTATCTAAACGAATCGTCCGATCCGATCCCGATCAGCGAGCCCACTCCTTACTACGAGATCAGAAAGCGTTTGCGGCGGTCGTCCGAAATCCGGGCATTCGATCGTGGTTTGAAAATCCGGCACGAAGTGTTTCGCCTGTTCGAAAGCAGCGTGAAGCGCGCTTTCGAAAGAGGCCTGATCGCAGATTCGATGGGAGCGACCGGAGTGACTATCGCGATCTGGTCGATCCTCAACGGCGCGTTCATGGTGACGCGCGATCGCGAGTACCTGGTTAATACCATCGGCTTCGAGCCGGAAGGATTTGTGGCCAGAGCGCTTGATTCATATCTGCAAGGTGTAGCCGCAGCAGCGCGCGCCGGGACTCGCCAGTCGAAACCGGCTCAGCGCAAAACACGCGTACTCGGGATGCCGAGAAAAGGAACCAGCCTATGAAAACGATTTGGTTTCACATGCAGGGATATCGCGACTTGCCCGATGATTTTCGCGATCGCTACGAAAGCATCTGGGTGACGCCGCCCAACGACGAGCTTTGCCATTCGCCGGAGGTCGCCAAGTATCTGCATTGGAATCTCGACGAACTCGAGATGGCGGATGACCTCGGTTTCGACGGCCTCGGCCTGAACGAGCATCATCAGAACGGCTACGGCTTTCCGATTTCGCCGAACATGATCGCGACCGTGCTCGCGCGGCGCAAATCGAATGCAGCGCTGGTGGTGCTGGGCAACACGCTGCCGCTCTACAATCCGCCGATTCGGGTGGCGGAGGAATTTGCGCTGCTCGATTGCCTGAGTGGCGGGCGGCTGGTGGCAGGCTTCCCGGTGGGATCGCCGATGGACACGACCGGCTGCTATGGAATTCCGCCGACGCAGGTGCGGCCGCGATATTATGAGGCGCACGATCTGATCAAGCAGGCATGGACGCGGCCCGGGCCGTTTGCGTTCAACGGACGCTTCACCAAGCTGCGCTACGTCAATCCGTGGCCGAAGCCGCTGCAGAAGCCGCATCCGCCGATTTGGCTCGCCGGTGGCGGATCGGTCGAGACGTGGAAGTTTGCGACCGACCACGACTACACCTACAGCTACCTGAGCTTCATGGGCCACAAGTACGCGAAGGTGCTGATGGACGGCTACTGGGACGAGGTCGCGAGAGCCGGCATGGATGACAATCCGTACCGCGCGGGATTTGCGCAGTTGGTCGTAGTGGCGGACACCGATGCGGAAGCGGAGCGAATCTATCTGAAGCATCTGCGCAACTTCTACCAGAAGTCACTCTACGTCGCGCCGCATTTTGGCGGCGTGCCAGGGTTCATGACCAAGCGCAGCTTCGAGTTTCAACTGAACCACGGCAAAGGCAACGCCTTCAACTTCGACTTCAAGCCGCATGAAGCGACCTGGAAGCAGCTCGTGCATGATTCGCGGATGGTGATCGGCGGAAGTCCCGCGACCGTGGCCGCGCAAATCGAAGAAGCGGTACGCAATATTCGCGTCGGCCATCTGATGGTGATCCTGCAGATCCAATCGATGGATCCCGAGTTGACGGCGTATAGCAGCGGACTGTTTGCGGAGAAGGTGCTGCCGAAAATCAGGGGCATCTGGGACAAGGAAGGGTACGTCGATCGATGGTGGCCGCAGGGCGCGACGCGCAATCAACCGCAAGTGGCGCGGCCGTCGGTCAAATCGACCAACGGGGAAGCAAAGGTCCAGGCATGAACACGCAGACAGCGCAGAACATCGAGCTGCCGGGCGGCTTCGCGGCAAATCCGGTCATCATCAAGGGCGAAGGCGCGCCGGTGGTCTACCTTCACGGCCCGTTCGGGCAGGAGTGGGACGGCTTCCTCGACGACCTCGCGGCGCATCGCCGCGTGTATGCGCCGTCGCATGCCGGCGCGCAGGAGACCGACGATCTCGAGCAGCTCGACGGGCTTTCTGACCTGGTTCTCTACTACGACGACCTGTTCGATCGTCTCGGGCTCGAGCGCGTCGATCTGGTGGGGCATTCGTTTGGCGCCATGGTGGCGGCGGAGTATGCGGCGACGTTTCGGGACCGCGTGCGCAAGCTGGTTTTAATCGACGCGATGGGACTCTGGCGTGACGACGCACCGGTCGCGGATCATCTGCTGGTTTCGCCGCAGAATCTCGTGAAGTTGCTGTATCACGATCCGTCGAAGCCGGAAGTAGCCGCCAAGCTGGCGATGCCGTCGGAGCGCAGAGCGATGAACGCCGCGATTGTGGATCGCTTCGGCGCGTTGGCGAGTACATCGCATTTCATTCATCCGATACCGGAGCGCGGGCTGAAGCGGCGGCTAAGACGAATCAAGGCGGAAACGCTCGTGCTGTGGGGCGCGCAGGATGCGCTGGTACCGCCGTCGTATGCGGCGGAATTTGCGGCGCTGATTCCGCATGCGCGCGTTGAGTTGATACAAAAGGCCGGTCACCTGCCGCAGATCGAGCAGCGTGCGCTGGTTTCGGAGCAGCTGAAAAGGTTTCTGACGTAACCTAAGCGGAGCAAACGGAGCAGAGGCGCAATCTTGAATCGCGCGCGAAAAAACGCGCGCTGTATTCGGACCCTCACCTTCATCCTCTCCCTTGCAGGGAGAGGAGACAGAACCTCGACCGAGCTAGCCCTTGGGTAGGCCCAGCACGCGTTCGCCGATAATGTTGCGCTGGATTTCGGAAGTGCCTCCGGCGATCGTTTGGGCACGCGCGTAGAAGTAGGAATGCATCCAGCGCCCGTGTTCGACGGCGTGCGGCGAGCCTTCCATGATTTGCGCGAAGGGTCCGAGCACTTCTTCGGCGAGACTCATCATTCTGATCAGCAACTCGGTGCGAAACAGTTTGGCGATTGAGCCTTCGGGCCCCGGCGGCTTGCCTTTGAGGCGGCGAGTCAGGCTTCGCAGCGAGCTGTAGCGGGCGGCGCGGCATTCGGTCTCGAGCTGCACGAACCGTTGGCGAACGTACGGATTGTCAGCCGGAGCTTTGCCTGATGAATCAGGAGTCTTGAGCAGCTCGGCGAGCTTTGCCGCTTCGCGTTCGATCTGCAGCAGCGCACCGACGGTAACCCGCTCGAACATCAGCGTGGTCACGCCGACTCGCCATCCGTCGTTCTGCGGACCGAGAAGATTTTGCTTGGGGACGACGACATCCTCGAAAAAAATCTCGTTGAAATCGTGATTGCCGGTCATCTGCACCAGCGGGCGCACGGTGATGCCGGGAGTCTTCATATCCACCAGCATGTAGGACAGTCCCTTGTGCTTGGGCGCCGCCGGATCGGTGCGGCATAGCAGCAGGCAGAAGTGCGAGCGATGCGCCAGCGTGGTCCATACTTTCTGGCCGTTGACTACGAAGTAGTCGCCGCGATCATCAGCCCGGGTCGTCAGCGAGGCCACGTCGGAACCGGCGCCAGGCTCGGAATATCCCTGGCACCATATTTCGTCGCCGGCGAGGATCGGACGCAGATAGCGATTTTTCTGTTCGTCGGTCCCCCACTGCATGATGGTGGGACCTGCGATATTCAACCCGACCGGATTGATCGTACCCGGCGCACCGATCCGATCCACTTCTTCATCGTAAATGTACTGTTCGATCAGCGTGGCGCCGCGCCCGCCGTATTGCCTGGGCCAGTAGATGCCGACCCAGCCGGCATCGAACAGTGCCCGATGCCATTTCGCTGCACGGTCCCAGCGCTTGGCAGGGTCGGTGTACTGGGGACCGTCGGCGAGCAGGGCCGGCGCATTGGCGTCGATCCAGGAGCGGAGCTCGTGGCGGAAGTGGTTTTCCTGATCGGTGAAATCAAAGTCCATTTGCGGGTGTTCCCTGGCAGGAAATTGGGCGTGTCAATTCCGGTCTCAATTCAGTCATCAGGCGGCCTCTTGTCCATTGGTTCAACCATTTGACTTTGAAGGGCCTGCCTGGAAGTGTCAAGCGCGGAACGCGCCTGGATCGGATTCACTGAACGAAGGCGTGTTCGATGGACAGAAGACATCGACAGCGCCAGTATCGTCGCGGCGGCGCGGCTAATGCCCGGATGCTGATGCTCGCTTATTTTTGAGGCTGAGATGGGCTTGGCTACTGGCGATAGAACATTCGACGTGATCGTAGCAGGGGCCGGTCCCGTCGGACTGACATTGGCGATCGATCTCGGCCGCCGCGGTGTTAGATGCCTGTTGATCGAGCGCAACGCGACCACCGCGCCCTGGCCCAAAATGGATCGGTCCAACGCGCGCACGATGGAGCTCTATCGTCGCATCGGCATCGTGGATCGCGTCCGCGCGCTAGGCTACCCGCCCGACAATCCGATGGACGTCTTCATCGTCACGCGGCTTTGCGATCCGCCGCTGGCGGTACTGCGCTATCCCTCGGTCGCCGAATGCCGCGCCCGGATCGCCGCTTGTCGCGACGGATCCTTGCCGCTTGAACCTTATCAACTCGTCTCGCAAAACAAGCTTGAGCCGCTACTTAAGGAAGTTGCGGAAGCGACGCCGAACGTCACTGTGCGCTATGGCTGCGAGCTCGTCGATTTCGCGCAGGACGAAGCCGGTGTGAGCGTGGTTGCTCGCTTGCTCGACGGTTCCGAGGAAACGCTGCGCGCAGCCTATCTGACCGGTTGCGACGGCGGAGCGAGCACGGTGCGCAAGAAGCTGGGCATCAAGCTCGAAGGGCTAGGTGGCATCCAGGACGTCTGCCAGGTCGTTTTCGGATCGAAGGATCTCTATGAGCGGATTCCGATCGGCAAAGGCAGGCACTACAACTTCGCCGATCGAAGCGGCTCGGTCCTGATTGCTCAAGGCTGCCGCACGGAATTCACACTGAACACCACTCTGCCGCCTGACACGGATTTCGAGCCGCTCATCCGCGACCTCATCGGATTTCCTTGCGAGATCGAGATTCGGCAAATGGTACAGTGGCGTCAGCATCTCCTTGTCGCGAAGCACTATCGCGAGCGTCGCGTCTTCCTCGCAGGTGACGCCGTACATCTCGTCATTCCAACCGGCGGTCTCGGCATGAACACGGGCGTCGGTGACGCCTTCGACCTGTCGTGGAAGCTGGCGGGCGTGATCAAGGGCTGGGGCGGACCGGGACTCCTCGACAGCTACGAGCAAGAGCGGCGCACGGTTGGTCTGCGCAACCGCGATGCCGCCGGATGGGCCGCGGCGGGAGTGCCCATCTGGCGACGGCTCGTCACCAGCCATGTTCGCGACGATACGCCGGAAGGGGCAGCGTTGCGCGCGGAAATCGGGGCTAGCTCAAGCATCAATCATCGCCGCATGCACGACATGCGAGGTGTCGAATTTGGCTATTCCTATGCAGGCTCGCCGCTCATCGCCGATGAGCCTGGCAATGTTCCCGAATGGGATACCTGCCACTACACGCCGCACACCCGACCGGGTGTCCGCATCCCGCATATGTGGCTCGCGGACGGACGTGCGATGCAGGACGTGCTCGGCGAGTGGTATACGCTCCTCGATCTCGAGGGACATTGCGAAACCGGGACTTTGGAAAAGGCGTTCCGCGCGCTTGACGCGCCGCTCGACGTGCTGCGACTCGACGAGCCGCGCGCGCGCGAAGTCTATAACTGTTCGGTGCTGCTTCTGCGCCCGGACCTGCATATAGCCTGGCGCGGACAGGGACCGCCGGAAGATGCCGCCGCACTCACGGCGCTGGTGACTGGCCACTGAGGCTCTCAAACCACCGACCTAATGTGTTAAGAGGTTCCAATGTTATACGAACTGCGAATCTATCATTGCATGCCGGGCAAGCTGCCCGCCGTGGTGGCGCGTTTCGAGAACTCAACCGTTGCGCTCTTCGAGAAGCATGGCATCCACCAGGTCGGCTTCTGGACGGTCGTGATCGGCGAATCGAACGCAGACCTTTACTACATCCTGAAGTGGGACTCGCTCGATGAGCGCGAAAAGAAATTCGCGGCATTTCAGGCGGACCCGGAATGGATTGCGGTGCGCAACAAGAGCGAGGAAGGCGGGCCGATACTCTCCTCGTTCAGCAATACGATTCTGACGCCAACCAGGTTTTCAGCGCTGAAGTAGAGCTGTTGCGTCGAACCTTCGCGCGTCTTCTTGATTGAAAAAAATTTCAATCGGAACTAGCGTGACTTGGGACGACCGACGATGCTCTGCGGAGGCAGCACATGGAACTCCGACCATTTGGCCAGACCGGTATTCAAATTTCCGCCGTCGGCTTCGGATGCTGGGAGATTGGCGGCGGCTACGGCAGCATCGAGGAGTCCGAGTTCATCAGGGCGGTTAATCGCGCGCTCGATCTCGGGATCAACTGCTTCGATACGGCCGAGGCGTATGGCTTCGGCGCCTCGGAAAAATCACTGGCGAAGGCGCTCGGATCGCGCCGCAAGGAAGCGGTCATCACGACCAAGTTCGGCGTCGGCTATCCCGACAAGCCCAACTTTCGCGACAGCACTCGCCAGCGTGTGGTCGAGTCGATCGACAAGAGCCTCAAGGCGCTCAACACCGACTACGTCGATGTCTACCTGATTCACTGGCCGGACCGCGTCACGCCGTTCGAAGAGCCGATGCAGGCGCTCGACGAGCTGGTCAAGGCGGGCAAGGTCAGGGCGGTCGGCCTGTCGAACTTCAAGCTGAGCGAGATCGAGCGATGCGCACGGACGCGGCGCGTCGACGTCGTGCAGTACTGCTGGAACATGCTCGATCGGCGCATGCAGAAGGAAATTTTTCCGTATTGCCGTGAGAATGGCATCGGCGTGATGGCGTACGGATCGCTCGCGTACGGGATGCTGACTGGCACGCTCAGCGAAGAGTCGGCGTTCGAGAAGGGCGACTGGCGATCGCGGGGCGGGCGGCTCGGCAACATCAACCTGTTTCAGCATCTGTTCGGCCCCAATCACTTTCTCAATAACCTGCGCGCGGTCGAGGAGTTGAAGCCGCTTGCGAAGCGCTACGGCAAGTCGCTGCCGCAGCTTGCGCTGCGCTGGACGCTGTCGAATCCCGTTATCAGCACGGCGCTGGTGGGATGCCGCAATCCGCGCGAGGTCGACGACAATGCGGGCGCACTGGGATGGTCCATCTCCGACGCCGATATGAAGGAGATCGACGCGATCTTCGTACGTCACGGCGTGATCACGATGCCCGAGACGTGGCTCGAGACAGAATAGTCACTAGCTAATGAACTGAGTCGCCGCGAAATGCGGCGGACGAGGTGCGCGATGCCGATTCAGAAATTTGCGCCGATGACCAAGAATTTCCCGACGTTCGATTGCGACGCTCACGTGACGGAGCCGCCATGGCTCTGGGAGCGCGCGAAAGACTGGCTGACCAAAGACGAATACGAGGCGCTGAAAAATACCATCTGGTACGATCCTGAGTCGGATCAGCTTATCGTCAACGGCAAGGCCGGCGCTGGAATCGGATCGCAGCGAATCGGCGGAGCGGCCGGGATGGTGAACGTGCTATCGCTCGCGGGTCCCGGCCTCAAGCATGACATCCAGCGCGCGCTCAACGTTCGCAACCTCAATCCCAAGACGGCACTCACGAAGGAACAGGCTGAATACATCGATCACAAGGGTTCGTACGAGCCCAAGCCGCGGCTTCGCGATATGGATGTGCAGGGAATCGATCAGGTGATGATCATTCCCACTGACATCGATACCTATCCGTGGCTGCTCAATGCGGTCGGCGCCAAGGCGATGTGCAAGGCGTACAACGATTGGGCGCACGAATACTGCCAGGAGAATCCGGAGCGGCTGTATTTCGCCGCGATGCTGCCGATGCAGGATCCGAAATTCGCCGAGCAGGAAGTGTATCGGGTCGCGGCGAAGGGTTGCCGGGTCGGGCTGGTGCGGCCGATCGATGCGATGGGTAATTATCCAATTCAGCCGAAGTACGAGCGGGTGTGGCACGCGATGGAAGAGACCGGCGTCGTCTACGGAATGCATCCGTTCCCGGCGTTCGGATCGCTCAAGCCGCCGGGCTACACGGAGCAGCACTCGGGCGCCGAGTTGATCTCGCTGACGGCGACCACGTCGGGCCTGCCGCATTCGTTTCTGATCAACGTGCAGGATTTCCAGGCGGAAGCATCGCTATGGGTCGTGATGGTGCTGATGTCGGGCTTCTTCGATCGCTTTCCGAAACTGAAGGCCGCGGTGTTCGAAGCGTCGTCGACGTGGCTCAGCTTCGTGCTCGACGAATGCGACAAGAACTACAAGCTCTATCGTAACGAGCGGCGCCTGCGACCGCTGAAGAAACTGCCGAGCGAGACGTTCTTCGAGCGCTGCGTCACCGGCTTTGAAGGCGACGAGGCGCCGCCGTCGCGCCTGCCGGATTTTTACGAGAACATCCTGGCGTGGTCGTCCGACGTCTATCATCACGACGGCGACGACGCGTGGCGCGCGATCGACACGATGCGCAAATGCGAACTGCCGGAGCCGTATCAAGCGAAGTTCCTCGGCGGCAATGCGCGCAAGATGTACCGGATAGACGCACCGAAACGATTCATCGCCGATCGCGTCACCGAGATCGAGCGGCCGGAATGGTGGCCGACCGAGGAAGAGGTCAAGCGGTCGCTCGATCCTCAAGCGTCGGTGCGGCGTTAACATGGCAAGCAAGCGGTTCGCAGTTTTCGACAGCGACTCGCACGTCGTCGAGACGCCGGAGCTGTGGAGCAAATACCTGGAGCCGGAGTTCCGCACGATCGGGAAATCCGCGCTGTGGCGTGAGGAGGGCAAGCTCGGCTCGTACCTCAAGGTCAACGGCAAGGTCTTTCGCGACACGATGAATTCCAACATCCCGCGCCATGCAATCTGGCGCCCCGGGATGACGTGGGACAAGGTCGGCGAGCTCGACGCGAGTACGCGACACGCCGCGACCGCGGGCGCATCGAACGCCGAGGCGCGCCTTCGCGACATGGATGCGATGGGCGTCGATCAGGCGCTGCTCTATCCGACATGGTTCGCCGAGGGTTTCCATCTCGTCGAGGATCCCGATGTCGCCTACGCGCTGGCGCGCGCGTACAACGACTGGATTGCGGACTTCTGCAAAGCCGCGCCGGATCGGCTGTTCGCGGCGTCGATGGTTCCGCTGCAGAACCTGGACTACGCGGTCGAGGAGCTGCGCCGCACCGCGAAGATTCCGTGTTTTCGCGCCGCGTTCATCAGGCCCATGTTTCTCGAGGGCCAATACTTCACGCATCCTGTATATGATCCGCTATGGGCCGAGCTGGAGAGCCTTGGCACCACTGTCGCGGTGCATCCCGCTGTGGGACTGTGGAATCCCGAGTGGACGTCGCACGGTCCCTTCATGGAGAAGATAAACAGCCGGCTGAACCATCGCGCATTCACTACGGCGGGCGGCGGTGGTCCTGCCGCGGGCGGTGGATCGGAAATCGCCTTCGGCTTCACCGCGTCGCCGCCGCTCGGCCATCCGATCGCGCAGATCCTCGCGCCCTGGCTCGACAATCACATGTTCGTCGCGGCGACGCTGATCGGCTTCACCGTGATGCAGCGCTTTCCAAACATGAAAATGGTGGTCGCGCACGGCAAGGCCTCGTGGATGGAGGAAGTGCTGGAGAAGATGGAAGCGTCGACGCGCACGATTCCGCTGCTGCACTACTATCCTGTGCGCACCGATACTGAAGAGATGTGGGAAGAGGGCAAGATCATGCTCGGCTTCGACGCCGAGGAGCGCCTGATCCAGAGACTCCCCGACGATTTCGCCGAGAAAGTCGTGTGGGGCTCGCGCTATCCGCATCACGACACGACCAGCGCCCACGAAGCGATCGCGATGCTGACGGCAGCTCGGATCGAAGAGCCAACCATAGCCAGGATGCTGGGCGGCAACGCCGCCGCGCAATTCGGCGTCACCCAGTTGTAAAGCGCTCGCACGGGAGGCCCGCCGCCTCGCTTGAATCATTGACTCGTCCTAAACAGATTAGGTATATTCCTAACTGTTATAGGAAAGATGTCTATGGGTACTGCTCAGGCGCGACTTTTGAAAGGAGCTACGGTTCTGGTGAATCAGCGCGGGCTCGATGAGCTCTCGATGAGCGAACTGGCGCAGGCCCTGAACGTTCGCACGCCTACACTCTATTCCCACGTCGCCGGCATCGATGATTTGAAGCGCCTGCTGGCGCTGCACGGCCTCGCGGAATTGGACGGAGCGATCGCGCGCGCAGCGATTGGGAAAGCTGGTCCCGACGCGGTCAGGGCGGTGCTCAATGCTTACCGGGAATTCGTCGAAAAGAATCCCGGCCTTTATGCGGCAACGGTTCCGACGCCGCCACGCTCCGACCGCGAATGGAGCGCCGCCGTGGACCGGCTCATGGACACCTGTCTCACCTGCATCCAGTGCTACGACTTGCGCGGAGCCGACAAGGTTCATGCGCTTCGCGGCCTGCGCAGTCTCGTGCACGGATTTGTCTCGCTCGAATCCTCGGGCGCGCTCAAGCATCCGGTGAACCGCAACGACAGCTTTGCATGGCTGGTCGAGTCTTTCGTCGCGGCGCTCGAGAAAATGGCGTCGCAGTCGCAGGCAAAACGCAAACCAGGAGTGCGAGCATGAAACCAACGGAGCGGCTTCGTCAGCTTCTCGGCCAGCCGGAAATGATCATCGCGCCCGGCGCCTACGACGGCATTACGGCGCGGCTGATCGAGCAGGCCGGGTTCTCCGCCGTGTACATGACGGGTGCGGGCACTTCGCTGGCGCGCGGGTTTCCCGACTTCGGCTTGCTCAGCATGAGCGAGATGGTCGAGAACGCGGCGGTGATCGCGCGCACGGTGGAACTTCCGGTCATCGCCGATGCCGACACCGGCTACGGCAACGAGCTAAACGTCACGCGCACCGTGCGCGAGTACGAGGCGCGCGGCGTGGCCGGCATCCATATCGAAGATCAGGCGTCGCCCAAGCGCTGCGGTCATCTCGATGGCAAAGAAATCATCCCGCAGGCCGAGTTCATCTCGAAGATCAAGGCGGCGGTCGCCGCGCGCCGCGATGCGGACTTTCTGATCATCGCGCGCACCGACTCGCGCGCCGTAGCCGGCTTCGACGAGGCCGTCGCCCGCGCCAATGCCGCGTTGGCCGCCGGCGCCGGCCTGGCGTTCGTGGAGGCAGTGCAAACCGCGGAAGAACTCGCGATGGTCCCTCGACGCGTGAAAGGACCCTGCCTGCTCAACGTCGTGCCGGGCGGCAAGACTCCGCCTGTGACCCTGCAGGAAGCGCAGGCACTCGGTTACCGCCTCGCGATCTTGCCGGGTCTGCTGCTGGGCGCCGTGATGCGCGCCGCCGATCAGGCGTTGCGCGCCGTCAAGGAATCGGGAGTTGCTCCATCCGTGCCCAGGGATGCGACCGTCATGGACACGTTCCGCCGCTTCGGCGCCGATGAATGGAACGCGCTGCGCCAGCGCTTCGCGGCGAAGGAGTAACTATGCCGCGCACGCTGTTCGAAAAAATCTGGGACGCGCACGTTGTGCGCGATCTGGGCGGTGGCTGGGCCCTGCTGCATATCGACCGCCATCTTCTGCACGATCTTTCGGGACCGCCGGCGCTGGCCGAGATCGCCAAACGCAATTTGCCGGTTCGCAGTCCGGAGCTCACCTTCGCCGTCGCCGATCACGCGGTTTCCAGCGCGCCGGGCCGCAACGCGCAGACCTTTGAGCTCGGCGGGCGGTTTCATGACTCGCTGAAGAAATACGCCGGCCAAAGCGGCATACGATTTTTTGATCTGGGGCAGAGAGGACAGGGCATCGTGCACGTTACGGGTCCAGAGCTTGGGCTCGTGCTGCCAGGCCTGACGCTCATATGCGGCGACAGCCACACTTGCACCAACGGCGCTCTGGGTGCGCTGGCATTTGGTGTCGGGCACTCCGAAGGCACGCACGCGCTCGCCACCCAGACCGTGCGTCATCACAAGCCGAAGCTGATGCGTGTGCGATTCGAGGGCGCGCCGGGTCCGGCTGTGGCGCCAAAGGACCTCATCCTGCATCTGATCGGAAAGATCGGCGCTGCCGCTGGCGCGGGTCACGCCGTTGAATATGCGGGCTCCGCGATCCGCTCCATGACGATCGAAGGCAGACTCACCATCTGCAACCTGTCGGTGGAACTGGGTGGAAAATATGGGATGGTCGCGCCGGACGAGAAGACCTTCGACTACCTTCGCGGCCGTCCGTTCGCGCCGCAAGGCGAGGCCTTTGATCAAGCAGTCGCGCACTGGCGCACCCTGTTCACCGACGAAGATGCGCGGTTTGATCGCGAGGTAATCGTCGATGCCGCGACCGTCGCGCCGACGATTACGTGGGGCACGAGCCCGGAGCATGCGATTCCGATCGACGGGGTTGTCCCGTCACCTGCGGACCAGACCAATCCCGAAGCGCGCAAGGCAGTAGTCGACGCGTTGGACTATATGGGTCTTCAGCCGGGCCAGCCGATAGCAGGTACCGGCATCGATTGGGTCTTCATCGGCTCCTGCACGAATTCGCGCGCCTCCGATCTGCGCGAAGCCGCGGCGCTCGCGCGCGGTCGTCATGTTGCGGACGGCGTAACTGCCTGGGTCGTGCCCGGATCGGAACAGGTGAAGCGCGATTGCGAAGCGGAAGGCCTGGATCGGGTTTTTCGCGAGGCCGGATTCGAATGGCGCGAGCCGGGATGCAGCCTGTGCGTCGCCGCGAATGGCGAGCGCATCCCGCCCGGTGCGCGCGCTGTCTCCACATCCAACCGGAATTTCGTCGGCCGCCAGGGACCCGGCGCGCGCACCCATCTCGCCAGCCCAGCCATGGCGGTTGCAGCCGCGGTGACCGGCAAATTGTTCGACGTGAGGAAACTCTAATCATGCAGCCCTTTGTGAAAGTCACCGGCGTTGCCGCGCCGCTGATGCAGGCCAATGTCGACACCGACGTCATCATCCGAATCGAGCGGCTGACTGAGGGCGCCGATCTCGGGCACTATGCGCTCGAGGCGCTGCGCTACCTGCCGGACGGCGCGCCGAATCCGAACTGTGTACTTAACCAGCCGCGCTTCAGGGGCGCGCCCATTCTGCTCGCAGGACGGAACTTCGGTTGCGGATCGTCGCGCGAAGGCGCGGTGACAGCGTTGATGGGGATGGGCGTGCGCTGCGTGATTGCGCCGAGCTTCGGCGATATTTTTCACGCCAACTGTTTCCGCAACGGGCTTTTGCCGGTCGAGCTTTCGGAGGCCGCGATCGAAAAACTGGCGGCACAAGCGCACGAGGGTGATTTCACGGTCGATCTGACGCGACAGGTGGTAGTCGCGCCGTCGCGCGAAGTCACGGCGTTTTCGATCGACCCGCTTCAGCGCGACGCCCTGCTCGAAGGCCTCGACGAGATCGGTCTCACGCTCAAATCCGCCGACGAGATCAACGCCTGGCAGAACGCCGATCGCATGAACCGTCCGTGGGTCTGGCAAACCGGGAAGGTGAAGCTTTGATTGCAGGCGCCGATCGTCCCGCCAGCTATCCGAATGGCGTCACCGGCAAACTGTGTACCTGGCTCGCGCATTTGTCGCTCGATGATGTGCCGGATGTCGTGCGCGAACGCGCGAAATATCTGCTGCTCGATGGCATCGGTTGCGCGATGGTTGGCGCAAAGCTACCGTGGTCGGCGCTCGCGGTCGAAACCATCACGCGCTTCGAGGGTGCGGGCAACAAAACGATCATCGGCTGGGGCCGCACGACGGCAGGCCCGGCCGCGGCGTTGCTCAACGGAACATTCATTCAAGGTTTCGAGCTAGACGATTTCCATCCACTCGGGCCGCTGCATAGCGCGTCGCTGATTTTGCCGTCGCTTATCGCGTGTGCCGAGGAGCTGGACGATGTGAACGGTCGAGCGTTCCTGCTGGGTGCGATCAAAGGCTTCGAGGTTGGCCCGCGCGTGGGTATGGCGCTGCACGGCGCGGAGATGCTGTCGCGCGGCTGGCATTCGGGTTCGGTCTTCGGCACCCATGCCAGTGCGGTCGCAGCCGGCTCGATACTGAATCTCGACGCCGCGGCATACGAAGACGCGCTGGGCCTTGCGGGCACGCAGTCGGCCGGACTCATGGCGGCGCAGTATGAAGCCATGTGCAAGCGCATGCACCACGGCTTTGCTTCGCGCAACGGACTCTACGCTGCACATCTTGCTGCCGCCGGCTACACCGGCATCAAACGTGTGTTCGAGCGCGACTACGGCGGCTATCTTTCGGTATTCGGCGAAGGGCACGAGCCGGATGCGAGCCGGATCACGAACGGCCTCGGCGATACCTGGGAGACGCAGCGGATTGTCGTCAAGCCGTACGCCGCGATGGGCGCGCTGCACGCACCGCTGGATGCGCTGTTCGAGATCGCTGCAAGGCGTCCGCTGCGCGCCGCGGACATCGATCATATCGATATCGATATGTCGCACGCCGGCTATCACCACGGCTGGTGGAAGGTCGAACGGCCGCTGGAACCCATCGGCGCACAGATGAACGTCGCTTACGCAATCGCGGTTGCAATCCTTGACGGCGCGGCGATGGTGGCACAGTTCACGCCGCAACGGATTGCGCAGGACGACGTCTGGATGCTGATCCCGAAGATCGAGGCGCATCATGATGCGGAATTTGACAAAACGGGCGCGAACAGCCTTGGTGCCTCGCGCGTGCGGATTCGATTTACCGACGGCACGGTCGAGGAATGCTTCAAGCCGGTCTCGCGCGGGATTATGACGCCGCTTCCGGGCAACGAAGTCGTCGCAAAGTACAGAACTCTGACGCGCGATATCGTCGACCCGGCGCGCGTCGCGCAAATCGAGGATCGCGTGCTCCATCTCGAAACCATGCGCGAGGTGAAAGAATTGATCGGCCTGCTCGCCGAACCCGTGCGACCGATCTTTTCCTAACAGAATATTCCAGCGAATGATGGCCGGGGCAATTCTGGCGGAATGACACAAATTGGATTATTGGGGAGATTCGCAGCCTATGAAATTCGGAATCCTCCAGTTTTTCAGTTGGCCCGATCGAAGGGTGACATTGCCGACCGTGTACGAGCGGGCGCTGCAACGGATCGAAATAATGGATCGCGGCGGCTACGACGCAGTCTGGCTTACCGAGCACCACTTCAACGACTACAGCGTCTGTCCGTCGATCCCGGTGATGGGTGCGTACGCGGCCGCGCGCACCAAGAGACTGCGCATCGGCGCAGGAGTGACGCTCGCCGCGCTCTACCATCCGATCCGCCTGGCCGAGGAAATCGCACTGCTCGATATCCTGTCCGGCGGTCGAGTGAATTGGGGTGCAGGACGCGGCTTCGATCCGCGCGAGTTCAGAACTTTCGCCGTGCCCCAGAGCGAAAGCCAGCTTCGCTTTCGCGAGGCGGTTGAAATCGTCCTGGCAGCATGGAGCAACCAGCGGCTTAGTTACCGCGGAAAATACTTCTCGTTCGACGATGTCGAAGTTTTGCCGAAGCCGCTCCAGCATCCGCATCCCCCGGTCTGGATGGCGGCGTCGAGTGCCGAGGCAATCGAGTGGGCAGCGGCGGCAGGTCACTCAATCCTCATGAGTCCACATCCGCCGCACGTCGAGATTGGCGAGCAGTACGAGCTATACCGACAGCAACTCGAACGGCATGGGTATTCTATCGACGGTCGTGAAATTCCGATGGCGCGGCTGCTCGCGATCGCTCCAACCGATGCGGAGGCGGCTGATGTCGCACGTGAGGGCGCGAAGTGGCTGCTCAGGACTTACGTCAATCCCAAGGGAGGCGCCAGCAACGAGGATCTCTTGCGACGGTACGTCGACGCCGTGGTGATTCACGGAAGTCCGCAGCGCGTGGTCGACGAAATCCTTCGGCTTCGCGAAGAAATCCACCTCGAGTATCTGATCGGCGCTCCGCTCGGTCATCAGACGTTTCTCTCGTTCACTGACTACGTGCTGCCTCGCCTCGGATAATTTCCGCGAGCGGGTTGCACGCACTCGCCAGGCCAACAAACCGCGAGGTTGAGTTCTTTAGATGACTGACCAGGTAAGCCTACAGATGTCTTTTGCATCTCGGCCGGTGTAACCTATAGTTAGTCGGGATCGAGATAGGTATCGAACCCGAATTGATCCAGCCCTAACGGCGGTTCTTCCACCAGCCTTTGACCGCCTTCTGCTAGACCAACCATAAGTCCAACATACAAGGCCTGAGGAGTCTATATGTATCTTCCTATTTCCCTGGGAGGCATTGTGGTGATCGTTCTCGTGCTCTGGCTGCTCGGCGTGGTTTGAGTAAGATCCGCCGAAGTAAGTGAAAAGATCCTTAACATTCCGCGTTCGATAAGGAGACTAAGGTTATGAACATTTATAAAAACAAGATGCTGGCCGTTGTGCCAGCGGTGATTCTCGGTCTGGGGCTGGCGATGCCCGCCCTAGCACAGGAAACTGCCAGTTCTTCCGTTCCGGCCAGCACTTCGATGCATCAGGCAGGTCAAGACAGCGAAGGAGCCGTGACAAACACGTACCACGGAACGGTTACAGCGATGGATGACACGAGAATCACTACAGAGGTGAAGACAGATCTTGCTACTGCCAAGGATCTTCGATCCGGTCAGATTCATGTGACTACGATAGCGGGCTTCGTGACACTGGATGGCGTGGTGCACAATTCGGAAGTGGTCGCACGCGCCGAAGCGATCGCGAGAAACGCGAATGGAGTACGAGGTGTTACCAACGATCTGCGCGTGTCCTCTTCAGTTCCCTTGAACTAAGAGAAGAAAGTGCTCTTGCGCAGTTCCAGTGATCGTAACCGACGAACCATAGGCTGACTTGCCAGGAAGAAAACATGCGTATGACTATTGCAGCCGGATTGATCATGGGTGTGGCGTTGGGCATCCAGGCGGCGCACGACGCGCACTTCAAGACCACGGTGAGTCGGGCGGCGAGCGTTGTTCGGGTACGCGCTATCGCGCCCTGGTACATCGCGATGAATGCAGAAAATGGCGCGGGCAGGCGCGGCACTCCAGCGGGAAGCCTTCGATGCTGACGTCGGAGATCGCGAGCCTGGCGCCGTTCATAGATCAGTGAGAAGTAGGTGGGATCGGAACTCTCGGATCCCACCTACAAATTTTTCCCTCAGAGTTCTCAAACCCACACCGGCACAAACACGATTCAGGGCAGGTTCGGTATCGCATTGACGATCTTCAGGGTGCGTCGAACGAAGTCCGTTAACTCGTCGATATCCAATGGGCCGGTTGCGGCGTCGATAGAATCATCGACGCCGCAGTACTCTCGCGAGTAGTCGTGGATGTCATCGAGCTCATCGAGAAGAGCGCACGCGGGATGCTGCCGGCCGATGTTTCGGATTTTCTCGACAATACTAGACAGCGATTCTCCTGAATCGAAGAAACCAGGATAGGTGTAGGTGCAGTAGGTTTCGATAACAAAGCGCATTTTCGTCACGATGTCGCGGGGCGTACCTACTCCGGTTTTGAAAAAGAATAGTAGGTCAACTATGTCGCATGCGACCCGCTCTTTGCGCGCGTCCTCGAGGTCGAATTGTGCGGTTTCCGAGATCACACGCCCGCCCTCTTTAACCACGAGCCTCGTTGTTGTCTGCAGAACGAATGCACAAGCCTTACTTCATGCTGGTGCGATTGTTCGCCGGATTTTCGGAGCTGCCGCGCGCTGAGCTATGCTGAAGGTTTTCAGTCATCGCAAGATTCGCCTTCAGGACAGGAAGAGTCTGATCGATATAGAGCTGCATGTCGCGATCGTTCCTGAAGCTGCGACTGGCGGTCTTGAATGTTTCGATCGCGCCCTTCTGATCGCGAACGGTCCTGGCAAAGAAAGCGGCGTTGAAGTCGGCCCCATTCAATTTCGACATCCGGTCGTTCTCAGCGGTGTCCTCTTTGTACGCGTTCAAGGTGATCTTGCGCGAATCGGCCAGCGCCTTGACTGCTTCCTGGTTGGCTTTAAAATCGCCGGTCATCGTATCCGCCATCGTGATCATGGCCTGATTGTCTCCAGCTTTGCTGCGGAGCATGGTGGCGGCGGCCTCTTGCTCGTTGTTCATCTGATTCGCCCCATTCAGGAGCGTCGCCCCATTGCCCGGCGCGGCAGAGGCCAATTGCGGAATAGTCAGTGCACTAACCAGTGCGAGTAGCGCGGCAGTTGATTTGATCTTCATTGCTATAACTCCTAGGTCTGTTGTTTAGTAAATTCTTGCAGATAACTAGACCGTACCAGTTAGCCAGTGGATATACATCTTCCAGGCGTCGGTCTTCGTTATTGGCATAACCAATCATAACGTCTGACGATGGCTTTTGAGATCGTACCGGAGATAGTCTCGAAGCATCGGATGGATATATGAATCGCAGTCCGAGGTGGTCCTACAGTGGCTCTTTCGCCCGCTTTCGAGCCACCTGTCGTTGGGACCTGATTGGCACATTTGAAAACGAAGGCGCGCCGAGGAAGTTGTGTATCTACCTATCTCTCTCGGAACTATAGTTCTGATTCTAGTCGTCGTATGGTTGGTTCGCGGCCTTTAGGGACGTCAACCTTCTCTCAGTTGAATAGCCAGTTAGGTTCCTTGCCTAGTGTTGAACACTATTGCGAGTAACTCAGGAGAATAGTCATTGCGGATTAGTCATTGGCGTTCCGAAGTGTTGGGAGTGATGGCGCTGATGAACATGGCGCTGGCAGTCTCATGCACCACCCAGCAGGAGTTGCCGCAACCATCATCGCCCGCGCCCGTCTGGGTGCCGGCGGCACCTTCCTTTTCCGCGCCGGCAGCGCCGAGAACCAGCGCAGAGCCGTCGAATTCCGTGAGGGCATCCTACCAGGGAAGTGCGGAGAGCGGGCACCGGACCGCAAGTGGCGAGCCGTACGACCCCGAAGACTTGACGGCTGCATCGCGAACTTTACCGATCGGTTCTACGGTTGTAGTCACCAATCCCGCGACAGGCCGTTCGGTGAAGGTGCGTATCAACGACCGCGGCCCCCATGTTCGCGGCCGGAACCTGGATCTTTCAAAGCATGCGGCAGAAGAGATCGGCATGACCAACAAGGGCGTCACGCGACTCAAGATCAAGCGTGCCGAATCGAAGCCGGATAGCGACTCGCCTGGCTCTTCGGCGAATTTGTCCTCGACCTCAGCCCCGTAGTCCTGAAAAAAGAAGGCACGCCTTGGCTTCACCATGAGGGCATATGGCCAGGCGTGCCTTTGGTCCACTGGATGGTGAGAGGTAACCGTTATTATTCAAGTAACTGCGCGCGTTTATAGCCACCGTCGACTGGTCGCGAAGGGAACGAATTTGAACGTTTCACATCGCCTGACGCGAAAATGTAGGCAAACGGAATCGCGAAAGGTTCTTTTGGTTACACTGCATATAGGTTGATTCGAGCGAAATGGGACCGTGCGAATTCAAAGACTTCGCCACTCGCAAGATTACGCCTTCCCGGCAAACCAGGATGTGCTATTGCCGACTCTATTGGCGTTCTTTTGAGAACGCATAATTTAGACAAGTTGCCCCGCTGCCTTGACCCTTCCAACAGGCGCGCTCAGACTTAAGTGGTCAGGACCGACATATGAATCGGGTCCGACTTTGATCCGGGCTGGCTGTGGCGCTTCCTGTCGCCTTCGACCACTTTCCGCCAGACCAACACTAACAGCTCAGAAACGAAGGCTCAGTAGAGGCTCTCTTGAGACTGCCTCATGACTGCCGCAGGGGGAACCTAGTCATCGCAAATAGCGATAGCTGTAGATCACGATTATCAGATTACTCCACGAACATGCGTGGTGTTTATCGAGTAGGTACGGGTCAGCATCTGTGAATCGAACTCGCGCCACACATTACAGCCTTGTCGAACTCCTTCGCGGGCGGGTGTTCGATCAACCCGAGCACAGAATTTATACCTACCTGGCGGATGGAGAAACCGAGGGAGCGCATCTGACCTATGAGGCGCTGGACTTACAAGCTCGGGCGATAGCTGCGCTGCTGCAGAGCTACAAGGCAAATGGGCAGCGGGCATTGTTGCTATACCCGGCGGGCCTTGAGTTCATCGCCGCTTTTTTCGGCTGCTTGTACGCAGAGGTAGTCGCAGTTCCTCTGCCGCCACCCAATATGGTCCAACCGCAGCGGACACTGCCGAAGTTTCGCACCATAGCCAACGACGCTCAACCTACGGTTGTGCTAACCACCTCGTCGATCCTGTCAAAGGTTGAAGGTCTGTTCACGCAAGCTCCGGGATTGCGGGCGCTGCGTTGGCTGGCTACCGACAAGATCGCGAGCGGCGTGGCGGACCAATGGCGCGATCCTGGCGCGACTGCCGAGACCCTGGCTCTAATCCAGTACACTTCGGGCTCGACTGCCATACCCAGGGGCGTGATGGTTAGCCATAAGAACCTGCTCGAGAACTGTGCCCACATAAGCCAGGCGTTTCAGATTGGATCGGACGATGTATCGGTCACGTGGCTGCCCGTTTTTCATGACATGGGACTTACCAACGGAATCATCCAACCTATGTTTGGAGGACGTGGCTGTGTTCTCATGCCGCCGCAGTCCTTTCTGCAGCGGCCGGCGCGGTGGCTTCAGGCTATTTCGAGATACAAAGCCACTATCAGCGGAGGCCCTAACTTCGCTTTTGAAATGTGCGCGCGCAAGATTAGCCCGGAGCAGTGCAGTGGGCTTGACCTCAGCAGTTGGAATGTCGCGTACAACGGGGCAGAGCCTGTTCGCGCAGACACTTTGAAGCGGTTTGCCGCTGCCTTCGCATCCTGTGGGTTCCGCTCGAGTTCCTTCTATCCCTGTTACGGCCTGGCCGAAGCGACACTGATTGTTTCCGGTGGCCTGGTCAAGGATGAACCCATTTTACGGACGACCCAGGTGTCGGCGCTCGAACATAATCACAACGGATCGGTCCACACCTCTGGTCTGCGGCCGAACGTCCGCACGCTGGTCGGATGCGGCAATGCAGTGGCGGATACGAAGATTGTCATCGTCAATCCAGTGTCGCTGACAGCCTGCGATGCCGACGAGGTCGGAGAAATCTGGGTGTCTGCGCCGAGCGTCGCCCAGGGCTACTGGAACCGGCCTGAGGAAACGAAGATCACCTTCGGTGCCTTCCTGGCAGGTACGGGCGAAGGGCCGTTTCTGCGGACCGGAGATTTGGGATTCCTTGGCGATGGGGAACTGTATGTCACCGGCAGGTTGAAGGATCTGATTATCATCGGTGGCCGCAATCTGTATCCGCAAGAAATTGAACAGACTGTGCAGCAGAGTCATCCCGCAGTGCGGCCAGCTTGTTGCGCGGTGTTCTCGGTCGAGGTCGCAGACGAAGAACGCCTGATCGTCGCCGCTGAAGTGGAACCTCGCTACTCGTCGAATCGGCATTCGTCCAATGGAAATGGGAACGGGAATGGCAATGTCAATGGCAACGGCAACGGAACTTCGCACGCGCATCACAATGGACATCTGCCGCTCGACGTCGATGCGATGGTGCGTGCTATTCGGCGCGCGGTTGCTGAAGAGCATGACGTGAGAGTGCACGCGGTTTTGTTACTGCGAGCGGGGAGCATTCCCAAGACTTCGAGCGGCAAGCTTCAGCGCAGTGCATGCCAGGCCGGCTTTCTGGACGGGACGCTCGCCAGGCTTTGAGGTACCAGTGGGCGGCAATCTCATCATCAGCGATCTAACCAAACCGTCGATAGCGCCGGGAAGTTCCGGCGGCGAGTCCTATAGCGCAGACGTTATCGAGAAATGGCTGTTGGCAAAGCTCTCGGAGCTGCTCGGAGTCGATCCTGGCGAGATAGATATCCGCGAGCCGTTCGCGAGCTACGGCATGGGTTCGACCGAGGCAGTCAGCCTTTCCGGAGAACTCGGCGATTGGCTGGGACAGAGAGTCCCCGCAGATTTGGCGTACGAGTTTCCCACTATCGAGAGCCTCGCTCGGCATTTGAGCGGCTCCGCCAATGAATCGTTGTCAGCCGATGGAGTTGAAGCTCGAACCGAGATGGAGTGGGAGCCGATCGCGATCATCGGAATTGGTTGCCGCTTTCCCGGCAGCAATGGTCCCGAGGAGTTCTGGCAGTCTCTACGCGACGGGGTGGACGCTATTACCGAAGTTCCCGCGGACCGCTTCGAGGTGAACCGGGTTTTCGATTCCGATCCAATCCTGCCGGGCAAAATAAATACTCGATGGGGCGGCTTTGTCGAGCAGGTGGATCAGTTCGATCCGCAGTTCTTCGGCATCTCGCCGCGCGAGGCTGCGCGGATGGATCCGCAGCAACGGCTCCTGCTCGAGGTTGCGTGGGAAGCGTTGGAAGATGCGGGCCAGGTGGGCGAGAAGCTTGTCGGCAGCCAGACCGGCGTGTTCGTCGGGATCTCGAACAACGATTACGGCCGGACCCAGTTCAGCGATTTGAGCCGGATCGACGCCTACGCGGGAACCGGCAACGCGTTGAGCATCGCGGCCAACCGGATATCGTACTCGTTCGATTTTCGCGGACCGAGTATTGCGATCGACACGGCCTGTTCGTCGTCGCTGGTAGCAGTACACCTTGCCTGCAGCAGTCTGCGCAACGGCGAGTCGACGCTGGCGGTGGCGGGGGGAGTGAACCTGATCCTGTCGCCTGCCATCACGATGAATTTCACCAAGGCCGGGGTTATGGCGCCCGACGGGCGTTGCAAGACTTTCGACGCGGCTGCGAACGGCTATGTGCGCAGCGAAGGGGCGGGCCTCGTAGTGCTGAAACCGCTATCGCGTGCGCTGGCCGACGGCGATCCAATTTACGCCGTGATACGCGGCAGCGCGGTGAACCAGGACGGACGCAGCAACGGGCTGATGGCGCCGAATCCTCTCGCGCAGGAATCGGTCTTGCGCGAGGCGTATCGAAAAGCGGGCGTTTCGCCCGGCGATGTTCAATACGTCGAGGCGCATGGCACCGGAACTCTGCTGGGCGATCCAATCGAAGCGAGAGCGCTGGGCAGGGTACTGGCAGAAGGCCGCGTGGCGGGGCAGCTATGCGCGATCGGTTCGGTCAAGACGAATATCGGACACTGCGAAGCGGCCGCAGGTGTCGCGGGTCTCATAAAGGTAGCGCTCGCGCTCAAGCATGCGGAAATTCCGGGCAACCTTCATTTCCAGGAACCGAATCCGCATATACCGTTCGACGAACTTCCGCTTCGCGTGCAGACGAAGTTGAGTCCGTGGCCAAGTGAGAGCGGCGGTCTGCCGCTGGCGGGAGTCAGTTCATTCGGTTTCGGCGGCACCAATGCTCATGTAGTTCTGCAGCAGGCGCCGGAGTCGCGCACCGCGATTCGCGCGGCCGCCGACAGCAAGTCGTGTTGCCTGCTGCCGCTTTCGGCGCGCAGTCCGGAGGCTCTGCAAGCCGTCGCGCGAAGCTACCGGCAATTTTTGGCGACCTCCGAGCTCTCGCTTCACGACATTTGCTATAGCGCGAGCGCGCGCCGCAGCCATCACGACTATCGCCTCGCTGTGACGGGTGATTCGCCGCAACAGATTAGCGAAGGTCTCGAGGCTTTCCTGAAAGGAGAGACTCGTGCAGGTCTTTCGTGCGGCCGCAAAGCACTTGCGGGCCGCGGCAAGCTGGCTTTTGTTTTTTCTGGGCAAGGCTCCCAATGGTTCGGCATGGGACGCACGCTTTTGCACGATGAAGCCGTTTTTCGCGAGGCTATCGAGCGATGCGAACTGGCGCTGCGGCCGCATGCTGATTGGTCGCTGATCGCGGAGCTAGCCGGCACCGACGCGGCTCAGTCGCGGTTGAATGAAGTCGATGTAATCCAGCCTGCACTGTTCGCAGTTCAGTTCGCGCTCGCGGCGCTGTGGCGTTCATGGGGGATCGAACCCGATGCGGTCGTGGGCCACAGCATGGGAGAAGTCGCGGCGGCATGCGTTGCGGGCGCGCTAAGCCTCGAAGATGCGGCGCTGATCATCTGCAAGCGCAGCAGCCTGGTAAAACGCACGATTGGGCAAGGCGCGATGGCGTCGGTGGAGCTTTCAATCGAAGATGCGCGGAGCGCTATCGCCGGTTATGAAGATCGCGTTTCGATTGCGGTCAGCACCAGTCCCGCATCCACCGTGTTGTCGGGCGAACCCGAGGCAGTCGCCGAGATACTCGAGCAGCTCAAAGGCCGCGACGTCTTCTGCAAAATGGTGAAGGTGGATTTCGCCTCGCATAGTCCGCAGATGGATCCTTTGCGCGGCGAGTTGTTGCATGCGCTGGAAGAAGTGCAGCCGCAGCTCGCGTCGGTGCCTATTTATTCGACGGTGCTGGATACCGTCGCTGACGGGCCGGAACTCGACGCTACCTACTGGGCGCGCAATCTCAGGGAGCCAGTACTTTTTTCCAGCTCAGTGCAACGGCTGATCGAAGATGGCTATGACTCCTTCCTCGAGATCAGCGCGCATCCCGTTCTGCTGAGCGGAATCCAGCAAGGGCTGCATCACTCGGGCAAAGAAGGCGACGCTCTCGCTTCTATTCGGCGCGAGGAAGACGAGCGGACCGCGATGCTGCGGTCGCTAGGCGTCCTTTATAGTTCCGGCTATGCGGTCGAGTGGAGCCGGATCTTTCGGGATAGGCGAACATTGGTCCAATTGCCGGCGTACCCATGGCAACGACAACGCTGCTGGTTAGTCGCAGGTACGGATAGCGCCGGCACCTATCAAGTCGAACATACGGCAACTAGCCCAGAGCGCGGAAGTTCTTTGCTGGGTCGGCATTTCAAACCGGCGCAAGCGGGCGGAGCCGACTATTGGGAAATCCGATTGGAGAGGGGAGCGCTGCCTTTTCTCGATGACCATAAAATCGAGGGAGTCGCGGTGTTGCCGGGATCGGTCTACGTCGAGATAGCATCGGCGGCCGCTCAGGAGGCGCTCGGTTCGCGAGCTGTCGTACTCGAAGACATCGAATTTCACCGGGCTATCTTCATTCCCGACGGCGCGAGCGCCACGATCCAGGTGATAATTGCGCCTGTCACGGAGAACGTGGCGTCATTTCAAATCTACGGTTCGTCGGCGCTAACCGGGCGACCCACCCAGTCATGGATTCTGCATGCGTCGGGGAAAGTGTCTGTTCAGAGCGGCGCTGACTTACCTCCCATCCTGCAAGAAGATTCGATCGCCGAAATCCAGCATCGAGGTTCCGACGAAGTCTCAGGACAGGACTTTTATCGGCAGCTAGGAGATAAAGCGATCGAGTATGGGCCTTTTTTCCAAAGCATTACTCGGCTGTGGCAGGACGGTAAGAGCGTTTTAGGTGAGCTTCGCATCTCAAGTGATCTTGATAATGACTTCAGTACCTATCAGCTTCATCCGGCGGTGCTCGATGGATGCTTGCAGGTCCTTGGCGCCGCGATAGCGGTTCACGCAAAGACAAGCGGCAAACAAAGCATCCACATTCCAACCCGTATCGCCAGGCTCTTGATGGGCGGCCGGCCCGGCGCACACCTATGGTGTCACGCGCGCGTGCTCGGAGAAGACGCCAACGGCTTCGTCGGCGAATTGCGGCTGCTCGATGAAGCCGGTCAGGTGCTCGTCGAGATGCAGGGAGTGCATTTCGAATCGCTGGCCGAAGATTCGCGGCGAGGTGTCGGCGAGAATCTCGATGACTGGTTCTATGAACTGAAATGGCAGCCTAAAGAACATCAAGCGGCGGCCTCACCGCCAGTAAATCCTGGTAGCTGGCTTATCTTCGCTGATAGCGGGGGCGTCGGAGAATCATTGCTGCGAATCCTGGAAGCGCATGGAGAGAAGGGCACTCTCGTCTCGCGCGGCGAAACGTACGCGCGCATCGACAACACGCACGTCAGCATTCGAGCTGGCCAGCCCGAAGACCTCAGCCGGCTGTTCGAGAGCGCGATGGATGCCGCTCAACCGCTATGCCGTGGAATTATCCATTTGTGGAGTCTCGATACCTCCCTTCGCGAAGACGCCACGGCAGTCTCGATCGAAACGGCGCAGGCGCTCGGCAGTGTGAGTGCCTTGCAGCTGATACAGGCAATGGCGCGCGCCCAATGGCGCGAGCCGCCTCGTCTATGGCTGTCCACTCGAGGAGCGCAGGCAGCCAGCAAGGACTCTACTCCGGTCGAAGTGGCGCAAGCTCCGATATGGGGACTCGGCCGAGTTATCGCTCAGGAGCATCCGGCATTTTGGGGCGGGCTGGTGGATCTGGAACCCACTTCTGCGCCCGGCGATAGCGCAGCGCAGCAGTTGTGGGATGAAGTTTCCAACGCCGATGGTGAAAATCAGCTCGCGTTCCGAAATGGACAAAGGCTGGTTGCGCGTTTGGCGCGAAAGGATCCATCCGGCACCCGCGAAACTCCGCTGCGATGGCGCTCGGACGCCAGCTATCTGATAACCGGCGGTCTCGGAGACCTCGGGCTGAAAGTCGCGCGCTGGATGGTAGCGCAGGGCGCTCGCCGCCTGATCCTGCTGGGGCGCACGGAGCTTCCGCCGCGTTCGAGCTGGAGCTCGCTGGAAAAAGCCAGTCGTCTGGCGCAACAGGTTGCGACGATTCGGGAACTTGAAGAATCCGGCGCCAGCATCCACCTAGTGTCCGCTGACGTCGCTGACGAAAAGCAGATGCGCGCGTTCATCGAGCGTTTCCGCAACGAAGGTTGGCCTGCCATTCGTGGAGTGGTGCATGCGGCGGGAGTGCTGCAGGACGGGTTGCTGCAACAACTCGATGCCGCCGCGATGGCTAAGGTCTTGCGGCCGAAGATGGCAGGCGGCTGGCTCCTTCATCGCCTCCTTCAAGAAGACCCGCTGGATTTTTTCGTGGTTTTTTCTTCCGCAGGTTCGCTGATTGGACAGCCCGGCCAGGGCAACTATGCCGCAGCGAATGCGTTTCTGGACGCTCTCGCGCACCATCGCAGAGCGCAAGGCCTGCCAGCCTTGAGCATCAACTGGGGCGCATGGGCCGAATTGGGATTTGCAGAGACGGAAGGCGGCAGAAGTCTAACCCGGCGCCTGGCGTTGCTGGGAATCAGAAGCATGCCGCCCGACCAAGCGCTCGAGGTAATGAATCGGCTGATGCGCGAAAACGCGACCCAGGTCGTAGCGCTTCCGGTGAACTGGAGTAAGTATCACGAGTTCTATGCAACGGGAACTGAGCCACCGTTGCTTTCCGATCTCGCCCATCAAGAAGGCTCTGTCCTGTCGCAGCCGATTCATTCGGGCGAAAAGCGCAGCGCGATCTTCGACGCGGCTCCGGCGGAGCGAGCCCGCTTGCTGCAGTCCTATGTCAGCGAGCAAGTGGCTCGCGTGCTCGGGCTCTCGCCCGCGCAACTAGATATTGAGCAACCGCTGACGAACCTGGGACTGGACTCGCTGATGGCGGTCGAGCTGAAAAACCGCATCTCGGTGGGTTTGGGCGTGAACGTGCCGATGGTGAAATTTCTCCAAGGCTTCAGTGTCGCGCAAGCGGCAACCCAGCTGCTTGATCAACTGACTGCCGAGGCCGATAGCCCGACAGATGTTAGGCCAGTGGCGAACACCCGAGACAACGACACCATCAATGAAGATCTATTAGCCAACATCGACGAGCTTTCGGAGGAGCAAGTCAATTCGATGCTGGCCGAAATGCTTACCAAAGATGCGGTTACCTAGTGCCTGATGTATCTCAGCGACTCGCCGATCTCTCGCCCGCGGAAAAGCGTGCCCTCCTTGCCGAGCTTCTTCGAAAGAAGCTGCAAGCATCGGAGTCGTACTGCCCGCTGTCCTACAATCAGCAGGGGATATGGTTTCTCTCGCAGCTGGCGCCTGAGAGCATGGTCTACAACGTCAGCTTCGCGGCGAGAATCACCTCCGAGCTAGACGTCCCGGCCTTGCGCCGATCGTTTCAGACCCTCGTCGATCGCCATCCCTGCCTGAGAACCACCTTCTCTGTGCGCTCCGGTAAACCGGTGCAGCGGATCCATCGCGCCGCGAAGGTTCATTTCGAAGAGCTGGATGCCTCGGCGTGGTCGCGCGACGAGATGGAGCCCAGGCTGGCCGATGAAGCGCATCGTTCTTTTGACCTCGAGCAGGGCCCTTTGCTTCGAGTTAGTGTCTTCAAGCGCTCTGCGCGGGAACACTACCTATTACTGGTAGTCCATCACATCGTGATCGACTTCTGGTCGCTCGCAATACTTCTAAACGAACTCGGCGCGATCTATCCGGCGGAAGCGGCGGATATGCGGGCGACGTTGCCGCCGCTGGGCTTGCAATACAGCGACTACGTTCGTTGGCAATCCGAAATGCTGGCGGGCGCGGAAGGTGAGCGCCTAAAGGCCTACTGGCAGAAGCAGCTAGCCGGGCAATTGCCGGTATTGGACCTGCCGACCGATCGTACGCGGCAGCCGATACAAACGCATCGCGGCGGCTCGCATGACTTTGTCCTGAACGACAGGCTTAGCGGGCGGCTGAAGGATCTCGCGAAGGCTCAGGGTGCAACACTGTATGTAGTCATGCTCGCGGCATTTCAGGCGATGCTTCATTACCTGTCGGGGCAGGACGATCTGATAGTGGGCTCGCCAGTAGTCGGAAGGAGTCGCGCCGACTTCGAAGAGATCGTCGGGCTTTTCACCAACCCCGTTTTCTTGCGAGTGAGTCTCTCCGGTAATCCGACCTTTCACGAGTTCGTGAGCCACGTGCGGCAGACGGTGCTCGAAGCGCTCGAGCATCAGGACTATCCCACGCTGCTGCTGGTCGAGCAGCTAAAGCCTGCGCGCGACCTTAGCCGCCCGCCTATTTGCCAGGCCATGTTCGTGCTTGACAAGCCCCATGGCCTCGCGGAGAAGGGCGCGCCCACATTCGTGCACGGGGAAACTGGGCCGACGATGAACTCCGGCGGACTCGTATTGGAATCGTTTCCGCTGGAGCATCGGTCCGCATCGCTGGACCTGGTGCTGCTGGTAGTCGAATCAACTCAGTCGCTGTCGATTTCGATAAGGTACAACGCCGAACTGTTCAATCACTCTACCGTCATTCGGTTTGGCAAATACTTTGAAACTCTTCTTGAGCATGTAGTCATGCAGCCGGAGGCGCGGTTGAGCGACCTGGCAGATTTACTTGCCGCTACGGATCTTGAAGAACGGCTGCCAGTCGATTTCAACCAGGCCGACATTCCTTATCCTGATAACGTTTGCATCCATCGGCTGTTTGAAGAACAGGTGGAACGCACGCCTGACCGCATTGCGCTCACCTTCGAGCATCAGCATCTCAGCTATGCGCAGCTCAACGCACGCGCGAATCAGGTTGCACATTATCTACGGGCTCGGGGAGTGGGGCCCGAAGTGCCGGTCGCCATTTGCATGGAGCGGTGCCTCGAGATGGTCGTCGCGCTGCTCGGCAT
>JBEKLS010000028.1:0-33020 GCA_050010075.1 Binatus sp. (SeqCode) | reverse complement strand
ATCGATCGCGATTGCGACAGCGAGCGCAGGGTCAATTGGGCGTCGAGGGCGACCGCGATCAACGGCCATTCCGCCGCGGGATGCGCATGCGCGATGCTGCCGCCGATTGTTCCACGATTGCGAATCGCAAGCGGACCAATTTCGCATGACACCCGCGCGAGCAGCGGCTCCGCGTCAATTCCTTCTTGCGAGAACTCCAGCGCACGGTGGCGCGTCATCGCCCCGACGTGCAGTCGTTCGCCCTCGCGCCGGATGTATGACAGCTCGGGCACGCGGTTCAGATCGATCAGCACCGCCGGCGCGACAAACCGGAAATTCATCGCCGCTACCAGGCTTTGTCCGCCGGCGAGGATCATCGCGTCACCGCCATACGTCGCGGCGAGCGTCAGCGCTTCGTCTAGTGAGCGCGGCGCAGCGTACAGAAAGTTCGGCGGCTTCATCTACAGGCGGTCGTTCCATTCGCGGAGACTAAAGAAAATGCGGCATCAAATGACGATGGACACCGGCGATCGTTTCGTCGGGCGCGACGCCGGGAATTTCGAATGCCACCGGATGCCGGACGCCTGCCTCGACCAGCTCAGCCAGCGCAGCGCGGCAATGTTCGGGGCCGCCGGCGATCGCGTACGCATCGATCATCTTCTCGGTCACCAGCCGGGTCGGCAGCTCGCCCTTGGCATAAAGCTCGCCGAACCGGCGAATCTCGTCCGGCTCGATACCGGCAAGCGACAGGATCGGAATGTCGGGCGTCGCAGAGAGCATCGAGAGCAGCGTCGCGAGGACAGGCTTTACGGCATCGCGCGCCTGACGCTCATCCTCGGAGACCGAGATGAACAAAAACGCACCGAGTTCAATGTCGTCGGTTTTACGGCCGGCGCGCTCCGCGCCACGACGCAGGTTTTCAGCTGCGAACCGCGCATATGCAGGACCGGTCAGCGCCGAGAGCAGCACGCCATCGGCAATCTCGCCTGCCAGTGCGAGGTTTTGCGGACCCATGACGCCGAGATGAATCGGAATCTCCGCGTTCGGCGACGGAAACGAGAGCTTTGCGGCCTGAGTGCGGAAAACCTTGCCCTCGAAGGTGACCGATTCGCCGCGGAAAATCCGCCGCACGATCTCGACCATCTCGCGCATCGAGGTCGCCGGTTTGTCCCATGGAATTCCCATCTGCGTCTCGATCCAGTGGCGAACGCTCGCGCCGATTCCAAGGATCGCGCGGCCGCGTGAGATCTCCATCAACGCCGCGAACTCCATCGCGGTGAGCGCCGGATGCCGCGTGTAGGGATTCAGCACGCCGATGCCGACGCGCATCTTCTTCGTCGAGCACGCGATCGCCGAGGCGAGCGAAAACGCGCCGCGGTAGAAATAGTCTTCCGGCACCCAGGCCGTGCCGAATCCCATTTCCTCGGCGCGCCGCACGTACTCAATCTGCCGAAGCGAATCGATCGTCTCGAAGCCGACGCCAAAGTCCTTGATCCGGGTCATCTGACTTTCTGCCGGCTCGCGAAGGTGTCGCCGAACGGCATCCGCGGTTCATTCTCGGACGCGGTGGGCGAGCAGTGGAAATGCCACATCTTCCAGACGCGATTCCCGGCGCCGTCGTCGCGCTGATAAACCTCGGTCGAGCGAATGCGATACGGCGTCAGCGGGATTCCCGGCACTTCGATCCCCTCGGCCGGCTCAATGCGCACGATATTCTCGCAGGCGAGCCACGCCATGTCGCCGGAGATTTCGAGACGAAGATCTATCGGCTCCGAGCTTTCCGGAATTGAGAGCACCCCCTTGAGCGCTTCCCAAAGTTTGGTTTTCTCGCTGAGCCCGTAGTACGGATGCCCGTTCAGGTTGTACTGAAGATAGCGCTCGCCCGCAAAAACCGATCGCATTTTCGGAATGTCGAAATCGAAGTTCGATTCCCACCAGACGCGATGCAAACGGAGAATCTCGTCGCGGTCATCCTGTACAGCCATGCGTAATTACCTCATGCGCATGGCTTAACATCACTATAGACACGGTGTCAATAAAAGCTAACGCCCGTGCTCCAGTCTTGCGGCGAATTCGATCAGCAGCTCGGCGAATTGCTTCGGCTGTTCGCCATGCATCGAGTGGGGCATTTGCGGGAACGACCTGTACTCAATCTTCTGCCCTGCCGCCGCGACCAGCTCGCACACGCGCCTGGCCTGCACATCGGAAGCGGCACCGAGCAAGTGGCCGTCTTTCTCATCGACGTAGCGAAAATGATGCGTGTACAGCACCGGGCATTTGACGCTCGCCAGCATCCGTGCGTGGTCGCAGCTGGCGAATACGGCACCCTCCCAGAAGGCGCGTGCCCATTCGGGATCGTATTCCTTGAGCCTCTGCGGGATTTCGCCGCCGGCATTCAACATCATGCCGACGACGGGCGACAACCACTCCGGCAGCTCGGTCCTGATGGCTTCGCGCATCTCGTCCCAGGCGCCAACGCTCCATTGGTCGCCAAGATATTTGCTCATCAGCGCAAACATCGGTCCGATGGTTTGGCGCATCGGCTGCCCGCATGAAGTTTTCACCTCCGAGGAGAACAGCGGCGGGTCTTCGTAGAGAGCGCCGCGAATCGTGCCGGGCATCGCGTACGCCGAAAGCCACGCCGCAATCACGCCTCCTGACGAGAGTCCGCTGACTATCACCGGCCGCCCGATCGCCAGCCCGATGAACCGCACCATGTCGTTGCCGAAGTTGTCGAGGGTATAGCGCCCGGGAGTCCAGCTCGATCTTCCCTGCCCACGCAGGTCGACTGCGAAAGCCTGGAAATGATCCTGCAGCAGACGCATCGCCTGTTCATAGCCCCACCATGATTCCGTTTGTCCACCGATCAGCAGCAACGCGGGCTTGTCCGGCGATCCTGCGACTGCGTAGTTGAGAACGACCTCGCCGGTGTCGATCGTTTTTTCCGGATAGGCATGAGCGACATAGGTTGCCGGATTGTCGGGGCCGAATCGAAGTGAGCTCATGGTCTGCTCTCCTGGGCGCGACTATCGTCGTCCGTCTTGCCGCAGGCGTGGAAAGAGTTGCTCGGCGGTTCCTCGATCGATCGAGGCGCGCGTCGAGTCGTCTATCGCGTGGCCGGCGTACATGCCGGTGAATGCGGCGATCACCGGTTCTGGAGCGTACGGCCAATCGCTGCCGAACGTCACGTGGCCGGGCTTCGCGAATGCGAGCAGGCTTGGCAGCGCGGTCGGACTACCCGAAAGCGCGATATCGAAGTAGTACTTCTGCAGCTGCGCCAGGCCTTCGGCCGGGTTTCCGCTCGGCGACGCGGCCATTGCCAGCCGGTACGCTGCGTAGGGCACGAATCCGCCGGCGTGCGACAGGATGATCGTCAGGTTGGGGCATCGATCGAGCGTGCCTGACGCCGCAAGACGAACCGCGGCGCGCGTCGTGTCGAGCAGAAAGTCCGCGATGAACGGCGGCAGGTTCGTCACCGGCGCGATTCCCGGCAGCTGTGAAGGATGCACGAAAACCACGGCGTTGCGGCGGTTCAACTCGTCGAACAGTGGATCGAACTCCTTCTCACCCAACGTGATGCCGCCGCTGTTCGCGAGCAGCACGACTCCGTCAGCATGAAGCTGGTCGAACGCGTAGGCGAGCTCCGCCAGCGACCCCTTCACGTCGGGCAGGGTTAGCGTCGCAAAGAAGCCGAAGCGCCCGGTATGCTTGCGCACGACCTCGGCCGCATACTCATTGACCTCGCGAGCTTTGTCGCGCGCCTCGGCATCGTCGCCCAGGTGCACGCCCGGGGTCGAGACTGAAAGGATGGCGGTCTCGATTCCGTACTTGTCCATCAGCGCCACAGTCGACTCGACGTTCCAGTCCGGGATTGGCAAACCGCCCGCGCGGACTCCAATCCGCTTTAGCCACGCTGCATACGCCGGCGGCACTATATGATGATGGGTGTCGATTCGCCCTCGATTCATAAAACCATCTCCGGTTTCGTCGTGCCGAGTAACTGTCCGCCAACCGCGCGCGCCAGCGGGTCCGGTACCAGGTAAGCGTGTGCCAACGCGCCCTGCACATCCTGGAAGCGGCGCTGCAGCGGATGATCGAGAAAGATCGCGCGGCCGGTCGCTGCGCGGAACAGATCGCCGATCGCCTGGCCGATCACCTCGCATCCGCGAGTCATGTTCCAGCGGACTTGCGCGCGCTGATCCATCGTGGCAGCCACGCGCGCCTCGGCCATCTGCCACAACTCATTCGCATCGGCGCGCATTCTCGCAGTCGTCACGTCGATAGCCCATGTCGTCTCAGCCAGCCGCCGCTGCGAGAGCGAGTCATCCGCAGCCATCAAGCCGCGGCCGAGCTTGCGATCCTTGTTCAAATGGATCCAGGTATCGACGAAGCCGCGCGCCGATCCTAAAACCGACGCGGCCAGCGCCATGTTAAACACGACCGACCACGGCAACCTGTACAAAGGACCGTCGTTGAGTTCCTGTCCCACCAACGGCAGGTTCATCGCATAATCGAAATGGGACTGCGTTCGATATTCGGGAACGAAGGCATCTTCGACGACGATATCTTTGCTGCCAGTGCCCTTGAGGCCGGCAACCTGCCAGTTGTCCTCGATGCGATACTGCTCGCGCATCAGCAGGAAGGATCGGAAGTCGGGCGCCGTCGTACCGCCGATATCACGGCCGCCGGCAACCGCGCCCAGGTTCACGGCTTTGCAATGATCGCAGCCGGTCGAGAACGACCAGCGTCCCGACAATTTGTAGCCGCCCGCAACCTTCTCGGCCTTGCCGGTGGGATTGTAGGACGACGAATGCATCGTCGTGGGATCGTCGGCCCACATCTCGCGCTGCGCCCGCTCGCTGAACAATGCCAGTTGCCACGGATGAACGCCGATGACGGCCGCGACCCATCCGGCTGATGGCGACGAGCGCGAGATTTCGATCATCGCATCGACGTATTCGACCAGGTGAACTTCGCCGCCTCCCCATCGCGCCGGCTGTAAGCATCGCAGGAAGCCGCCGTCGAGCAGCATCTTCCACGTCGCGTCGCTCAGCCGCCGCAGCTTGTCGTCGCCCGCCACGGCCTCCGCGAGTTGCGGCGCCAGCCGTTTGGCTTTGTCGGACAGTTCCATAGTGGACTCCCTCGCAGCAGCGCAATGTCTATAGCTGCGTTCTACTGCGATTTCATACACGGCGTCCAGAACGCCTCGTTCTCACTCGACATTGCCTGAGCGACCGGCTAAGCAGAGTGTCCGAAGAAAGGGAGTGGGTGCACATTTCTTGGGGGGAATCCGATCAAATCGGCTGGTAGCGATAGTCGCATCGGTGTGCCTTGTCGCCTCATTCTTGTGTCATCGCGTCGCTGCGCAGGACGCCGCGTTGAATGGCAGCGAAGCTGAGATGGTGAAGGATCGCGTTCAGAAGATACGCGGGCTCAAGCTCAAAGCCGACGTTCCCGTGTCATATCTGAGTGTCGCGCAGACGGAGTCCCGGTTCCGATCCGAGTTCCTACGCCAAACGAGCCAGACTGATATCGACAATGGGCTCGAGGAAGGCAAGATGATCGGTCTCTATCCGCCCGATCTGAAGATCGACAAAAAGGACCTGGCCGACCTGACTCTCGAGCTGGCCGGCTTCTACGATCCACATAAGAAGGATATCGTCATCATCGATCGACCTATAACCGTCTCAGTGCCCGAGCAATATCAAAGCGCTTTGATAGAGGTCGAGAAGCTCGAGACCGTGGGAACCCTTGGGCACGAGCTGACTCATGCGCTTCAGGATCAGCATTTCAACATCGAAGCAATGCAAGACAAGTACAAGGGCAATTCCGATCGCGAGCTGGCGTATAAGTCTGTGGTCGAAGGCGATGCTACCCTATCGGGATTTTCGGTGGTGACGGGGCGCGTCGATGACGAGACGATCGACTATTTCCAGACCCATCTGGAAGACATCGTTCCTATTTTCATGGGACGCACGGAAGGGAAGCCGCGCGCGATGACCTATCCCTTCATCTTTCAATACACTGAAGGCGCCCGCTTCGTCGCCGAGGCTTACCATCGTAAGCAATGGGACGGCGTGAATGCTCTCTTCAACGGTCCCGCGTTGTCGACTCAGCAGATCATGCATCCAGAGCTTTATTTCGATCATCCTACTCCCGCTAAAACCGTTGCACTTACGGGCTACGAAAAGGTCCTGCACGATTGGAAAAAGGTCGACGAGGATACGATGGGCGAGTTGATGCTCAAGATTATGATCGAGCGCACGATGGGTGAGGGCACGCCTTACGTCGAAGCGTCGACCAAGTGGGCGGGTGACCGGATCGTCGCTCTACAGAAGGGAAAATCGCTGACGGTGCTCTGGCTGCTGACTTTCCGCGACACCGGCTCCGCCGATAACTTCAATCAGCTCTATTCGGGTATCCTCGATCAGGTGCTGCCAGCGACCACCGCCCGCAAGATCGATCAACGCGGTCCGGCGGTGCTGGTGATGATCGGCGACGGCACCAGCCGCTACGCTGAGTTAGTCCCTGAGGTTTGGAGCCAGAGCAGAATCGACGGTGCCGCAATCGAGGCACCATAGCTACTATCTTAGAATACGATATTGCGGCTTATAGGTCTGCGCGCGGACGAATTGCGCGATATTTTCCGGTTGCGGCACGCGCGCCAGACCGCGTTCGAAAATCACCGCCGCCACTCGCTCGGCGGCATGCAACTCCGTCGCGAGTATCGCCGATTGAGGCGGATAGATGAGCCCGGTGTCGAGTTCGGTCTGAGTAACCTGCTCCGCAACCGCCCGCGCAGCAGCTATGAACATCTCATCGGTGACCCGCGTCGCGCGAGTAGCATAGACGGCGAGACCTATGGCGGGAAAGATATAGACGTTGTTGCCTTGTCCGGGCACGTAGGTCTTGCCATCAAGCACTACCGGCGGAAAAGGACTGCCACTCGCAAAGATCGCGCGGCCTTCTGACCATTTGTAAGCTTCTTCGGCGGTGCACTCCGAGTGCGAGGTAGGATTCGAGTAGGGGAATATTATAGGGCGCTGGTTAATTCGCGCCATTGCCTCGATTACACGCTGATTGAAGGCCTTCGCTACCGTACTGACACCTATGATTGCAGTCGGCTTGAGCAACTCGATCGCTTCGACAAAGTCCTTGCAAGGCCTATGAGTGTGCGCATAGGGCTGCTGGAAGTCGGCAAGGTCATTGCGGGTCGATTCCACCAGCCCGTTGACGTCGAACAACCACAGTCGTTTGCGTGCGTCATTGTCGGGCGTCCCTTCCAGCACCATGCTTCGCTTCAACAAGTCTGCGATTCCTGTAGCTGCAGAACCTGCGCCGAGGAATAGAAAGGTCTGCTCGGAGAGTTTCCCGCCGGTTATGCGAAGTGCTCCCAGAATTCCTGCGAGCGCGACCGCCGCAGTGCCCTGGATGTCGTCGTTGAAGCAGCAAACCTGCTCGCGGTATCGCGCCAACAGCCGGACCGCGTCGACGCCCGCCCAATCCTCGAACTGGATGCAGCAGTTTGGGAACTCGTCCTCGACCGCCGTGACGAATTCCTCGACGAATTCGTCCAGTTCCTCGACGGCTGGGCGCGTTCGCCGAAGTCCAAGGTAGAGCGGGTCTTGCCGCAGAGAATCGTTGTTCGTGCCGCAGTCGATCAGAACGGGCAGCGTGAATTCCGGTGGCACGCCGGCGCATGCGGTATAGAGCGCCAATTTGCCGATAGGAATGCCCATGCCGTTTGCGCCGAGATCGCCAAGTCCGAGGATTCGCTGTCCGCTGGTAACCACGATGAAGCGCACGTCGCGTTCCGGCCAGTTCCGCAGAATCTCGCGCACGCGGCCCTTGCGCTCGATCGACAGGTAGAGACCTTTGGGACGGCGCATGATGTGGCCGAACTGCAGGCATGCTTCGCCGACAGTCGGCGTATAGACCAGCGGCAGGAACTGCGCAGGGTCCGACATCAACACGCGGAAAAAAAGCGTCTCATCCATATCCTGGAGCTGCGACAGATAGATGTACTTCTCGAGATCGTTCGGCTTTCGCGACAAGTGGAGATGCACGCGCTCGATCTGAGTCTCTTCAGTGTCGATTCCTTCAGGCAGGAGACCCAGCAGGCCAAGCGCCTCGCGCTCGGACTCGGTGTATGCGGTCGATTTATTCAGGCGCGGATCGCGCAGAAGCGCCAGGCCACGAGGAGTATCTGCCATTTGCCGGCCTCCAAGACTCATTGCCACGCCTTATCAGCGCAGCACCGAATATAACAGCTATAAGATTACGGCTAGCGAAAAGCGACCGCGTGAAAAAGGGTGTGCTGAAAAATTTTGCCGATGCTAGGATTTCGCTGCGGTGGTTCTCGAGACTTTTCTCCTGACTCCTGTGCGCCGATTTTTCACGCCTGAAGACATGCGATGAGCAGCACTCGACCAACGACAGCGCTCAAGCTGGTTCCACCATGGCGGGATCACCTTGATCCGCCGGTCGACCACGGTTCGCCGTCGCTGACCAGTATCAATTTCGTCGTGAGGATGGGCGTGATCGGCGGCCTCATTTTATGCATCGTAGGCAGTTTCAGTTACGCCGCCGGCTGGCTCTCGCCGGGACTGCTGACGCAGACAAAAATCGTCAACGGGCTCGAACAGGTCAATGGCGTCCATCCGGGATTCCGCCGCAATCACGCCAAAGGCCTTTGCATCACCGGCTACTTCGACAGCAACGGCAACGGCGTGCCTTGGTCAAAGGCCGAAGTGTTCAAGCCCGGTCGCCTGCCGGTGATCGGCCGCTTCTCGATTCCCGGCGGCAACCCCTTCATGGCCGACGGCCCTGCCGTCGCGCGCGGCATGGCACTCGGGTTCAGGCCGATCGGCGGAGAAGAATGGCGAACGGCGATGCTCAATCTTCCGGTCTTCGTGGTCAACAGCCCGCAGGGATTTTACGATCAGGTGCTCGCGATGAAGCCGGACCCGGCCACCGGCAAGCCGGACCCGGGCAACGTGAAAGCATTTTTCGCCGCCCATCCTGAGAGCGCGCGCGCCGTGACGATTATCAAGTCTCAGCCGTTCTCGTCGGGTTTCGACAACTCGACCTTCAACAGCCTCGACGCGTTCTGGTTCATGAATGCCGTCGGCACCAGCACTCCGGTTCGCTGGTCGATGGTGCCGGTCGATAAGTACCAGCCCGAAAATCCGGCCGAGTCCGCGACACCCGATAAGAACTACCTCTTCGATGATTTCATAACGCGGATTCAGAGCGGGCCCGTGCAATGGCGCATGATTCTTACTGTCGGGCAGCCCGGCGATCCGACCGATGACGCGACGATCCCGTGGCCCGCCAACCGCCAGCACATCGACGCGGGCATGCTAACTATAGACCGCATCGAGAGCGAGGGGCCCGGAACCTGCCGCGACATCAACTTCGACCCGCTGGTGCTCCCGTTTGGTATCACGCCGTCCGATGACCCGCTGCTCAGCGCGCGATCCGCCGTCTATTCGCAATCGTTCAGGCGGCGTGAAGGCGAGAAGAAGACTCCGAGCGCGGTCAGGGTGCCGGATGCCCGCGACGGAGGATGATGATGGCGCGCGCGGAGCAATTTCCGTTTATCTCACGCGTCCTCCACTGGACGATGGCGGTTATGGTGCTCGCAATGTTGTTCATCGGCATCGCGATGGTCGCGTCGCTGGCCGACTATCACTGGCTCGTCTCGATTCATAAGCCGTTGGGCATCTTGATCCTGATCCTGGTCACGATCCGCCTCATCAACCGCTGGCTGATCAATCCTCCTCCACCGTTTCCAGCCGGTATGGCGAGCTGGGATCGTTTCGCCGCTAACGCGTCGATACTCGCGCTGTATGTCCTGATGTTCGCGCTGCCGCTGGTCGGGTGGGCGATGCTCTCCGCGGCGGGCTATCCCATCGTGCTTTATGGACCTTTAAGTCTGCCGCCGATCGCTCCGCAAAGTCCGATGCTCTACGCCGTGCTGCGCACGACGCACACGGTTCTCGCCTTCATGCTGTTTGCGACTTTTATCGGCCACTTCAGCGGCGCGATGATGCATGCGCTGATCTTCCGCGATGGCGTCTTCGAAAGCATGGCGTCCTGGAGGTCACGCAGCAGGGCATAGCCCGTGATTCAGCTTCACAGATAGAATACACTCTTCGCTATTGTGAGTTCAGTACTCAAAGCCGCACCCAACCTGCCCGAGGTACCGGAGATTTCCCGCGAGGAAGTGCATCGCCGGCTGCATGACAATTCGCTCACCATCGTCGACGTGCTGCCGCCCGAGTCCTACGCCTCCGCGCACATTCCCGGCGCGCTCAGCATGCCGCTCGAACTGGTCGCGAGCCTCGCGCCCAAGCTGCTTCCCGACCGCGCCGCCCAGATCGTTGTGTACTGCGGAAACCTGACCTGCGATCGCAGCGTCCAGGCGCTGCATCAGTTGCAGGGACTCGGCTATACGAACGTCCGCGATTACCGCGCAGGCATCGCCGACTGGGTTGACTCAGGGGAACCAACCGAAAGCGTCGCGGAATCGGCGCCGGAGCCGGACCCGGACCCATCGGCGGAGATGCCGGCTGGCCCCGAGCTCACGGTCTCGTTGGACGGGCAAGTGGGCCGGGCACCCGCGCGCTTGTCGCAAATGCGTCAATTCGACAGGTCGATCCTGGCGCAGATTCAACAACGCTCCGCTTTGCAGCTATTCATCATCTGGATGGGAATGGTTGTTCTCTGCGGTGCCGCGTACTGGCTGCTGGCGATCGCCGGCGAGCATGGGCTGATCGAGAAAGGCGCTCCAGTTGGTGTCGATCTCAATGGCTTTGCCAGCTCGCTCTACTTCAGCTTCGTGACCGCGACTTCGATCGGCTACGGCGACATTGTGCCGATCGGTTTCGCGCGCGTGATCGCCGTCATCGAGGCAGTTTCTGCTCTGCTTCTCTTCGGCGCGGTGATCGCCAAGTTCGTCTCGCATCGGCAGGACGAGATGATGAGCGAAATCCACCGGGTCACCTTCGAAGAACGGCTCGATCGCGTGCAGACCAACCTGCACATGGTGATTTCAGAGCTGCTGGCGATCACGGCGCTATGCGAAGACCACGCGTCGCTCAATGGAATCGGCACGCGGCTGGACAGCTCGGCGCTGATTTTCCTGGGCGAGATGCGCTCGATTCATGATTTGCTCTATCAACCGCGGCTGATAGTCGAGGAAGGCGTGCTGGCCTCGATTCTTGCCAACCTGGCGTCAGCGCTGACGGTAATGTCGGAGCTTCTCGTACGGTTGCCGCCGACCTTCGTGCGCTCGCAGCCGCTCGAGATTGCGATCGAGAACACGAAGCGCCTCGCCGCCGATATTTGCAGCAACTGCGTCCCGCACGGCTACACGCCGCGGCTGATATTCTGGATGGATCGCATCAAGGCGACTGCGGACAGAATTAACTGAGGCCGGTTCTCAGCGAAGTCCGATCAGCGTCGCGACCCGCTCGCGTACGAAATCGAGCCATGGCTTGTCGCCGATCAGATTCGGCAGCAGCGTATCCATGTGCAGCAGGCCCATCACGAATATGCAGAACAGCCGCGCGGCGAAATCGGGATTGAGTTCTGTTTCGATTTGGCCCTCGCGCTGCGCCATCGCGATCGTGTCGCGCACATGCTGGATCAGGACTGCGTTGGAGCGCGCCAGCAGTTTTCTGATCTCAGCATCCTTGCTGGCGGCAGAATGAACCTCGATGGAGAGCTGGCGCACCAGCTTCAATTCGGGCTCGGTGTACACCGCCGCCAGACGCGGCAGCGCGGCGGCCGTTCCGGATGCGCCGTTTTGAATGAACAGCGGTGTGGACTCGAACGAGCGCCGCACCACTTCGAGCAGCAGCTCGCCCTTGCTCATGAAGTGCTTGTAGATTGCGCCGGCGGTGATGCCGCTCGCCTTCGCGATCGCCGGCATCGAGGAGCCTTCGAAGCCATGCTCCGCGAACAGCTTCGCGGCGGAAGCCAGGATTCGTTCGCGGGTCGATTCGGTCGCTTTCACACCGTGCGATCGCGCCGCGCTGCGTGGCCGTTTCTTCAGGCGCGGTTTCTGTCGTTTTCGAATCACTTGTTTCCCGAATTTTACTCATACTGACCGGTTCGAGATTGACAAGTAAACGGTCATTTACTATCTTTGTAGCAGGTAAACGCTCATTTACCAAGCGGTCGGGCTTGACTCGTTCCGAACTTCAGGAAGTGAATCCATACAGATGAAAGCAAACCATGTCGTTGTGATCGGCGGCGGTATCGGTGGGATGTGCGCGGCGCGCGTGCTGTCCGATCATTTCGAGCGTGTCACCTTGATCGAGCGCGACGAACTGCCCGAAGGCGCGACCCATCGCAAAGGCGTGCCGCAGAGCCGCCATCCCCACGCCATGCTCGACCGCGGCCGCCGCGAACTGAGGGCGCTGTTCCCCGGGATCGACGATTCGCTGCGCGCCCGCGGCAGCCTCGACCTGGATGCCGGCCTCGGGTTGGCGAGCTTGAATCCCGGTGGCTGGGCGACTCGGCGCCGCACCGGACATCAGATGTTGTTCGCGAGCCGGCTACTCATCGAGTCGGTGATTCGCGATCGCGTCAAGCAAAATCCACGGATCAAATTCGTCGAGGGAACCGAGGTCACCGGGCTGCTGTTCACGCCGGGCGAGACGCCGCGGGTGACCGGGGTTGAGACGCACAAGGCTGGCGACGACAAGGTGGATCGACTCGACGCCGATCTAGTCGTCGATTGCAGTGGACGCAGTTCGCGCGCGCCGAAATGGCTCGCGGGTCTTGGCTATCCGGAAATCGAGGTCGAAGTCGTTGACGGGCAGGCCGGCTACAGCACCTGCTGGTACCAGGCGCCTCCTGCGGACAAACTCCCCGCCGACTGGTGGTGGAAGGGGATTGCGCTCAGCCCCGCGGCGAAGCCGAAACGCGACGAGGATTACTACTTCGCGCTGATTCTGCCGATTGAAGGGGATCGTTTTTTGCTGACGCTCGCGTCGTGGGGCGACCGCGTTCTGCCGGCCGACCATGAGTCTTTCGCCGCACTATGCCGCGGATTACGCACGCCGATAATCGCCGATGCGCTGGCGATCTCGAAGCCGATTTCCGCCATTTTCCATCGCAAGGGGATGCAGAACACTTGGAAGCATTTCGAGAAGTCGCGCGGCCCGGCAGGATTCGTCTCGACCGCAGACGCGGTTTGCGCGTTCAACCCGGTGTACGGACAGGGGATGACGAGTGCGTCGGTATGCTCGCGGATTCTCGGCGAGGTGGTTGGCGAAATGGATCCGGGCGACGCGAATTTCCCGGCAACGTTTTACGAACGGCAGGCTGAGTTCGTGCGGCAGCCGTGGAGTCTCTCGGTCGCGCGCGATCGCGCTGCCCTTGGCCAATCGACTGGCAGCGACAGCGCGTTTGGCGGCGAGGCGTGGGAACGGGTGATGCGCGAGGGCGCGGCCGTCCCGGTCATTGCCGAGGCGCTGTTCAACGTCCTCAATCTTAATCGTCCGCCCGAATCGCTGACGACCGACACTGAATTTCTTGCCGCCGTCAATGAAATCCTGCAGCGGCCGCCGAAGCCGCCGGTCGACTCAGACGAGCTGCCGCCGTATCCGCCCGCCGCGATCGCCGGCTGACTCACAAAGACGAGGAGGTAGATTCGATGCCTACAACGACCTGGCCGGATGGCCGTGCAGTCAAGCTTGCGCTGCGTGGGAACCAGCCTGCGATCAGCCTTACGGTTCATGAGGCCGGCGACGGCCCGGCTGTCGTTTTCTGTCATGGATTTCCCGAGCTCGCCTACTCGTGGCGTCATCAGTTGCCGGCCGTCGCTGCCGCGGGCTTTCACGCGATCGCCCCCGACCAGCGCGGATACGCGGACTCGAGCGCGCCCGATGCGGTCAACGCTTACGGCCTGACCGAGCTGGCCGGCGACATGGCCGGGCTGCTCGACGCGCTGAAGATCGATCGCGCCATCTTCGTCGGCCATGACTGGGGCGGTTTCGTCGCGTGGGCGATGCCGGTGCTGTATCCCGAGCGCACCGCCGGCGTCATCGGAGTTTGCACGCCGTACATGGCGATGCCGCAGACCTCCTTCATGCGCTTGCTCGTCAACGGCAAGGACGAGCGGATGTACATCCTGTGGTTCCAGGAGCCGGGCCGCGCCGAAGCTGTGATGGATCCCAAGGCGCGGCTGATTTTCGATCGCCTGATGCGCGCGCCGCTCGAGCCTGCCGAGGCCGCCAAGCGCATGATGGCGAGCGGCGAGCTCGACATGAACCCGTTCCGGCACATCGAGGACTTCCAGGCAGAGACAGCGCCGATAGTCACTCCTGAAGAGCTCGACACCTACGTGCACGCTTACGAGAAGACCGGATTTCGCGGCGGTATCAACTGGTATCGCAACATCGATCGCAACTCGCGCGAGCATCCAGAGATCGGCGTCGCGAAGCTGACGCTGCCATGCCTGATGATCACCGCCGAATGGGACGGCGCACTGCCGCCGCGGATGGCGGCCGGGATGCCTGCGCTATGCTCCGATCTCGAAATGCACAACATCGAGCGCGCAGGCCATTGGGTGCAGCAGGAATTCCCCGACGCGGTGAACCAGACAATAGTGGACTGGCTAAACCGGCGCTTCAAAAAATCCTGAGCGCACCGATTTGACTTAGTCGCGGTCTGGCAGTTACCTACCGTTCAAACATCCTCTAGTCGTCCGGAGGACTGCGAAGATGAAGCTATCAGCGGCGATATTCTTTGCCGCCGCCGCGATGCTCGCGCTTGCCACTTCGGCAGGCGCGGCTGACGGCACTATCGAGAAACAACCTCTATAGCGGATCCGTTTGCTGAGGTCTGCGGCGGCGCTAACTGCGCGCTAACCGAAGGAGGATGCGAGCAATGAAACGTAAGCTAGCGACGTTGTTCTTTGCGGCGATGACGATGCTTGCGTTCGCCGGGTCGGCGGGCGCGGTCGACGGCACTATCGAGATCAACCAGGCGAAGGTGATGGCGGCCGGCGGCTTTCCCTATGTCATAAGCACCGCGAACACCAGCTACCGTCTCACCGGCAGCCTCACAGTATCGAGCACCTCCGCCAACGCCATCAACGTGAGCGTCAGCCATGTCACTATCGACTTGAACGGGTTTTCGATTACCGGGGCCGGCGGTTCGGATACCTACGGAATCAACGCAACCGAGACCGATGTCACGGTGGAAAACGGCACGATTACGGGATTCGAGTTTGGCGCCGTCACGGGAAACAACGGCATCATCAGAAACGTGCACGCTGATTCAAACGGCGATGGCATCGCGACCGGCGCTAACTCCGTGGTTCAGGGTTGCACGGCGGACTCGAACACGGCCAACGGCATTTACAGCACCGGGAGCGGGCTGGTGGTCTCGGGCAATTCGGTGAACTCCAACGGCAAGCTCGGCATCGGAGCCGGCATCGGGAGTACAATCTCCGGCAACTCAGTGTATTCCAACAGCGGGAGTGGCATTTACTGCAACGGGGGCGGCTGCCTCATCTCCAATAACACGATTGACAATAACAACCCGGATGGCATCAATGCCGATTCCACCACTGGCTACGGCGGGAACGTACTGAACAACAACGGCACGAACGTGTCGGCGGGCACCTCGATGAAAAACAATGTCTGCAACGGAGCCCTCTGCTGAAGCTCTCGAAGGAAGTTTGACTTAGCGCTGGTTCGACAGTAGGTAACGCCTCAGTCTTCGACCTGTCCCCTCGAAGGAGAACTCCGCAGATGAAGCTGTCGGCGACGTTATTCCTTGCCGCCGTGACGACGCTGGCATTCGCCGCATCGGCGGGCGCAGTCGACGGCACTATCGAGATCAACCAGGCAAAGGTGATGGCGGCCGGCGGGTTCCCGTACAAAATAGGCACGATGGGAAGTTATCGTCTCACCGGCAATCTCACAGTTTCGAGCACCACGGCCGACGCGATTGACGTGAACTCAAACCACGTCACCATCGACTTGAATGGGTTTTCGATTAGCGGACCCGGAAGTTCGAGCGCTAACGGAATCAATGGGCCAAGCGCCGGCGCGCTTACGGTGGAGAATGGCACGATCACCGGATTTGCCGGTAATTTCGGCGTCGTTACCGGAAACAACAGCATCGTCAGAAATATGCAGGTCAACGCAAACGGCTACGGTATCCAGACCGGGAACCAGAGTGTGATCTCCGGCAATACCGTAAACAACGCCGCTCTAGGGGGAGGAATTATCTGCAACGGCTCGGGGTGTGTGATCTCCGGCAATACCGCCGACGGTAACAGCGTTAGCGGCATCTATTGCAGCGGGACCGGGTGTCAGATCTCCGATAATACAACTGATTCTAACGGCAACTCCGGTATGCAATGCATCGGATGTGTGGTCTCCGGCAACACGGTGAACTCAAACGGCTTTGGCATCTCCTGCCCCGGGTCCGGATGTCTGATCACTGGCAATACGATTGACAACAACGGCTCAAATGCCATTTTTGCCAATGACTCAACCACTGGCTACGGCGGGAATGTACTGAACGCCAACTCCATGGGCATCAGCGGGGGCACTTCGCTGGGCGCAAAGAACACCAATCTCTGCAGTGGAACCGCATGTTGAGGTGATGGCGCATTGAGAGCCTCCCTCGAAGAGCGACGCGTGCGATGAAACGAAAGCTGTCGGCGACGTTGTTCTTTGCCGCCGTGACGATGCTCGGATTTGCCGCATCGGCAGGCGCGGTGGACGGCACGATAGAGATCAACCAGGCCAAGGTGCTTGCGGCGGGCGCTTTCCGCACGTCATAAGCGTGACGAATACAAGCTATCGTCTCAGCGGCAGTCTTACAGTTTCGAGCACCACAGCCGACGCGATCGATGTGAACGTGAACCACATCACCATCGACTTGAACAGGGTTTCGATTACCGGACCCGGAGGTTCGACTAGTGGTAACGCGGGAAACACAAATCTCTGCAACGGAAGCGCGTGCTGAGGCCGTGGCGTGAGGTTCGTCGAAGAGAAATTTGACTTAGCGCTGACGCGACAGTAGCTAGGTTTTACTCTGCGACTCGCCCGTCTAAGGAGGTAGCCAAAGATGAAGCTATCGGCAGCGGTACTTGTTGCCGCCGCAACGCTATTCGCGTTCGCTGCTCCGGCGGGCGCGGTGGACGGTACCATCGAGATCAACCAGGCCAAGGTGATGGCGGCCGGCGGGTTTCCATACACAATCACCACCAGCGGCAGTTATCGCCTCACCGGCCAGCTCACAGTCTCGAGTACCACAACCGACGCGATTGACGTGAACACCAGCAACGTGACCATCGACCTGAACGGTTTCCTGATTGTCGGGCCGGGCGCGTCGTCGGCCGCCGACGGAATCAACGCAACGAGCGTTCAAGCGGTTACGGTGGAAAACGGGCTGGTTATCGGATTCAAGGTGGGCGTTTCCGTCGGATTATTCGGCATCGTCAGAAACGTGCACGCCGATAAGAACGTCAATATCGGCATCCAGGGAGCCAACAATACCGTCGTCCAGGGCTGCACGGCAAATAACACCTCGGAAGGTTACGGGATTGAATGTTCCGGCGGGGGGTGCGCGATCTCGGGCAATACTGCAAACGGCAACGTACAAGCCGGCATCAATTGCACCGGCAACGGGTGTGTGATCTCCAACAATACTGCGATCGCCGATGGTCTGGTTGGCATCGCCTGCGGCTCGAGCGGATGTCTGATCTCCGGCAATACCGCGTTCAACAACCTCGTTGGCATCGGGATGGATGATGCGACAAGTGGCTATGGCGGGAATGTGATGGATAACAACTCTACGTCGAACCATAGCGGGGGCACTTCGCTGGGCAACAATCTCTGCAGCGGAACCGTTTGCTGAGGCCGATGGCTAAGCGGAGTGCAATGGGCTCTGACGCAAAAGTTCGGCGGCCGAAGCTTGCACGCACTGCCGCAAGCGTCCTCGCGATGCTCGCCGCGACTATCCTGACCAGCGTCGAACCCACCGCGGCGCAGACTCCATTGAGCACGCTATGCGTCTCGCCCGATATCACCGTCGCACTAAGCATCGGGACCGTCTTCCCTCAGCAGGTGCAATGCTATTCTTTTCCTTCCGACCGCTTCGTGGCCACCTTCGCCGGAATTCCGGCGGGCGTGAACGTGACCGGTTATTTCCCGCTGAGCGCCACGCAGACCCTGCTGACCATCGACACGACCGCCGCGCTGCCGACCAACGGCAGCGGCGGAATCGTCACCGTAACTCCGCAGGACGTCGCGTCCTACAACCCCTCGACCAGCTTTTTCTCATCGACGCTCTACTTCGCGGGCGCGAGCAACAGCGTTCCCGACGGCACGCGCATCGACGCACTCGGAATGGACACCTCGGGCGACCTGCTGCTCTCATTCGACGTGACGATAGTCGTCCCGAAGTCCGGCGGCGGGAGCATAACCGTCAAGCCGGCGGATTTGGTTTCGTTCAACGGATCGGCGTACACGCTGGTTTTCAACAGCGCCACCGCCGGCATCCCCGACGGGACGAACCTCGAGGGCGCGACTATGCTGCCCAACACCGACCTGTTGCTGACCTTCGATGTGATCGGCTCGATCGCCGGAATTGATTTCACGCCGACCGATATCCTGGAGTTCAATTCTGGCGGCAACAGTTGGGTGCTGGCCTTCGACGGCGCGTCATTCGACAATTGGCCGGACGGCAGCTTGATGCAGGGAGTCTATGCGTCGGCTGTCAGTCCCACGCCGACGGCGACGCCAACTTCGACGCCGACCGCAACCGCCACGCCGACGCGGACCGCGACAGGCACCGCAACTGCGACTCCTTCGGCCACGTCGACGGGGACGCCGACGCATACCGCAACTGCGACGCCCACGCGGACCGCGACCGCGACGCCGACGCGCACTGCCACGGTGACCGCCACTGCTACGGCCACCACGACGTCAACTCCGACTGCAACGCCGACTCCGGTCTCCGGCAAGCTCAAGGTCTCGCCCAAGTCGCTCAAGTTCGGCGACGTCGATATAGGTGACAGCAAGACCCTGTCGGTCACGATCACGAATGCGGGCAAAGTCAAAAAGAGGAAGACGCCGCCGCCGATTCTAATCGAGATGGAATCCGGAGTGACGAGCCCGTTCAGCATCGCCACAGCCTGCGACAACGAGGACCTCGGGCCGAAATCCAAGGGCATGCCGGCCGGAAGTTGCAAGGTCGGGGTAACGTTCACACCGGCCGCGGCGATCAAATACACGGGCACGCTCATGATAGAAGACAACCTCGAGTCGAACCCCACCACCAGCGTCAAACTCGAGGGCACCGGCAAAACGCCGAAGAAGTGATCGGTTCTGTCTCCTCTCCCTGCGCGTAGACACTGGGTTGCAAGGGGTCACCCCTTGCCGCCCACCGCGTAGGTGATTCCGCTTATGTACGCCGGCTTAATCCGGATCTTCCAGCTTGCGCGCCAGCGTTTTGCGATCGACGCCGAGGATTGCGGCAGCCTCGCCGCGATGGCCGTTGACCGAGGCGAGCACGGCGCGCGCGTAGTCGCGCTCGAGCTCTTCGAGCGGCATGCGGCGCGATGCCAGCTCCTCGAGGCGCGCGGGCGAGACGTGGTCGCCGGTGATCCGGCTGGGCAGGTCGCCGCGCGTTATCCGGCCGCCTGAGCTTAAGATGACGGCTTGCGCGATCGCGTTCTGCAGCTCGCGGATATTGCCCGGCCATCGATAGCGCAAGAGCAAATCAGTGGTCTCCGCGTCGGGTTCCGGCGGCACTTTCCCCGCTTCGGCGCTGGCGCGCAAAAGAAAATGCTTGATCAGCAGCGGAATGTCTTCGGGCCGATCGCGCAGGGGAGGCACCGCAATCGTCACGCCCGCAATTCGATAAAAAAGATCCGAGCGGAAGCGGCCATCGGCCACCCCTTTCTCGAGATCGGAATTGGTGGCTGCGATAACCCGCACGTCTACGGTGGTTTCTCCCGTCGCGCCGAGTGGCCGCACGCGCTTGTCCTCGATAACGCGCAGCAGCTTGGCCTGCACCGTCGGCAGCATCTCGCCGATTTCGTCGAGGAACAGCGTGCCATGACTGGCCGCCACGAACAGGCCGAGCTTGCTCTGCTTCGCATCGGTGAACGCGCCGCGGGCATGGCCGAACAGCTCGCTCTCGATCAGGCTCTCGGGAATCGCCGCGCAGTTGACCGGCACGAACGGACCGCCGCGCCGCGGACTCAAATAGTGAAGCGCGCGCGCCAGCAAATCCTTGCCCGTGCCGCTCTCGCCCGTGATCATCACGCTGACGGAGCTGTCGGCCACCTGCTCGAGCTTGCCGAGCAGCGCGGTCATCTTCGGACTCGTCGCGATTATGTTTTGCAGGCCATGATTGCGCGCCAATTCGACGCGCAGCCGCTTCACTTCCTGCCGCAGCGCGCGATTCTCCAGCGCACGCGCGACAATCAGCAGCAACTCGGCGTTGCTGAAGGGCTTCGTGACGTAATCGAAGGCGCCGAGCTTCATCGACTCGACCGCGGTCTGAATCGATCCGAATGCGGTGATCATGATCACCGGCAGGTCGGGCGCGATCAGTTTCAACTCGGCTTGCAATCCATGCCCGCTCATCCCGGCCATCCGCAAGTCCGAAATCAACACGTCGGGAGTTTCACGCTCGACTATCGCGAGCGCATCGTGCCCGGAATTCGCGCTCAGCGGCCGGTATTCCGCCTGACGCAGGATGTCGCACAGCGCGCTGACCATGTCCTGGTCATCGTCGACGACAAGAATTGTAGCCTGCTCGCTGTTCACGACCGCTGTACCCGCGCGCTCCGATCCTGCTCGACTATCCCGGCCTCGCCCGCCGCCATCGGGATCGCAACGACGAACCGCGAGCCCGACGGCCCCGAGCTGAACGTTATCTCGCCGTCGTGCTCTAGTACTATAGACTGGCTCACCGCGAGACCCATTCCAGTTCCCTTGCCCGGTTCCTTGGTGGTGAAGAACGGCGAGAACAGCCGGTCTTCATGCTCGGGCGCTATACCTGCGCCGGTATCTTCGAACGCCAGTATCGCGCGCGAGCCGCCGCGGCTGTGCTCGGTTTCCGCAGTCATCCGCAAGGTACCGCCGCCGCGCTGCATCGCGTCGAGCGCGTTCATGATCATATTGACGAACACCTGCTCGATTTGGTCGGCGTCGCAATTCACCAGCAACGGAGTTTCGCCGAGCCGCGCGATGGTTCTGACGCCGCGCTGTCCCGCTTCCGGCTCGAGCAGCGCAAGCGCGCGCTCTGCGACAGTTCTCAGGTCGCAAATGGATTTGTGCGATTCGCTCTTGCGCGCATAGTCGAGCAGCATCCTGACGATACGCGTGATCCGATCGATCTGGCGGACGATCACGCCGAGTTTCACCTGGCCGTCGGCCGAAATGGTTTCGTCCTGCTGCAAGGACTCGGCGCGCACGCGTATCACACCCATCGGCGTGCCGATCTCGTGCGCGAGACCTGCAGCCAGCGCGCCGATAGTGGCGAGACGGTCCGCGCGCTGCAGCTCGCGCTCGAGTTCCAGTTCGCGCCGATGCCGCTCGTCGAGATCGGATCGCGCTTGATCGAGTTGCTGATCGAGCTTGCGGAATTCTTCGCTGAGCAATTCCACTTCGCTCACCCCACTGCGATCGGATTTGTCCGCCGAAAACTTCGTCACTTTCGCCGATAACTCCGCCAGCGGCCTGGAGACATAACGATGCACGCCCAGCGGTATGACGGTGGCGACGATGCCCAACAGCGCGAGCGCAATGACAATCGACGCGATGGATTGTGCACGGCTGTCGCGCGCGACCTTGGTCCAATCCTGGACTTCGAGCAGGTAGCCGATGACTTCGCCGCCGGGGTTCTGCAGCGGGAGCAATTCGCAGAACCAGTTCTTCACGCCCGGAGTAGGTCCGAACTCGGCGGACTGTTGATTCGCCAATTGCAGCCTGGCGGCCGTTGCGATTTCAGGCGGGAAGTCAGGCAGCGAATACCAAACGTTGCCGTCCTTCTTCAGGACCGCGCTTAGCGTTCCTTCGGCATCGAGTTTCTTGAACGCGTTGCCGACGCTGTCCCATGCCTTCGCGTTGATTTCTTCACCGACCGACGTCGCCAGGCCAGAACCTGCTGCGCGCGCCGATTGCTTGAGCTCATTTATATAGAGGTTGGACTGCTCGACGCTCCAATAGGTGTACGCGGCGATTACCGGCATCACGCATAGCAGCAGGACCAGCGTCAGCCGAGTGCCGATTTTCATCGTCAGTGCTCCATCCTGATACGCGCCACCAAGTTGCCTCGCCAGAGTTATACGCCATGCGATGGGTTCAGCCGAACCGGCGCGTCGCGGCCGATCCGGGGAATAATGCCCATACGCGAGTGGGAATTTTGACGGACTACTTGGCGTATTCTGCTCACAGTAGGCGGTGGATCTTGCAACGACACCGCCCAGGCCCGTGACTTCTGCAAGATTTTGCCCGTGTTCATTCGAATCTGCGATGTCCAGGGAGAAGAACGCAAATCGCGTTCATTTGGGCACATCCTTTGCTGAGTACAGGTCCGGGCGGTGGCCTGCCTGTGGATTTTGGCCGAGCAACTCCTGGAGACAGGGATGCGCGGCCAAGCGTTAGCAGGGGACCCCGGGCCGCCGCACTTTTCCAAGTCATCAGCAGGAAGGGATGAAATCGAAACAGTCGCAGGACGTCTTTGCAGAGTCGAAAATGAAAGGAATCTCGTGCCTCAACCGGGCGAATATTTTCGAGGCGAGCCTTTTCTCATGGGGAATTCCACAGGAGACCGCGCGCGAGCTGACCCAGCAGCATAGCGAGCTCACTTACGGCGCCGGAAAAATCGTCTTCAGCCAGGGCGCGGCCGCCGACATCGTGTTGTGGGTCGTCAAAGGTGTCGTCCGCGAAATCTGCCCGAATCCAAACGGCACGCAGACCCTCGTGCGACTGGCAACGGCCGGCGACATCCTCGGTCTGGCCGACAAGCTGAACGACTCGGGCCGGTGGACGCGGCGCTTCGAAGCATGGACGGCCACCAATTGCGTGCTCGCGTTCGTCACGCGCGAGCAGCTGCGCAATCTGCTTAAGAACATGAACCCGGAGGAACTGCTGATGCTGACGGAGCGGATGCATTCGGCAGCGGCGGAATGGATCCAGTACTACGCGACGTTCCTGGGACTGCCGTTTCGCGAGCGGATTGAATTGGTGCTGACGGAACTGGGGCGCAAGTTCGGCGTGCCCGACAGCGAGGGCATCCTGCTGACGTTTGAACCCACCCATTCCGATCTGTCGGAGATGATCGGCAGCTCGCGGCCAGTGGTCGGCCGTGTGATCGCGGACCTGATCGCAGACGGAGAGATCGGGCGGCGCGATCGCAAGTATATTTTGCTGCAGGGCGGAACGATCGAAGCGGCTGTGAGTTGCGAAAAATCTCCCGCTACCAATCTTCAGGTGCCGCCGCCGATTATCCAGCCCGTCGTATCGGCGCGCCGCACTCTTCCCGTTGCGCGTCAGCACAAGTGGGGCAGAAAGTAACGACTCATCGAGCCGCTCGCCCGGTTTAGTAAAATCGATCGTAGCCCAGCCTGAGAGCTAGCAGCTCGATGGCTTCCCCAGCGCTCGCTTCCTCGCCCGGGCGGCGATTGGCACTGGCGATCTTGCATGCCGTCAGATAAACGTCGAAGATAGGCAGCCGTAATCAACTGGTGCCACGGCCTTTTGCTGAGAGGGAGATCTCATGGAGATCAGCGAGCAGCGCCAAGGCGATATCTTAGTCCTCATCCCGGTGGGGCGAATTAACAACGACACGAGCACGTTGTTTCAGCCCAAGTTGCTCGAGAGCGTTGGACCCGCGGGCAGCAAAGTTCTGATCGATTTTACGAGCGTCGAGTACATCTCGAGCGCGGGGCTGCGCGCGCTGATGATGGCCGCCAAACAGTCGAAGGCGAACAACGGCCGTCTCGCGGTGGCTGGTCTCACGCCGATGGTCAAGGAAATTTTCGCGATCAGCCGCTTCTCGATGGTGGTGCAGGTCTTCGAGACGATGGCCGAAGCGATCAAGGCCTTGAGCTAGTTCCCGGGAATTGCCGGGATAGGACCTGGAGTCATGCTAATCCGCTTTTGGGGAAGCCGGGGATCGCTGCCCTCGCCGCTTAACTATCGCGCGGTGCGCGCGAAGATCCTCGAGGCTATTCTGGCCAGCCGCGGCCAGAGCATCGAGAGCGCCGAAGCGGTAGAGAAGTTCATCGACACGCTGCCGTTTGCGGTGCGCGGCACCTACGGCGGCAATACCAGTTGCACCGAGATCGTCACCGGCGACGATGAGTATGTTCTATGCGACATGGGCACCGGGTCGCGCGAGTTCGGCAACAGTGTCCTGGCGAAATTCGGTCCCGCCAAAAAAAATCGCTTCAACATTTTCATGTCTCATCTTCATTGGGACCACGTGATGGGATTTCCTTTCTTCACGCCGTCCTACATTCCCGGCAACGTCATCCGCATCCACGGATGCCACAAGGCGATGCGTGAGACCTTCGCGCGTCAGCAGTCGAATCCCTCGTTCCCGGTCGATTTCAAAACGCTGGGCGCCACCATCGAGTTCGTGGAACTCGAGCCCGGCCGCACCTATGAAATTGACGGGCTGTCGGTGCAGACGATCGCGCAAAGACATGGTGGCGACTCCTATGGCTATCGCTTTTCGAAAGACGGGAAGACGATGGTGTATTCCACGGACTCCGAACACAAATTCGAAACGCTCGACGAGAACTATCCCTTCGTAGAATTCTTTCGCAACGCGGACCTGCTCGTCTTCGACGCGCAATACTCACTCGCCGATCAGATTTCGGTGAAGGAGGACTGGGGTCATTCGAGCAATATGATAGGAGTCGAGCTGGCGCAGCTCGCGGGCGTCAAGCAACTGGTGATGTACCATCATGAGCCGGTCAACGACGATCGGATGCTCGATAAAATCCTGGCCGAGACGCGCCGCTACGAAGAGATCAGCCGCTCCGAGCAAGCCCGGAAGCTGATTGTCACTTCGGCCTACGACGGGCTCGAGATCACGCTCTAAGGGCAGCCCGAGTTGCCGCAGGAGCGACCGTCCGCACGCTTGAGCGGGATCTTCACGGCTCCGGGGCGCGCATCGGCGCTGGTCCTGCTCGTGCTGCTGGTCATATTGCGGGCGCTCGACCCCGGTTTCGTCGAATCTCTGGCGCTGCGCGGCTTTGATCGGGAACAACAGATTGCGCCGCGCACCTACCAGCCGGACCAGGCGCCGCCAGTTCGGATCGTGGCGATCGACGACAAGACTCTGGCGAAGTACGGCCAATGGCCATGGCCGCGAACGCTGGTGGCGACGCTGGTCAGGCAAATCGCCGCGGGCCATCCGCGGGTACTGGGCGTCGATATCATATTCGCCGAGTCGGATCGGTTGTCGCCCGGCAAGCTGATTGAGGCGAGACCGGACCTGCCGCCGGCACTCGCGCACGAATTATCCTTGTTGCCGTCGAACGAGGCGGCGCTGGCGGAAGCATTCGAGGAAGTGCCGACGGTGCTGGGAATCGGCTCAGCCGATGAGCCGGAGCCTGCCGCGCGCGGACCGGCACGCGTCACGATCATTCGCCAAGCCGGCGGCGATCCGCGGCCGTTCCTGATTTCGTACCCATATTTTCTGCGGAGCATACCCGAGCTGACCGCCGCCGCGCGCGGACAAGGGTCGGTCCTCGACAGTCCCGACCCCGACGGCATCACGCGGCGCCTTCCGCTGTTCGTCGTTGCGCAGGGCCAGATCGCGCCGGCGCTGACGCTCGAAATGCTGCGGGTCGGATCGGGAATCGGCACGCTGGGAATCACGACCGTGGCGGACGGCGTGCAGGGCGGGAACGTGGACGGCGTATTCATACCGACCGACGCACACGCGCGCGTGTATCCATATTTCACGCCGCCCTACGAGGATCGCGACATCTCCGCGGCGGATCTGCTCGATAAGTCCTATGACCCGGCGGCGCTACGGGGCGCGATCGTATTCCTCGGCGTCACCGGAATGGGCCTTATCGATCAGCGGCAAACGCCACTGGGACTGATGGCAGGCGCCGAGGTCCATGCGCAGCTGTTCGAATGCATCCTCACCGGCAGCCTGCTTCATCGGCCCGCGAAGATTTACTGGCTAGAGCTGGCGTTGGTCCTCGCCGCGGGACTGATCACGATTTTTGCGCTGCCGTACCGGCGCCCCCGAATCGCCATCGCTTCATTCGCGGTCTTGCTGTTGATCCTCTTCGGCGCTGCCTTTGGATGCTTTCTCGTCGGTCACTTGCTGGTCGATGCGGTCTATCCGGGTCTGGCGTCGGTCGCGATCTTTGGGGTGATGCTTGGTGCGAGTCTTCGCACCGCAGAAGCGGAGCGGCGCCGCCTCGTGGCCGAGCTGGAGCATGAGCGCGAGATGGAAGCGCGGCTCGAGGGCGAGCTCAACGCCGCGCGATTGATCCAGATGGGGCTGCTGCCGCATCGCTTTCCCGGTCCTCCCGAAAATCGCGACGTCGATCTCTATGCGCTGATCGAGCCGGCGCGGATGGTCGGCGGTGACCTGTATGATTTCCTGCTGCTCGATTCCAGCCGGCTTTTCTTCGCGATCGCGGACGTGTCGGGCAAAGGCGTGCCGGCCGCGCTGTTCATGGCGATGACCAAGGAGGTCTTGCGTGACGCGGTGGCGCGGCATGAAGAAGCGCTGGACCGGGTCTTCGCCGAGGCCAACGCGAAGATATCGGGCGCGAGCGCTGACATGGCAATCGAGGGCGGCGACATGATGTTCGTCACGGTATTCGCGGGGATTTTGAATCTTGCGACGGGAATACTCGCGTACGTCAACGCCGGACATGATGCGCCGTTCGTCATACGGGCCGGATCGCAAGCCAATGAACTCGGCGGCGAAGGCGGACCGCCGCTCGGCACGGTCGACGACTTTCCATACGGCGTCGCGCATTTTCAACTCACGCGCGGCGATCAGTTGCTGCTGTACACCGACGGTGTGACCGAGGCTGAAGATCGGAACGACTCTTTCTATGGCGGAGCGCGGCTGACGCAATTGTTGCAGTCGGCGCCAGACGCGGGCGCCAGGGCGTTGGTGGAATTCGTGCGCGAAGATATTCGCCGCTTTGCCGCCGACGCAGTGCAGGCCGACGACATCACCTTGCTGGCATTACACTGGACCAGCGCCGAGCCCGCGCAGGTCGGTTAGCGCACCGTAATCTCGACGCGGCGATTGCGCGGTTCGGACGTTTGCGGTGCGGTCGGCACGGCAGGATCCAGCTCGCCGCGACCCGCCACCGAAATCGAACTGGCGCTGAGGCCGTCGTGGATCAAACGATCCCGAATTGACTCCGCGCGTTTGAGCGAGAGCTGCTGATTGTACGCCTGCGTGCCGAGTGTGTCGGTGTAACCGATCACCTCGACCTGGTACACGGGACGCCGCTTGATATCGTCGAACACCGCGCTATATTGCTGCGCCGATTCCGGCGTCAGCGTATCGGTGTCTCTCTCGAAATACAGACGAAAATGCGCCGGCAGAATCGGTTGCGCGGCCAGCGCGTTGCCGAACACCTGTTGCACCTCTTGCGCGTTGGTGGTGGCCGGAGCGACGTTGCCGCCTTTCTCCTCGCTGGCGGCATAGGGCTTATCGAGCAATATCGATTTCTGGCTGTTGTCGCTGACAGTTATCGCACCTGAAGTGCCGTCCGCATTCGGCAACACGACGAACAGCGCCTGGCGCTGCGCGCATCCGAGCGCAAAAACCATCAGCAGGAATAGATAGCGCCGTCGCAAGGCGATCAGTCGGGCACTTCAACGACGAAGTGGGTGCCGCGGACGCCCAGGATAGCTGCCGGCGTCCTGACTTTCATCGCGGCCGGCGAACTTTTGGCGATATCACCGGAGACCATCGAGATGGTGCCCTTGCGCATGTCGGTGAGCATAGAGCCGCTGAAGTTGTTCGAATCGAACTGGTACTGTTCGAGCGCGACCTCGCTGTTCGGGCCCGCCGACATCACGGTGTTGTCGATAAAGGTGATTCCGATCGCGCCATCGGCTCCGGTATCGATCACGTCCTTCTCGAACAGCGGGTCGCCAAGCTTGACGGTCACGTGAGCGCCGGCGCGCTGGATGAACACCTGTCCGGAGATGGTTTCGACTCGCGCAATCTGGGGATTCTGCGCCGCCGCGATGGAAGCAAACAGCAGCATGGAGAGAAAGCCGAGACCCGCACCCGCAATGGCCCGCCTGGTATGTATGATGGCACTCATGATCTGCCCCGCTCGACGCCGGATTCCTGAAGAGCAAACCTAGCGCGCCACAGGCATGGACGCCAGCGCGACAAAAATCCCTCGCCGCGCTAGAATCGGCCGATGCGAGCTAACCTGAAAGTTCGCGCCGATCGCGGCGCGATGCGCGAGCTGGAAGGTTTCGTAGAAAAATTTGCGGCCGAACAGGGACTCGCGGCAGATGACAGGGCGCGCACCCTCATCGTCGTCGAAGAACTGCTAACCAATCTGTCGAAGTACGGCTATCCGAGCGGCCGTGAGGTCGGCGGCACGGCCGAAGTCGCGCTTGAGCTCGAGGGCACCCGGCTGACGATCGAGTTCGGCGATGACGGCCAGCCGTTCGATCCATTCGGCATGACGGCGCCTGATTTCAGTCAATCGGCCGAGACTCGCCCGGTAGGCGGACTAGGTCTGTACATGGTGCGCAAGCTCGCCGACGAAGCCAGCTACAGCAGGCGCGACGGCCGCAACATAGTGCGACTAACCCGCCGCGTCACGCTACTTGAGATTCGCTGACCGCGCAGGGGGAACCTCGATGCCATCGATAACCGGCGGATGCGCGTGCGGCGCGGTTCGATATGAATGCTCGGCCGATCCGATCATGGCTGCCAACTGCTATTGCCGTGATTGCCAGCGCTCTACCGGTACCGCATTGGCCTCGGTGCTGCTGGTTCCCAAGGCGGCGTTCAAGCTGAAGGGCGAGCTGAAGCAGTACGAAGTCACGGGCGATAGCGGGAACACGGTCAGCCGCGGATTCTGCCCGAACTGCGGCTCGCCGATTCTGTCGTTGTTGCCCGCGATGCCCGACTTCATCGCACTCAAGGCCGGCAGCCTCGACGATCCGGCGCTGTTCAAGCCGATGATGCAGGTGTTTATGAAGAGTGCGCCGCCGTGGGCTCCGGTGGATGAGCATCTGCCGAAGTTCGACAAGCAACCGGGCTGAGCCTCATGCGTGCACTAGCGCCGCGCATTTTTCAGGAGTTAAATCCGCGGGAATACTGAGTGACTGGAGCCAGCCGTATGAGGAAACCACGCCGCGACTCGAGAACAATCCACGTCATCGCAATTTTGATTCTCCTCGTAGCAGGATCGGCATCGCTCGCGCGGGCTGACGGCGAAGTCGCACTAATGAACCGGGTGACCGCCGCATTGCGCACCAACGATCGGCTCAACGGCGCCAAGGCGTACACTGCGGCGCCGGGCGTGGTCGTCCTTTACGGCATGGTCTTCGACGAAAAGGATCGTGCATTGGCGGAGCAGACCGCAAACTCAGTGCCCGGCGTCAATCAGGTCGTCGACAACCTGCGCACCAAGACCGGCAAATGGTACCAGGAAGAAGAACGCATCGACCTCCAGCTCCAGATGAACGGCTTCAACGACGTGCAGGTGAAAGTGGTTGGACCTTACGTTTACCTGTCGGGCCAGGTGACCAGCCAGGCTGAAAAGCAGCGCGCCGCAAACGTCGTCGGGTCGGTCTCGAACCTGCAAATCAACAACATGATCTGGGTCCAGCCAGGTTCGATGTTCTAAGGCTAGTCCTTATTGCCTACGAAATCGGGTTTGCGCTTTTCGACGAACGCCTTGACCGCCTCCTGATGATCCCTGGTGTTGAAGGTCATCATCTCGTAGGCGAGCGACGCGTCCATAATCAAATTGGACTGCTGCTTGAGCCACTTGTTGACGGCAAGCTTGCTCCATCGAATCGCCATCGTCGGCCCGTCCGCCAGTTCCTGCGCCAGCTCGCGCGCCTTGGGCATCACCTGCTCGGGCGCGACGGCATAGTTCACCATGCCGATGCGGCCGGCCTCGGCGCCGTTGATGAAATTGCCGCGCATCAGGAATTCCTTCGCGCGATGAGGTCCGATTAGCAGCGGCCAGATGACCGCGCCGCCGTCGCCCGCGACAATCCCGACTTTGACGTGCGTGTCGGCAAAGCGCGCTTTTTCCGACACGACGGTAATATCGCAAAGCAGTGCGAGTGTCGCGCCGAGGCCGATCGCGTCGCCGTTAATTGCGCCGATGACCGGCTGCTCGACGTCGAGAAAGTTGTCGACCAGCCGGCGCCCGTTCGACGCAGCGATCGGACCGCGTCCCCGGCCTTTGCCCTTAACCTCGGCTTTTCCGCTCAGGCTCCCGTCAGCCATTCCCTTCACGTCGCCGCCGGCGCAGAAAGCGCGTCCAGCACCGGTGAGAATAATCGCGTTGACGTCGCGATCGGCGCGCACGTCGATCCAGATTTGCTCCAGCTCGTGATGCACCACGTTGTTGACGGCGTTGAGCGACTCCGGCCGGTTGATCGTGATCGTGGCGACGCGGTCCGTCACTTCGACTTTGAGAAATTCGTAATCGCTGTAGTCGGTTGCCATGACGATAAAACCTCCCGCCAGCTTTTAGCGGCCGTTGAACCGGGGCTTGCGCTTCTCGGCTTTGGCAGCGAACGCCTCGCGCGTGTCGTCGGTCCGGAACATGCTGATATGGCGTTCGCTTTCGAGTGCGACGTAGCCGGCAAAATCCATCCGCTCTGCATCGACGAAGTTGGCCTTCAGCGTGCGCAGCGCTATCGGCGCCGACTCCGCCAGCCGGCTCACGATCGCCTCGACCTCAGCGCGAAATCGGTCGTCGGGAAATACTCGCGAGACGACGCCGAACTTCAGCGCGTCGGCGGCGCCGAACTTATCCGGGAAAAAATATAATTCGCGAGCGCGCGCCGGACCGACGATTCGCGTGAGACTCCACGGCCCGCCCATATCGCCCGCCACGCCGACATCCAGGAACGCGACGTTGAAGCGCGCCGACTCCGCGGCAAACCTGAAATCGCATGCGAGCGCCCATCCGAGGCCCGCGCCTGCGCATGCTCCATTGACCGCTGCGATCGTCACCGCCGGCATGTTATGCAGCAGAACTGGCACGCGGAAATCGTCAACGCTGAGCGGATCGTCGGGCGCCGCCGACGCGACGCGGCCGATATCGGCGCCGGGACAAAAGCCCTTGCCCGCTCCCGTCAGCACCAGGACGCGCAGGTCGCGGTCCTCGGCGGCGGCGGTGAGCGCCCGGCGCGTCTCGATCAGCATACGGTTGGTCATTCCGTTCAAGCGGTCGGGTCGATTCATCGTGAGCCGTGCGACCGGCCCGGATTTTTCATAGAGGATCGTTTCGAACTGCGTGCTGCTCACGGCTTCTCTCCTTTGATACGCCTGAATCGCGGCGGACGGCGCTCGACGAACGACGCCACGCCTTCGGCTGCGTCGGGATGCGCGAGCGCGGTTTTCATCAGGTCGTCGGCGTCGCGAAACGCGGGTTCCATCGCGAGCGACCAATGCCGGTACACTTCGGACTTGATTACCGCGAGCGAGTTGGGCGAGATGTTCGCCGCCAGCTCGCGCAGATACGCTTTGGTCTCGTCGATCAGCTTCTCGCGCGGCGCGAGGCGATCGACGAATCCAATCCGATACGCCTCGGCCGCGTCGAAGCGCCGCGAGCTCCACAGCAGATCCAGCGCGCGGCTGGTGCCGACAATCCGCGGCAGCAGCCATGCCGTGCCATGCTCCGCGATCAATCCGCGCTTTGAGAACACTGTGGTAAAACTCGCGTCCGCGGCCGCGAATCGCAGATCGCACATCATCGCGAGCACGAAGCCGCCGCCCGCGGTGACGCCGTTGACGGCTGCGATCACCGGCTTCGGCACGCGCAGCAGGTAGCTGAACAGCGCGGGCAACTCGTTCTGCGAAACCTCGCGCGTGCTCGGTTGCACGCCATGCTCGGTCGAGCGCGCGAGGTCGCCCGCGTCGAGTCCCGCGCAGAACGCGCGTCCGGTCCCGGTGATGATGATGGCGACGACGCTGTCGTCCGTGCAGGCGCGCTCGATCGCGTCGCGAATCTGCTCGACCATCGCGAAGGTGAACGCGTTGAGCTTCTCGGGCCGGTTCAGCCGCACCGTGGCGATCGAATCGTCAACCTCGTACTCGATATTCGACGCGTCGGAATTCACGGAACACCATTATGTCAGCGGACGTCAGACCGCCAGGTTGTACGCGCCACCTTTCTCGATCGCCTTCTTGTAGGCCGGGCGCTCGTGCAGGCGCTTGGTCCATGCGTCGAGGTTCGGATATGCCGCGCGCTTGCCGAACGCGCCGGCCACCTCGCCGACGAAGCTCATCTGGATGTCAGCGCCAGTCAGCGCGTTTCCCAGAATGAACTGGCGGCCCTTGAGCGCGCCGTCGATGTACCCGAGGTGATTCGCAATCTCGCTCTCGATGCGGGGCGTCAGCGGCGCGGCCGCGTCGCCCAGGCGCGACACATAAAGGTTGAGCATCAGCGGCAGCATCGCCGAGCCTTCGGCATAGTGCATCCACTGCTGATATTCGTCGTACGCCGGCGTATCGGGCGAAGGCTGCAGGCGGCCTCCGCCGTGGCGGCGAATGATGTAGTCGATGATCGCGCCGGACTCGATGATGGTCCTGGCGCCGTCGGTGATGACCGGCGACTTGCCCAGCGGATGAACCTTTTTCAATTCCGGCGGCGCCAGCCGGGTCGTCGCGTCGCGCTGGTAGGGCTTGATCTCGTAGGGCAGGCTAAGCTCCTCGAGCAGCCACAGGATACGTTCGGAGCGTGAATCGTTGAGATGATGAACGACGATCATATGAGAAATCCTCCGTGCTGCCAGTTATCTAACACAATCGCCGCCGAACACCATCGC
>JBEKLS010000027.1:0-33594 GCA_050010075.1 Binatus sp. (SeqCode) | reverse complement strand
ATTGACCCCGAGCTTGAGTTGCCAGTTGAGCGTCACCTCGAGATGCGCGCCCGACTGCGCACTCCCGTCGAGCACCGGTTGCGCCGTCACCGAAACCAGGTTGACCCGCGGCTCCCACATCGCGATCGCCGAGATCAGTTCGCTGACTATCGCGGGCAGCGCGCGGTTGATCGGAAAATCAATATAGCGCCATATGTCCGCGCCAAACGTCGGCCGCAGTGGGTCGCTTCCGCGCGGCGTCGTCACGATAATTCCCAGGCACTGCTCTACATCAGCTATCCCCTGCACGACGTCGCCGATGGCTCCCAGAGCCAGCGACCAGTCCGCCGCCGTGATGTCCGCGAGCGTGATTGCTCCCGCCGGCATCGTCAGGCCGCCAACACGTCGGTGCTTGCCGTCACGATCGTCCCTGTCTGCTCGCCCACCTGCACCGTGTCGCCGAGGCGCGCCACTCCCGCCAGCGCACCAGTTCCGAGCTGCACCTGTCCCGCCGCCTGGATGATCACGTTGCCGCTCGAGTCGATCTGAATCTGCGCACCATTCGCCGTAAGATTGAACGCCGCACCCTGCGGCAGGTTCACCGTCAGGACGTGTTCGGTGCCGTCGTACTTGAGCTCGGCCTGATCCTGAAATTTCAAATCAAGCAGATGCGACTCAGCGTTGTACGTGAGCTCCGTGGTGTCCTGGAAAAGCAAATCGAAAACGTGCGCGACCCGATCGTAGTCGAATTTGGCGCCGTCCTTGAAGCCGAGATAAAATTTGTCCGCGCTGTTCACCGGCGGCACGTCGGCCGCCGAATAAATCGCCCCCAGCACGGCGCCCGCCTCGTCGCGCAGATCCATCAGGCACACGACCTGCTCCCCGATGTCCGGAATCCAGTACGCCTTGTCGTCCTGCGTCTTGAAAAACACGATCGGCAGCCACCAGCTGATCATTTCATCGTAATCCGGAAAGACCACGCGCACCTTCGCATGCGCAGTGTCCTGCTGCCGCACGATGCCGACCCGAAACGTCGGGTTGAGCGAAGCAAATCGCTCGCGGTACTCGATTATTTCATTCATGCACTTACTCGCCGCGCTGCAATTGAGGTTGAGTATCCCGTCGCTCGCGCCAAATGATGCTGCGCCGTCTCGATCAGGTACGTTCCATCCAGCTCACCCCATCCGCTGAGCTGTACATTGTTTCCCGCCACCAGCGCCGTGTTCCCCGGCCCTTCGATCGACGCGTCGACGAACACCATGTTGTGCAGATGAAGCAGCGCTTCGGCTTTGACCTGCGCTTGCTGCGCATTCTCACAGCGCGCAACGATCTTCAGTGTGTCTCCCGTCGGCGACGGCGGGTCCGCGGACACCGACTGAGTAATCAGTTGTTTCGTGTCGGGATCGAAGTAGGAGAATTCGGCACCGTCATAGATTCGGCGCGCCCGGTTTCGAAATGAAAATCGAACCACATCCGATCTCATTATAGTCAGCACCGCCGCTACCGCCTCGAGCACCGGCCTCGCGTAAAAGATCAATTGCCCTGCTCGCACCGTGAAGTCGAAGTTGTGTTCGTGCGCTAGGCGTTTCAGAAATTCCAGATCCATCTGGCGCCGCTGCGTCACGCGATCAAACACCAGGTCGCTCTCCGAATCGTCCGTTGCGGTCACCATCGTCAGCCCGTATTTCGCCGCGATTTGTCCCGCTATCTCCAAAATGCCGATATTCTCGTACGCGACCGTGTTTGCTGTACGCATCGCCGGCGTAATATACGCGGCCAGGCAGCGCAGCCTCATCACGTCCGGCGGACCATCCAACTCCAGCTCGTCGATCTGAAATTCCCCACAATCCAGCAGGGACTCGCCGCTATAGCCAATTTGCAGGCTGACTACATCGCCCAGCGCCGGATACCACGGCCCCTGCCATTGCTTGGTGGAATCTTCCAGTTCCACTTCAAGCTCGCCCGAAGCACCGTCGAGCCGATCGACATATCTAATAGCAAGTACCATCTGCGATACGTCGGCGGCAATATTCACTCCCGAATAACTGAGTATCCACTGCGGCGATCGAACTGCATACGATATGCTTGCAGCCATTACGCACTCACCGCCTGGGACTTCCAGGGCGGAAGGTCGACAGTAGCTACCGCGCTCGGCCGCTGAATAGGTATAGCGATCGAAAATCCGGCATCGAACACCGGTTCAATCGGAACAGTCGGATTAGCCATTATGATCGGCGAATAGTCAGTCGGGTCGCCATAGTATCGCCACGCTAATAGGTCCCACCGTTCACCTGCCTTCGTGATGTGTAGTATGAATTGTCCGCAGGCGTTCATCGCGCGGCACTCCTCACGATAACTGCAGCAGGTACGTCGCCCGCTTCAAGATTCGGACCGCTCGCTCCCGCCGCCGACGGTATACTCAGCAAGGCGGACACACCCGTCGTCGCTGCGGCAATGCTGCCCGCATTTGCGGTCGACGCACTGACGATCCCGAGCGGCGTCGATGCAGCGACCGAAAGCACGCTGGAAAGAATTTGCGAGTCGGCTATCCATTCTTTGAGCGCGAGCGCGACCCTGATCGCAATCGGCGCACCGCTGGCAGATAGTTGTTGCGATTTCACCTTGATTGATTCGATCACGAACAAACCCCGGAACTCCCCATCGCCAAAGACCAACGGCAGCGCCAGATGCTGCGCCGCAGTGGCCCGCAACAGCGCGAGCTGTTCGGCCGGGTTCGTCAATGATGCGTGCCACATCAATTCAAAATTCAGCCGTTCGAGCTCATCCCCCACCCACTGCAGCCGCGGCTTGCTTTCGATTACCCGCTGCTCCGGAAAATCATACCCATCCGCGGACTCGTAACCCTCGGGAGAGCCGACCACTTCAAACTCGATGTCGCCCAATATTGCGAACAAATGATCGCTCCTCAGAACTGCGCGCGTTCGCGCCGCGCCGATTCTCGTCGCAGTTGATCGAACAGCTCTTCGCGATGCGCCCGCAGCGCGCCAATCACGTCCCGTTGCAGGTTCCCGCCCGCCGCCGATGCATTGATCACGACGGTCGGCGACGAGTTGATAGTGACTCCCGTCCGCCCGCCGTTGTTACTCAGACCACGCTCGTTGCCCGATAGTCGCGCGAACACGCGTTGCGAAAGACTCGTCGGTGCAACCACCCCGCGCATCGACGACGCCTTGCGAGCACTCGCGACAAAGTTCGTCCCTGCAAGCAAGCCTCGGCTCCCTCCAGGATTTCCTCGCGATGGACGCGCGCTGTCCGAATCTGAATGCACCGCGGCTTCCGTATTCGAGCCCGCTGCTGGTCTCGCGCGCTGGCTCGCCCTGAAAATCTCGCTGGCTGCTTTTCCTGACTCCACCGACCGTTCCAGGCGTGGCAAAACAGTCATCGCAAGCGACAATCCCCTCGCCATCGGGTTGCTCCTCGAAGCACCGTTCGCTCGAACCGATGCATTCAACGCCCTTTCCACCGCTGCGAACCTATGAATCAATCGCACTGTATTGGCGCTGTCAGATTGGCTCTGCGAGCCGTCACTCCGAGTCCGTCCATCTCCGCGCGTACTCGTGTTTGAACCGGAAACCTGTCGTGGCAGCGAAACACGTGCGGGGATCTGCCATCGCGGGCCCGTAGCTGTCGCGATTTTCGCAGCCGCTCGCGAGCTGTCATCGCTCCGCCGCCAAAACTCCTTCATGCGCTCCAGATGGCCAAACGCACGCCCCTGCTTTGATCCGATTGTCCTGCATTCTCTCGCCATCTTAAGATTCGCCTAAGCTCAGCTACGCTCGCGCAACGTTACGATCGAACGGCCGCCGTTGAGACGTGGCGGCCTCGACTCGCAGCGGCCGTCCGGCGAGATCTTTGCCATTCATCGCCCGCAGCGCCACCGCGGCGTCCTCTTCGTTTCTCATCTCGACAAATCCGAAACCCCGCGAGCGTCCGTCAAAGCGGTCACGCACGATTTCGGCTTTCTCCACTCCGCCGATCTCGGCAAACGCTTCGCGCAGGTCGCCATCGCCCAGCGAAAAACTCAAGTTCCCTACGAATAATCTCACTCCCATCGTTTCACCGTCTTGCCCGATTAGTTAGTTCACGCATTGTCATATAGTCAGTGTATTCACTCTTCGTTATTCTCCCCTCCGCCGCGTTCGACGCGTGTCGTTTCATACTCGCTAATCGCGTCGAGCCAGTAGGACAGCTCCGCAAAGTCCATCTCGCTCAGCTCCTGGACTGAGAATCCGAATTGAACGAGACCTGCGAAGCTCGCTGCGGAGGGCGGTCGAAATTTTCGTCAATCACCTCGGCCTGTAGCGCCATCACGTCCGCAAGATCCATCTCGAGTACCTCCTCGTACACGATTTTGCGCCCGTCCACGCGCGCCAGTTCGGCGATTAGCGCAAATACCACCGCACTCGCGTCACCACCTGCCGCCGCCCGCTGTGCCCTCATCAGATCCCGCCCATGACCTTTTCGAACCTCGGCGCGCGCGCCCGACGGCAGATCTATAGTCCGCGTTTCCGCCTCATCTTTTGCGTCCGCGGCGCCAATACGTACTCCATTCACCGTAATTTCATCGGTCTTCATTAGTCATCGCTCCCGTCTTCCGATTGCGATTCGATACTCGCTCAGCCGCCCAGGTTTGAGCGAAACGTACTAAGTTGATCGACGCCCCCGACCACATAGATATTGGCAAATACGTCGTACAAGTATATTTGGACGCCAGCCACGTATAGTTCGCAGTGGTAAATACTCACTACTGAAGTAGACTCGACCATTTGATGCTGCCGGAAAGTGGGACTGCCCGCGTCCTTGAAGACTCCCGTCATCAGATACACCACCGGCAGTTGCGCGCTTCGGCCCTGGCTGGTGTACTGCTCGAGGTTTCCCAGCGCCTGAAAGGAATGTGTCTGGAACGGACTGGTTGATAGCGTAAGCGTGCTAGCGTCGAACGACGTCCACTTTATCTTCGATTCGAGCTTGTCCACCCCCGCCCATAACTCAGCCGTTCCGGCCATCCCCAGCCCCTTGTAGTCAATCATTTTATGCTTGGGATTCGCGATCTCGATCTCTTCAGCACGCCCCAGCAGACCGACGCCGTCGATATATATATTTGCATTAGTCAGTGAGTTGATCTGGATATTCATTTTGTTCCTCTGTCGTCCGGCTGGTTACGAAGTCGATCCGGCCGCTGCTGTAATCGGACTCGTCTGGCCGAGTTGCTGCAGCAACGTCACATCTATAAATGCCTCGAAGGTGATTCGTTCCGCGGGCGGCGGCGGCATTACGTCGATGTCGAACACCAACTGCCCGGCAGCGATCTGCGTGTACGGATTCTCCGCCGGGTCGAAGCTCGCTGCGCCTGCGACCAGTGCGCCGCGCTGGATAAGCGATCTGATGAACGCGTTGGCGCTGGCCAGGATCGCCGTGATCAGCGCGTTCGAGATCGGCTGATCGATGAACTGCAGCATCGCGAGCTCCAGCGATTCCTCGATTATGTCCATCGTGCGGCGTACCGAGATGAAATTGTCCGGCGCGGTCGAGCTCGGGTACTCCGCGCTCCGGTTGCCCCACACCCGAAGGCCGGTGCCGAATGCGTTGAACACCGTCACGATTCCAGCCGCGTTGAGATTGTTGGTGTCTGACGCAGGGTCGAGAATCGACGCATAGAGTGTGACGTCCGGCCCCAGCATCCCATCGACCGCCGTGTTGGATGGCGACCACCAGTAACCCTGCGCCAGGTCCTTGGCCGCGATTGCTCCAGCCACCCACTGTGAATATGGCGCGACCGAATTCGCGTTGAACTGAGTCGTCACCGGCGTCCCCGATGTGCTGAGCGTTATTCCGGTCGGCACGATTCCCGTGTCGTAGAAGGTTTCCTGCGGATAGCACAGAATTGTGCGGCTGCTTGAGGTCGCAAACGCATTGCCCACGACGCTGCGGTTGGCGATTGCGGCCGCTACTGCGGTCGAAGGCGGCGAATCCACCAGCGCCATCGCGCGAATCGTATTGGCCATCGCGTCGAGTCCGGTCGCAACCGTGGCGTCTTGCGAGTAGCGCGGCGCAATTAGAATCTTCGGAAAAAACCCCATCGTTCCGTAGGTCGTCTGAAACGCCTGCATCCCCGTGTACACACCGCTGGTAACGGCCCCAATCACGTCAGCATCCTCGACCTTCGACGGATCCGCATAATGGAACGCGATCAACACGCTCGCGCCGGCGGTGATATGTCCGCCGGAGCCCGTCGGCACGATCGTAATCACGCCATTCACGGCGTCGAGTGTATAGTCAGTTCCCGCCGCATAAGTAGTACCCGACGGATTACTAGTGACTACTACGTTTGACACTCCCATGTGCCCGAGGGTGATCGCTCCCTGCGTGTTGAAGCTGAATGCAGTCGCGGCTATCGCCGTGAAATGTATGCTGGGATTGAATACATTGACGACGATCGCCTGTCCCGCTCCCTGTTCCTGGATCGCCGCGAGTGCATACGGAATAGAGTATCCTTGAATTATCGGTCCGAAGTTTGCTACGTCGAGCGCTGACGAAACCAATGCCGGCGTGTTGGGCGCGATCGCGACTGACGGCGCCTCCACCGCCCACGACGGTGCCGTCCCCACCAGCCCGATCACTGCCGATTTGACGACCGTGACCGGAACCGGCCCATTAGGTACTTCGATTACCTCGACCCCATGTAAGAAACTCGCTGGCATGTGTCACCTGTTACTCAGTTGAATCGAATTACTATTCGCTCGGCCTAGTTAGTCGGCGCGCTCTGGCCCGCTGTCGCAATAGCCACTTCGGCATAGGTGTACGCGATCTGCACGGTCTCTCCGGCGGAGATCGCACCGCCCGCGAAAGCCGTGACGATTCCGTTAGCGCGATCCACCGAATAATCAGTTCCCTGGATCAGTGTCGCGCCGCCCGCAGCCATGATGATCACGGCAAACACGTTTTGCTGCGGAAGCTGAACCTCGAGACTCGAATTGAAGGTGTACGCCGCCGCGCCGACCGTGACGGAAGTCTGTCCGCCTTCTTCCAGCGCGATGCCCTTGACGAAAAGCGGAAAATCATCCGGCTGCGAGGCTTCGACCGCCACCGTGCTGAGGCCAAACGCGCAAGCGTAGGTCCACACCCCGCCCTGTTTGTCGCGCTTCACGAACTTTTCCCGCATCGGATACATCTTGCGGCAGCCCGGAATCAGATATCCCGTCAGCGCAGTGCGAATCGCCTCGATAATCGCGTACGCGCCGGGACTCGTCCCCGACGGGTCGCCGCCGACCGCCCATCCGAGGTCACGCATCATCACTGAAATCTCGAACTCTAGTTTGCGTTCCTGGATTATCGCCGACGTGTCGAGCAGCTCGCCGTATTGCGCACCCTTGTACATCACCAAAGCCGCGCCCACCCGATGCGTCAGGCGCCAGGTCTCCGGTCGGTCCGGGTAGTGCGCGATTTCGATTGAGTTGATTTGCGAGCTGAGCTGACTGACGATCGCGTTTTCGATCGTCGCGATATCGATCGGTGTCGGTGGCGTGAACACCACTCCGGTCCACAGCGCGTCGCGCATAGCACCCATCTCAGTAGCCCTTCAGATTGCCGCGATTGAAAACGCGATCCGGCGCCTGCACGGTTTCAACCGCCCCTTCCGCCACCGGCGGCTCAACGCCGTCAGCCGACAGACCCAACGTCAGCTCACCCGCCGCGACTTTCGAGAGCATCGCGATCGCGTCTTCATAACGCTGGCGCGCGTCTGCCAGATCGTGCAGCGGCCGCAGCGATTGCAGCCGGTACATCGCAATGTCAGTCGTCAAACGGTTGAGCACCGCCGGCGGATCCGACAGCGGCAGCGTGAAGCGTCCTTCGATATAGCCGTCGATTTCCGCCGACGCGTCGGCCAGTGCCTGCGTGATCGGTGTATCGTTTACCGTCGTGGCCGTTGGATCTTCATTAGTCAGTTGGACCAGGTCACGATTAGGGTATCGATTAATCACATCTTGCGCGGTTGCGTAACTCACTGTCCAAACCTCATCGCGTCGGAAGTGACTATTGCCTCGGGAGCTCTCTCCGCGGGCGTCAGGCAAATGGCCTGCGCCCGCGGAGAGTTTGCTCGCACTCCGGTGCCGCGGGCAGGAGGGGGGCTCGCGGCAGTCCGGCTCAGGGAAACTGTGTTCATCGCTGCGCCGTTATGCCAGGAACTCACTGACTATAAGGTCCGCGCTGTTGCGCCAGATGTTCGAGGTGGCGACGCCCGAGCTCGCACCGGCGCCCGCCATGAATTCCGAATTAAGCAGTTGACGCGCAACTTCTTCGAGCGAGGGCGGCACCAGCAGGTACACTCCGCTCCGGCTCGACAGTGCGCCAAACGGCTGTCCCGCATCGGTGGTAAACGATCTCATCGCTGCGCGCGCCGCCCCGTAGTTGGTCGGATTGCTGAGATCAGTGTTACTCGCATAGGCCAATTGCCACAGTCCGACGCCCGTGTTGGCGCGCCCGTCCACCCCGTAGCGGAACTCGCGCCGGTTGAAGACCGCTTCGTCCGCGACGTTAGTCATTCGCGTCACTGCGTATTCGCGCCGCAGCTGAAAGATGAATGGCCGAATCACCCGCGACGCGTCGATCAGGTACCAGTACGCGCCCGACCCGCTCGAGTTGATATTCGAGGTCGGCGTCCCGGTCTGCCCCATCAGGCCCACCGGATGACTCGCCGAAAAGAACGGCACCCCGTCGAAGCCCACGACCTCGCTCGGAGTAGTCACTGCGTTCTTGATCATCGCGAACAGCAGCATGTCCGGATGGACCTTGGTGTCCCATCCAAGCTGCTCGATGATCGGCTCGTAGGCGCCGTAGGTATCGTCCTCGATATCGTTGCGATCGATCGCAACTGTATCTTCGAAGTTCCGATTGACTATTGTGTACTCATGCGTCTCGAGCGCCTGGATTACTCTGTCGCCCAGCCACTCGCGGAACTTGGTAGTCCGCCCGAGCCACGGATAGGTAGTCTGGCGCGACGCCGAACGTACCACGCTCGTGATCTGCTCGTAGTATGACGGCGGCTTCTCGAACCCGCGCTGGAAGACTACGTCGAAGCCGGTAAACAATGAGGTCAGATTCGCTGCACTGATTTCCATCTAATTCTTCCTCGTCTTCATTTTTCCGCTGAAAGTCTTCGTCACGCCGTCGCCGTCGACTGATGCCAGAAGTCCACCCACACCTGGCCGCTCGGATCGATCGCGACTACCGTTCCCGCCGCCGCGTATTGCTGCACGCTCGCCCCGCTCGCGCGATCGGCGGCCGTGACGTTGTTGTCGTCGAGCGCGAAGCACACGAGCCCGACCTGCGCGGCGCCAACCGATCCGTCGGTCGCGTAGAGAAACACGCCTTTGCGCGCCGCGATCGAAATCGCGCCCGCCGCGCCCGGATTGTTGATCGCGTTCTGCCCCGGAATTCCGTTGCTCACGTATTCCGCGCGCCCCACGACCTTGAGCCCGTTCGCAACGGTGGTCGTCGCCGAGGCCGGCACCGCGTTGCCCGCCGCGTTCAGCGCGACAATCCCGCCGAGGTACACGTTGGTGTTCGCCTCGACCGGGTAAACGCGCATCCTGCCGCCATCGGCCATCTCGGGCGTGTTTCGCGCATTGGTTAGAGCCGCCATCTTTTCACCCTTGTTTGATGCGCGCCCGCGGCCGCTTCGAAGCGGCGCGTAGCGCGAGTTAGTCCTGGCTGTTTCGCAAATCGGCGCCGCGGATTTCCGCATTTCGAATATCGGCGCCGGCCCGTTCGAGACTCAGGAAGTCAGCGCGTCCGCGCTTGCGTTGTATGAACTCCGAATGCTTGAGACCGAGCTGCGCGCAGATTGCTGTCTCGGCCGCGTTGAGCCCGCCGCCGCGCCGATCGGCTGGCGGTTCTCCCGCCAGGCCCAGGTTCTCGCCGATTATCGACGGCTGCTTGGCTGCGAACGCCGCGAATCCGCGCGCATCCGCCGCGCAGTACGCTATCGCCCATTCGCGCTGCGCCGGCACGATTTTGCCCGCGCGAATCGCCTCCTCCACCGCATGCGCCGCATGCTCGCGCGCGCGCTCGGCCTTGAGCGCGTTGAGCTCGGTGAGCGCGCGCTCGAACTCCGCCACCGCCACGTAATGCGCCGGGTCGTGCGCATGCGCACTGGTCGCTGCGACAGCGGCGTCTCCGGCCGCACGCAATTCGCGCACTTTTGCCAGCACCTCGGCAGCCGTCGCCGTGTCCTCGAGGTTCAGCAGCTCGCGCAACTCAGTTGAAAATTCCATGCTTTCGTCCTTCGCATCGGCGGCCGTCGTAAGCGACGCCGCGATCGCGGTCAGGTGAAGGTTTGGATTGTTGGTGAGACCGGCCCGCAGCAGCCGCGTCACGACCCCATCTTTCGGATCGAACTGGAACACGGGCGAGACGTACCGATACTCGCGCGCCACGATCGAACTCGCCGCCCGCGCCGTCCACTCGACTCGTCCCCACACCGCGCCGGCGCGCACTTCGAGTTCGCGAATCCATCCGGCGGCCGGAGCGGGCCGTCCCTCGGGCGCGCCGAAATCGGTGGCATGATCGTAGTCAATCGGCAGGCCCGCATTCATCTGCAGCGCGGTGGTCGACGCGATCACCGCGCCGGGATCGTCGAGTCGAAACGGTCCGCGTCCATCGCGTCCGTAGAACACTCCCGCCGGCAGCAGCTCGATCCATTCGGGGGCAGCGGCCGGGGCCTCTGCGGGCGCCGCGGAGGAGGCGGGCGCACCGGCGGTATCGATCACGAACGAAGGTATCAGCTTGCCCGCCCGCGTCTCGCTTTCACCGCCGGTGCGTGTAATGAGGTCTTCCATCGAGGCGCATTGTGCCTCGCTCTTCGGAGTTGCATAAGGCTGAACAGTTCAGCCCTGAACTTTGTTGGCTACGAGGAAGATTATCTCTACTAATAGTAGATGCAGCAGGAAGGGTCTCTTCCAAATCCGGTTCCCCTTCCCTCTAACGGAAGGGCTCTCTTAAATCTGGTCCCCCTTCCCTCGACGGAAGGGTTCTCTTAAATCTGGTTCCCCTTCCACCAGGGGAAGGGGTTAGGGGTTAGGTCGCTTGCATCGAACCGAACGCCCGGCTCCCAATTCCTGAGCACAGCAACCGCACCTCGCATTCACCCGCGTCGCCCTGTTAAAAATCTCCCACCATGAAGTCCGCCACTCCCGTGATCGAAGTGACCGCGCTGCGCGTCGAGCGCGACGCCGTCATTCTCGACTCGATCGATTGGCGCGTCGAACGCGGCGAGCATTGGGCGATTCTTGGCGCCAATGGATCGGGGAAGACTTCCTTGTTGCGTGCGCTTACCGGATATCTGCCGCCTACCGCCGGAGAGATCAGCGTGTTGGGCGAGACCTATGGCCGCTTTGACTGGCGTGAGTTGAGGACGCGGATTGGATTGGTCAGCTCGAGCGTGCACCAGCTGATGGAAGACAGCGAGACGGCTCTGAAAGCCGTCGTCAGCGGACGCTACGCGCAAATCGGCTACTGGGGCGAGATGCGTCCCGGCGACCTGCGCGCTGCCGACGCGATCCTGCGGCGCATCGAGGCCCGCCAGCTCCGCGATCGTCCGTGGCGGTTTCTGTCACAGGGCGAGCGCCAGCGCGTGCTCATCGGGCGCGCGCTGATGGCCTCGCCGCGGCTCATGATTCTCGACGAGCCATGCGCCGGGCTCGATCCCGTCGCCCGCGAGCACTTCCTGCAATTCCTCGGGCGCATCGCAGGCTCACGCGGCGCGCCGACCATGATCCTCGTCACCCATCATGTCGAGGAGATCGTGCCCTTGTTCTCACACGTGCTCGTGCTCAAGGCGGGCCGCGTGCTGGCCGCCGGTCCGCGCGCGCGAGTACTCACTTCCGCGAGTCTTTCCGACGCCTTCGCCGCGCCCGTGCGCCTCATTCGCGCCCGCGGCAGATACTCACTCGCGGTGCGCGCCGACCGCGGACTGGTAATCTGAAGATAGTCACTTCCAAATAGCTAGTTGAAACTTGCTACTTGGCAGTACCCGACAGCGGAACTACCTGCGGTGCGCCGGCGCCGTCGTCGTTGATCGTCAAGGCTCCGATTTCCGGCGTCGTATTCATCGGCGCGCTGAAGGTGACCTCGACCTTGCAGCTCTTCTTCGGCGCCAGCGTCTTGTCGCAGGCTTTCTTGACCGCGAATGGAGACGCGGTCGTTTCGCCGGTGATCATAACTTTGATCTTCGAGTTCTTCCCGCTCTCGTTGGTGATTGTCACCGTCTTTGGCTTGCTGATCTCGCCCTGTGCGGTCTTATCGCCAAAGTCGACCGAATCAGGCGAAATCTTCAGTGTGGCGCCCGGTGTCGCAGTCGCAGTTGGAGTTGCCGTTGCGATCACGCCCGTCGGTGTTGAGGTCGGCGTCGCAGACGAAGTCGGTGTCGGCGTGCCTCCAGTCGCGGTGGGAGTCGCGGTCGGCTTCGTGAATGCGGTCGGACACTGGGTCCCGGCTGGATTGACCACCGTCAGAAATGCGTTGGTGCTGCCCAATGACGACGCGTTGTCGAAGAGCTGGAACGCATTCGGCGTGACCGGGAAGTCCTTCGAGTATGTCGTTCCCGCCACGTATATTTCGCCGAGCGCCGAATTGAACGCGATCCCCATTCCGACGTCCGCCGGTCCCGTTCCTCCAATCAGCGTCGAAAACATCAGCTGAGAGTTCGCCGACAATTGCGTCGTATCCAACGCCGCCACGAACGCGGTGACCGGATCGGTGTAGCTGGAGACGTTGATACCCTTGGCGTTGTTCGACGACTGACAATTGTTGGTCGTGACCGGGAACGGAAAACTCTGCGAAGGAATATCGGGCGCGCCGTTGTACGCCGAGGTGGTGAAGCCAGTCACGTAAACAATTCCGTCCTGCTCCGCCATCGCCCCGATCCCGTCGCCGGTCGCGAAGTACGCTGAGCCCTGCGCAAAAAATTCATGTCCGGTCCCGCCGAAGTAGGTCGAATACATAATCTGCGCGAGTCCTTGGCCACCATTGGGATTTATTTCGGTGATAAACCCAGTCGTCGCCGGCGCGCCTGCCTCTGCTTCAGGCCAGTTTGACGCCTGGTACGCGGGAGCAGCCGTCTCGATTCCTCCATTCGGTTCGACCGGAAAGTTCGACGACGCCGTCGATCCCGCGACCCACAGCAATCCGCCGTCATCAACGATCGCGTCGCCGACGTCGCCGTTCGAAACAACGAGCTGGCTCGTGGTTCCCCCGCCGCCCAGATACGAGCCATAGGTCATCGCACCCGAGACCGGATTGAAGGTGGCGACGAACGCGTTGCTGGTCTGATTGCCGCCACCCTTGAACTTCGACTGCGCCGGCGACGCGGACAATGGCAGGTCGCTCGAAAACGTCGCGCCGGTGATAGCGGCCTCGGTGTCCGATCTGACCGATATCGCGAGGCCGGTGTCGCCATTCTTACCGTTGCCCTTGCCGCCATAGTAGGTCGAATAGACCGGGAGCGATCCGGCGCCATCCGCGCCGACCACCATCATGAACGCGTTGCTGATTCCGCTGCCTTCCGCGCTCGCGAGTTTGGGCTGCGCCGCGTTGGCGGTGACGACGAAGCCGTCCTTGCTCGCCGACGCTGTCGTGCTGCCCGTGATGTACGCGTCGCAATCTTGCATGCAGCCTGGCTCCAGCCCGACGCTCGCGGCTGTCGTGCTTTTGCCGCCGGGGATGTAGCACGAGTACACGACGCCGTTGGCCGCGTTGTTCAGCTCGCTGACGAACCCCTGGCCGGTCTGCGCGTTCGCGCCGATATTCTTTTGTCCCCATGATCCGCAATTCGCGGTGCCAGGAAATTGCTCGACCGGCGAATCGTTCGAATTACCCGAGTAGGTCTGCCCAACTACGTACGCGTCGCCGACGCCATCGACGGCGATGCCGAATCCGAGGTCGCCGTCACCGTCGCCTTTGGCGCCGCTGTTCGTATTGCCATTGGCGCCGAGGTAGGTGGCGTAAACCAGCGAGCTGGCTCCGCTCTGGGTTGGATCGAACTTCGCAACGTAAACGTTTGGATTCTCTTTCGGCGGAGAGTTTGCGCCCTGCAGCGTCGAGATAAACGCGTTCTCAGTCGGCAGGTCGCTCGAATACGCAGTTCCCGCCAGGTAAGCCTTGCCGCTCGAATCAACCGCGACCTCGACGCCGGTCTCAGTATCGATCAGATCGTCGACCCCGAGCAGCTCCGTGAATTGCGCGCTGAGCGGCCCCTTACTCGAACCGCTCCCGCCGTAGTAGGTCGAATATGGAATCGTCTCGACGCCCGGATCGATAAACAGCGTCTTGTTGCGATCGTAACCCGCCAGCGCGAACGCCACTTCCCGCGTGCGAACTCCCGCGACCACGATACTGTTCGCCGCCAGCTTGAAACTGCCCGCAACCGTCGTGCGCGTCCCGTCGGCGTTCTGCTGATAGTTCTGCGGCTTTGCGATCCGGATAGTCCCCGATGCGGTCTCGATCACGATATCGCCGGCCGCCGTCTGCGAGGTCGAAGCGGGACCCTCGATTACAAACTTTATCTTCGAGGTATCCGCGCCCGGCGCCGCGATCAGATCGTATTCCAGCGCGCTCGGCGTGCCGTAGTAGACTACGTCGATGCTGGGGTACACGTCATGGAATCGCACCCGGCCGAAAGTCGGGATGTCCAACCGCCAATTTTTTCTGTCGCCCACAAGGTAGTTGACCCGCCCCGGCAGCCGCGCCAGGCCTTCGACCGCCGGATGCGGATTCGCACCTGCCAGCCGCACGCGCACCGCCGACTCGCTAAGCCCGCTGTCGTCGCGATGGCCAAAAGACCGCGCGCTCTTGTCCAGCCGTCCTCCCACCAGCGAAAACACCGCGGCGTCGTCGGTGAGGAACAGCGAGTATCGCCCGCTGCGCGAGAGGTAGCGCACACGCGAATCGACCTGCCCGAGGTTCTTCTCGAAGTACAGTGGCAGCGCGGCGATTCTGGCCATCGCGTCAGACCGCGCCCGCGCGTCGATCTGCGCCGCGTTCGGCGCCAATGCACGTCCGCTTAATCGCGCCCCCAACATCAGAACCAGAACCGCCGCGCTCGCGATCGCTCCAGCCGACAACGCCGCGACGGTCAAGCGCGCGCGCAGCGATACCCGAGAACTACCAACTGCCATTTCCAAACTCCCATGAAACAATCGCCGGCGCATGCCGCTGCTCGCGCCGATCTGCGCCGGCTAATCCCAACGTAAAGCGGCGAGCCCTAAGGCTCGCCGCTTCGTTGTGCACATCTATGTGGTCAGGTGTCTACCGCTGGTCTGTTACTTCTTCGTCTTCGGCGGCTTGCCGGTACCAGTCAGCGAAACCATCTGCGGTGAACCCGCCGCGTCGTCGTTGATCACCAACGTTGCGTCCTGCGGCGTCGTATTTTCCGGCGCCGTGAAGATCACCTTGACTTTGCACTTCTTCCCGGGTGCCAGCAGCTTGTCGGTGCAGGCGCTCGTGATAGTAAATGCTCCCTCGCCGGGACCGGTGATCGACTCGCCCGTGACCGTGACGTCGAGCTTGGATTTCTTCGAGCTGCCGTCCTTGAGCGTCACCGTCTTGGCTTTGCTTTTCTTGCCTTCCGTCGTCTTATCGCCAAAGTTCAGCGAGTCAGGTGAAACATCCAGCACGCCCACGCCCGGCGGCGTAGCCGTTGCAGTCGGCGTAGCCGTGGCCGTCCTGGTCGCAGTAGCAGTAGCGGTCGCCGTACGAGTCGCCGTCGGAGTCGGCGTCGGCGTATGGCTCGAGGTCGAAGTTGCGGTCGGCGTCGCGGTCGACGTACGAGTAGCAGTCGGTGTCGCCGTCCGCGATGACGTCGAAGTCGCCGTAGCCGTAGCCGTACGAGTCGAAGTCGGCGTAGCAGTCGCCGTATGACTCGAAGTCGAAGTGGCCGTCGCTGTCGCCGTCGCCGTATGAGTCGAGGTAGCAGTAGCAGTCGCCGTTGCTGTCGGCGTATGCGTTGAAGTCGAAGTCGGCGTCGCCGTATGGGTCGGCGTCGCCGTCGCGGTGGCTCCGGTCGGCGTCGCGCTCGGCGTAGGCGTCGCGAACGGCGTCGGACAGGTGTTTCCGGCTGGATTGAGCACCGTCAGAAATGCGTTCGTGCTGGTTTTTGACGCTGCGTTATTTTCGAACTGGTATGCGTTCGGGGTGGTCGGGAAGTCATCTGAATAGGTCAATCCGGCCACGAAAATATGGTTTCCGGTTGGATCGTATTGCAGTCCGCCTCCAACATCCGCCAGCCCTGATCCGCCAAGCAAGGTCGAAAACGGCACCTGCTTTGATACGTTGACCGTACTCTGCGTTGTGTCGATCGCCGACACGAACGCCGTAATTGGAACATCTACGGTCCCAACATCCTTGATATCAAATGGAAGGCCGCTGGAATTATTCACAGTCTGGCACGCATTTGAACTGGTCGTAAATGTCCCGCCACCGAACCCCGAGGTGGTGAGGCCGGTCACATAGACGATGCCATTGTGCTCGGCCATCGCACCGATTGCATCTCCAGTACCGAACAGGCAGGAGCCCAGGAAGGTCTCCAGGCACAGTCCGCCGCCGCCGAAGTAGGTCGAGTAGACGACCTGCCCAAGTCCAGCGGTGCCGCTGGGTAGCAGCTCGGTGATGAATCCGGTGGTCGCCGGAGGACCCACATTTGTTTCGGGTTCGTTGGTGCTGTAGACGGGAGGATTAGTCGTGCTGACACCCGACACGCCGTTCACCGGAAAATCGCTCGAAGCCGTTACACCTGCAACCCACAGATCCGAGCCGTCGACAACGATTGCAGTGCCGATGTCGCCGATTCCAACACCAAAATCCGAGTTCCCGCTGCCGCCCAGGTAGCTGCCGTACGTCAATGCCCCCGAGGTAGGATTGATCTCGGCGACGAAAGCCATGCTGGTTTCGTTGGTGCCGCCCAGGAAGGTGGATTGCGCCGCGTTGGCCGTTAGTGGGATGGTGGTCGCCCCGCCGCTCGCGCCCGAGAAGGTTAACCCTGTTATCGCCACCTCGGTAGTGGACACGGCCGCGATACCCAGGCCCGCGTCGCCGGCGTTGCCATTGGCCGTCCCGCCGTAGAACGTCGAATAAACGGGGGCGGCAGCAGTTCCGCCTCCCGCTACTTCGAGCATGAACCCGTTGCTCAGTCCCTTTTCTCCGGTCGCCAGTTCAGACTGAAGCGCGTTACCGGTCACAATAAATCCGTCCATCGCTGCCGTGCTCTGTGTCGATCCGACCACGAACGCAGGGCAATTCGACATGCACCCCGGAATCAGCGCCACGCGCGCCGCCGTCGCATTGCGTTTGCCCGGGATGTAGCAGGAGTAGATCAGACTATGCCCGTTAGGATCCAGCTCAGTAATGATGCCGACGTTGGTGCTCGCAAGGTGTCCGTTATTGTGTCCGGTCGTGCCCCACGTTCCGCACAAATTGGTGCCGGGAAAATCCGGCCCCGATGAATTCGCGTTGCCCGAGTAGGTTTGTCCAACGACGTACGCATCGAACGATCCGTCAACCGCGATGCCAAATCCCAGGTCGCCGTCTCCGGTCCCTGCTGCCGTCGTATTGCCCTCGGCTCCAATGTAGGTTGCGTAAATCAGGGAATTTGCGTTGCTCTTGGTTGTATCGAACTTTGCAACATAAATATTTGGATTCTGCGACGGGGGAGAATTGGCGCCCTCGAGCGTCGAAGACTGCGGCGTCATCGAGTTCGCACCCATCGTCGGCAGATCGTTCGAATATGCGGACCCGGTGATGTATGCGTCGCGATCGGTCGAAGAATCGATAGCCACATCGAGTCCCGATTCCGCGACCTCTGGAATCGGCGCGTTATTCACTTCTGCACTGAACTGCTCCAGGTTAACTGGCCCCAGACTGGACCCATCTCCGCCGAAGTAGGTTGAATAAACAATCGTCGCAGTCACCGTCGGATCGATGAATAGCTGCCTGCCGTGATCGTAAGCGGCCAGCTTGATTCCTACTTCGCGCGTGGCGATGCCCTCCACCACGGTGCCGTCTTTCGCGATCTGGAAGCTGCCTTCAACCGGCGTCGTGCTCCCGTCGGCGTTCTGTTGATAGCTCTGCGGTTTGCCAATCCTGATGGTTCCGGAAACGGTCCTGATTAGAATGTCGCCTGTCGCGGTCTGCGCGATCTTCCCCGAACCTTCGATCGCAAACTTGATCTTCGAGGTATCCGCGCCCGGCGCCGCTACCAGATCGTATTCCAGCGAGTCGGGCGTGCCGTAGTAGACGACATCGACGCCCGGGTAAACGTTGTCGAAGCGCACCCGGCCAAAAGTCGGGATATCGCGATGCCAGTTCTTTTCTTCGCCGATCAGGTAGTTCACGCGCCCCGCCAGCGGCTCCAGCCCTTCAACCGCCGGATGCGGATTCGCGCCAATCAGGCGCACTCGCACCGCTGACTCAGTGAACTTCGCATTGCTGTCAGCCCCACCCGTCATTGATTCGGGCAGCGGCCCCTTCGGCTTTCCGCCCCCAATCAGAGAAAACACGGCTGCATTGTCAGTCAGGAACAGTGAATATCGTCCACTGCGAGCAAGGTACCGCACGCTCGAATTGACCTGCCCCTGGTTCTTTTCGAAATACAGCGGCAGCCCTTTGATCTTGTTCAGCGCTTCCTTGCGAAGCTCCTCCGGATTCTGCTGCCCGGCCGACGCCGAAATCGCGCCGCCGCGCGTCGGCGAATCCGCCGTTATCGCGCCGCTGATTCGCGACCCAAACAGCATCACGACCACCGCCACCATCGCGACTGCTCCCACCGACACCGCCGCGACGGTCAGCCGTGCGCGCAACGTAACCCGATTGCTATCAACTGCCATCTTGCTTACTCCCTGAATAATCGCCGGCTCATGCCGCCCCTTGCGGAATCAACAGTCAGCCTAAACTGACCGTCCCCAAAAGCACCAAGTTTGAGAAGTAGCGATTAAGTACCATTACGCCCATCTAAAGACAAGGAAATTGACCACAGCGATCTAAAAGCATCGCTCGAATGTACAAAAGAAGCATTTAGTTGGGTCGGATTTTCCCAAAAAAGAAGTTTTTCAGGCAAAGTCGAGCGTCATTGAGGATAGAGGCAATCTGAAACTCCTTGGTGGATGCACAGTGAGGCCGCCGCCGGACGGGGGCGGCAGGTTCTGAGTTGGTGCCGAGAGAGGATGGCGGGCACGGCGGCCCGCCCTACTATCAGAATCTTGAGTCGCGCGCCGTAGCGCGCTCTATAAGGACCCTCACCTTCATCCTCTCCCTTACAGGGAGAGGAGACAGAATCTTGGACAAGGGGAGGTCAGGATCCCCCAAAATCCCAGGAGCGAAGTCGCGTCCGCGCGACTTCGCTCCTTAATACCGGGTGCAGGGGTCACCCCTGCCGAAGGAAGTGTGAAACCCACCGCGGGTTTCACATTAAATCGTGCTTTCCCATCTATCTTACTTTACCGCTCCCACTCATCTTAACCTTCACCATCCGATGCTTCGGGTCGCTGCTGGTTATCTCTATCGTCGCATGCGCCGATCCCTTCGCCGCAGGTGCGAACGTAATCGTCACCGTCGACGATCCATGCGGATTGACCATAAACTCCCCGCCCGTCACCACGAACGGCGCGCCCCGGCTAGGCACCACCGCCATCATCGCCGTCGTCCCCAGGTTCTCGATCTCCAGCGTCCGCGGCCCCGACTCATTGCCCATCGCAACCTTGCCGAACTTTATCGACTTCGGCATCAGCTTCAGCTTGCCGCCCATCATCGCCGGCGTTGCAGTCGGCGTAGCCGACGAACCGATGCGGCTGGCGGTCGAAGTCGGCGTCGCCGTCGCGGTCGGTGAGGCCGACGACTGCGTCGCGGTCGCAACAATCGTCGCCGTCGCCGTGGCCGTGGGCGTGATCGTCGCGGTTGCAGTCACCGTCACCGTCGGCGAGGGCGTCGCCACTATCCCGTCATAAACCATCGACCGGTTATTACCCGTGTCCGCCACGTACAGGTCGATATTCGCATCGACCGCCACTGCCGCCGGCGCGCACAAACTGTCAGCGCCAAGTCCGTACAGGTCACTCGCCGCAATCCCCCGATTACATCCCGAGGTCTCGAAGTTGCCGACGTCGCCCTGCCCCAGCACGATCGCCGCCGCCGTATCCGCGCCGAACGGCGGCACGTACTCGACCACCCGATCGTTGACCACGTCGGCCACCCACAGATTGCCCATCAGGTCGAGCATCAGGCCCTCCGGCGCGCACAGGGTCGCCGCGCCCGGCGCCGCCGCGCCGCCGTTGCATCCCGACGCCGTGAAATCGCTGCCCTGCCCGAACACGCGCGTGGCATTTTGCGTACCCATCAGCGGCGCGTCGATTTCGATCACCCGGTCGTTGCCCGAGTCCGCCACGAACAGGTTCCCCGACGCGTCGAGCGCCACTCCGCCCGGATTGCACATCCCATGGCTGCTGGGCGCCGGGTCGTCTCCCACCCCGTCGGCACACAGCACGTCGGTGAAATCGGTCACCGCGCCCTGCCCGTACGCGCGGCTCGCGATCGCATCCGACGCCACCGGCGGATTCCCCGCTTGCGCAAATTCGAGCACGCGATTGTTCCCGGTGTCGGCTATATAGATGTTGCCGGCCGCGTCGAGCGCTACCGCCGCCGGATTGCTGAGCGTCGTCGCGCTGGCGCCTTCGAGATTCGAGCTCCGCGTCGTGAACACCCCGGCCTGCCCATAAACGAAATCCGCCGAAGTGTCGCCCGCGCCCGGCTCGCCGCTGGCCGCGTTGAACGGCGTGTTGTATTCGAGCACCCGGTTGTTGGCCGAATCCGCCACGTACAGATTCCCCGACGCGTCGACCGCCATCCGCGCCGGCCCGCACAGGCTGTCCGCGCCGAGCCCTGCCACGTCGCCCGCCGCCACGCCGTTGTTGCATCGGTACGAGAAGAGGTCGGGCTGTCCGAAAACGATATCCGCCGGCTGCGCGCTCACGTATGACGACACGTCATTCCATCCGAGCACGCGATTGTTCACGCTGTCGGCAACATACAGATGGCGCCGCGGCGCGCCCGACGCCGCGTCCACCGCAATCCCGCCCGGCGCCGTCACCCCGACCGGATCGACGTAGTTCACCCCGTTATGCGCGAGCGTGTTCTGTCCGCCCACGCCGTTGGCGACCTTGTTGCCCGGCGAGCTGCCCTCGTTGAACTCCAGCACCCGGTTATTCGCCTGGTCGGCGACATAGAGATTGTTGACCGCGTCGATCGCGAGCCCCATCGGAAATTGCAGCGACGCGGCATTCGGATTCTGCGCGCCCGGCCCGATCATGAGGTTGAGCAGCGTCGCCGTCATCAGCGTGACCGGCTCGGTGTACTCGTACACCTGATGGTGCGACTCGGACGACACGTAAAAGTTCCCGTTCGAGTCGACTGCGACGCCAGACGGCTGCGCCAGGTTGTTGCCCGCGAAGACCAAATCCGCGTTGGTGTTGTTGTTCTCGTGGTAGCCGAACGGGCCGTTGTATTCGAGCGCGCGGTTGTTCTTGGTGTCGGCGACGTAGAGATTGTCGGCGCCGTCGACCGCGATCCCCACCCCGTTAAACGGCGCCATACACAAGGTCTCCGTCGTCGCGCTACCGCCCTGGTTGCACGTGCCGCTGTCGAGATTCAGCTGTCCAACTGCGATATCAGCCGTGGCGTCGCCGAAACTCCCGGGCGTCCCCTTCACGGCCGTCATCGGGATCGGCGAGAAAAACACCAGCGCGCGATTATTATTCACGTCGGCCACGAACAGGTTGCCGCTCGCATCGATCGCCAGCCCTTGCGGACTGCTCAGACTGTCGGCGCTGAGCCCGTTCTCGTTCGCCGCATTCGTCGTAAAACTCCCGGCCTGCCCGAACACGGCGAACGCGGCGAAGTTGGTCGCCTGGTCCGTTCCGGTCAGCAATGCAAAGGGATCGGCGAACACGAGCACCCGGTTGTTCTGCGCGTCGCCGACGTACACGTTATGCAACGGGTCGACCGCCAGGCCAATCGGCTGGCACAGCGTATTGGCAGCCGGCGCGCTGTCATTTTGATTACATCCCGACGACTTGAAATCCGCCTGCCCGATCACGAGGTCCGCCGCGCCGCCCGCGGCAAACGAATGAGCACTCAGCCAGCCCATTACGCGATTGTTCTGCGAGTCCGCCACCAGCACATGGCCGCTGCCGATATCGATCGCGACATCGGCGGGCGCGTTCATTCCGATCGCATCGACCAGATTCGGCGCGTTTTTGATAAAATCGGCCTGTCCCATCACGCGATCGGCGCTGAGCGGGCCGGCGCCCGCGCGCAAGACGCCATGCCATGCGGCCAGCATTAGCTGCGTCGCGATCAACGCCGCCAGCACAAACCAGCCAGTCCGCAAACCAGGATGCACGCGCCCTCCGACGCACACCAGGGGCAGCGACTTCCGAACATACGCAGTCGTAGAGAGACGAAGCGAACGGCAGCCCAAGGATGCGTGTTAACTTTGAGTCATCAGAATCATAACCCCAAGGAGTGCCCACCCGAACCCAATCCATGTGCCCCAAAGCACCCATTTTTTCTTTTCTCCGGTCCCCTTTCACCAGCAGAAGAGGCCAGGTTCCCGAATTGCCTCTCCCTGACAGGGAGAGGCAAGGAAGGCCCCAACCCTTCTAACAGGGACGAAGTCCCGCATCTTTCTTTTCTTAATACCGGGTGCAGGGGTCACCCCTGCCCAAGGAGGTGTGGAACCCAGGCGGGTTCCACATTAAATAACGTTCCCCTTCCCTTCTTCTCCGCCACGACCCACGTCAGCGCCACGCCACCAGCGCCACGCCGCCCGCGATCATCGCGACGCCCGCCGCTTTCGCGATTAACTCGCCGCGCGGTACCGCCTTTTCGATCAGCACGAACGCGCTCAGCGCCGCGATCCAAAGCAGATTCATCGCCCCTGCCACGAACAGCAGCGCCATCAACATCCAGCAGCATCCGATACAGAACGCGCCATGCTTAAGCCCCATCCACAGCGCTCCGGCGGCGCCCTCGCGCCAGTTGGTCATGAAAAACCCGATCGGCGACTGGCAATACGACAAGCACGCCGTCTTCAGCGGCGTGAATTGATAGATTCCCGCGGCCGCCAGGATCACCCCGCCCGCGACCGGCCCGATGCTGACCGCATTCGTCAGCAGCGCGGCCCGCTGCAACAGCACTTGTCCCGCGGTCGCGACGGCGCTGAACAGGGTCCACATCACCAGGTAGCCCGCCGCGAACAGCCACACGCGCGGCCATCCGCCGCGCTCGCGCCCGCGCACTATTCGCGCATAGGTCATGATCATCGGACTCGCGCTAGGCGTCATCATCGCCGCCATCATCACCGTCCACATCATGAAGACCAGCCACAGGCTGGCCCAATTCGCCGGCATCAATCCGGCCACGCGCACCGCCAAACCGCCGAGGTCGCCCGGCGTCATCGGCATCCACCACAGGTAAATCCACGAGAGGATCGCGATCGAGCCGAGCGCGGTCCAGAGGATCAGCTGATCGCGCGCGCCCAGCGGCCAGACCGCCGCGGCCGTTTCCTCATGCTCGCGCATTGCAACGCCGCCGCTTATGCGTTCGACCAGCTAATCGCCGAGAAATGACCGTTGCGTCCGGAATTGTCGAAGGTCATGCCGTGGTCGGCGTAGCTGCTGGCGACGCCCTTGGCCGCCGCGAGCCGGGTGGAAAACGGATGCCCCACGTTGTCGAGCCACACGATACGCCCGCCCGCGCCGGCCACGCCTTCAACCGTGACTTCGGAAATATTCGGTATCCGCAGCTTCCACGTCTTGCCGTCGGAGCTGAATTCGATCGCGGCCGATTTGGTCGGCAGCCGCTTGGCGACCATCGGCCCGAACAATGACGGCGGTCCGCCCGCGGCGCCCGTGAAAATCGACTCGAGTGCAGCGCGCTGCGCCGCGTCGGCGCGGCTGTCGAGGTAAACCGCAAGCGTGCCGTTGCCGAGCGCCATCGGACCGGGCGTGGTAATCGCCTGCGCCGCGCTCAGCCCGGAGATATCGGTCGCCCCGTAGTTCCCATTCCGAATATGGATAGCCAGCACGACGTCGCAATGCCCTTCGGTCGGGCGCGCCTGCGCATTGGACAGTAAGCACGGACAGAGCAACTCGCAATTACAAGACTCAAAATACTCGCCCTCGATCCGCCAGATATCATTAGCCATGATTTTAAACTCCAAACGGCAATCGCCAGCTTCAAGGTGTCACAAACAAAGCGCAGAAAAAAACAATCACGCCGCCCGCGACACCCCCTGCTCAGAATCCCTCGCCCGTTATTTCACGGGAGAGGTTAGGTGAGGGTTCCGGGCCTCCAGTAACCTGCCAACTCTCGTTCTCGAATAGCCTCTCCCTGTCAGGGAGAGGCCGCGCCTCCGGCGCGGGTGAGGGTCCACTTATAAAGATGCCCTTCCTCGCAATTCCACAGCTCAATAGAAATTCAAAACAGAAAGACGAAGAAACCAGGAATTTGGACCCTCACCCGCCGCTACGCGTCGGCCTCTCCCTGACAGGGAGAGGCAAGGAAGGTCCCAACCCTTCTAACAGGGACGAAGTCCCGCATCTTTCTTTTCTTAATACCGGGTGCAGCGGTCACCCCTGCCCAAGGAGGTGTGGAACCCAGGCGGGTTCCACATTAATCAAGTTCCCCGTCCTCCCTTCCGCCGCGTCCTCTGCTTTTGTAACCTCCCCTTGAAGCCTGCTAATGTTCTCCCCGAAAATCGCCTAACCTTCGGTACCGGAAAGGAGACCGCGACCATGACCATCAAAGAGCGAATCGGGTTCGTGAGCCTGACTCTAGCCGCCGCCTTCGTCGGAGGCGCCGTCTCGGGCCATTTCTTCGCCGCTCCCACAGTAGACGCCGCCTATACGCCCAAAATGGTAACCGCGCAGAAGTTCATGCTCGTCGACCGCCACGGCAAAACCCGCGGCGAGTTCAACGTCACCAGCAAAGGCGTCGCGCAAATCGCGGTCTTCGACGGCACCGGAACGCTGCGCGCCGGTCTCGGCGTCGGCGCTGACGGCGCACCCGCTCTAGGCATCTACGGCAAGGACGGCAAGCCGCGCGCCGAAGTCGGAGTCACCAACAGCGTCGCCCGCGTCGTGCTCTTCGACGCCAATGCGACCGCGCAAGCCACCCTCGGCGTCGCGCCTGACGGCCAGTCCGGGCTCGGCCTGATGGACACCGCGGGCAACTCGCGCGCCTCGATCATCGTGCAGGCTGACGGCACTCCCACGCTGCGCCTCGCCGATCAGAACCGCGGACGCGTCGGCATCGACATCACGCCCGACGGCCGCCCCGGCTTCGCTCTGCTCGGCACCGACGGCAAGACTCGCGCCTCGCTCACCGTCAACGCAGACGGAGTCGGCGCACTGACGCTGTTCGACGCCAATGGCTCCGCGATCAACTCCGTCCCCTGATTGACTCATCACCGGGGCGGCCCGCAACGGCCGCCCCACTTTTTTCTGCGCTTCTTAACCCAAGGAATTAATGCCGCAACGCCGCCCGACTACTTCCGTCCTCCTCATCTTGATGATTGCAGCGTTCTCGGTAGCGCTCTGCGGATGCAGCTCGATGCAGCCGCAGCCGCCGACGCCCGAGCAGCAGGCCGAGCAGCTCGAGCCGATGCTTTCGGCGGCTGGCTTCCGGATGCTCCCGGCTGACACTCCGGAGCGCCAGCAGCAACTCGCCTCGCTGGTCCCGTTCGACGTCAATTACTACGTCGGCAAAACCGGCAACCTGCACTACTACATGGCCGATCCGGAGTACTGTAAGTGTATGTACATCGGCACCGAGGAAAATTATCAGCAGTACGAAAAGCTGAAGCTCAACCAGCAGTTCGAGGCAAAGGAAGGCGAGATTTCGCGCCAGGACCTCGAAGCCCAGCAGCTGGAAGATATGGACGAGCAGGAAGAGATGTTCAACCCCTACGGCATCGGCCTCGTCGGTCCGATGGGCCCCGCGATGTATTGGTGATACTCAAATTCAGCACGCTCTATAGATTCTACTTTCCTGAAAAATCTTTCCTGAAAAAAGATGAAGTTTGAGGTTTTTCTCGAGCGATGCCGTGCGCAATGGCCCGAGTTCGCCGACCAGCGCCGCCTCGCGACCTCGACCCATCCCGCCGACCGCTCGCTCTCGCACATCCTCACCGAAATCCCCGGGATGGCCACCGAGAACAAGCTGCGCCTCCTCAATTGCGCGGTCGCCTCGCTCGACGCCGGCGAAGTGTACGTCGAAGTGGGATGCTACAAAGGGGCGAGCCTGGTCGGCGCCGCCGCCGCGAATCCGCATGCACAAATCTTCGCATGCGACAATTTCTCGCAGTTCGACGGCGCCGCCGACGCGCTCCGCCGCACCCTCGACGCGCACACCGCGCCCGGCCAGGTCACCTTCCTCGACATGGACTTCCGCGCCTTCCTCGCCGCCGCGCCATGGGCCCCCGCGCGCATCGGCGCCTACTTCTACGACGGCGGCCACTCCTTTGCCGATCAGTACGACGGCGTAGCGCTCGCAATCCCGCACCTCGCCGACGACGCCGTCATCATCATAGACGATACCAACAAGCGCGCCGCCCGCTCCGCCAACAATCTCATCGCGCGCGCCCTCCCGAACTTCAAACTGGTTCTCGATCTCCGCACGCCGCGCAACCACTCGCCCACATGGTGGAACGGCATCCAAATCTTCCACTACCAACGGCACCCCAACGACGCGACAATAAAATTTCCCACCCCGGGATTCTCGATAAGGAAGCGAATCTACGACGACATCTTCCTGGAAATGAAGCACCGCCGCAGAGCCCGCCGCCAAAAAAAAAGCGAACTCCTGCACCCAAAACCCTAGCCACCAGCACCCAGGTAAGCGACCGGCGAGAAAATCGCCGGCCGCGCTAAGGTCCCCCCAACACGTTCGAACAGGGACGAAGTCCCGCATCTTTCTTATTCCGGATACCGGGTGCAGGGGTCACCCCTGCCGAAGGAGGTGTGGAACCCACGCGGGTTCCACATTTAATTTAGTTCCCCATCCCCCGTCTCCTTAATCGCCCCAAGCACAGCCTCCCCCTCCGCCGCCGCCGCGATCCCCAGCTTGTCGAGTATCGTCTTCTGCCCGACTCTAAGCCCGCGATCCGCCAGCATCGCGACAATCTCCGCGAACACCTTCACGTCGCTGTCATCCGGCAACCCCAACTCGATCTTCGGATACCGCGCCTGCGGCCCCATGTTCAGCTCGACGATCGGCCGCACCAAATCGCGCGCAAGCGTCGCCGCCAGTCGCCGCGCATCGGCATTCAGGATATCCCGACGCACTCCCTCATGGACCTGGGCGGCGGCGCGCGAGCCTCCCGACTTAGGCATTTCAGTAGTCAATGTCTGCCCGAGTACTGCCTTACTCACTTGCGCATCTAGGTATTCGCAAAAGCTCTGATACAGTTCCGAGCTGCCATTCTGATGTGCTTCGGTAAACTCTATTACCATCGACTCTGGCATTATCGCCGCCGCGTCACTGCCTATTCGCGAGACTGCACGTAGTAATGCCTGCTTGTCCTGTTCGGACGCGCCCGGATTGTATTTTCCTACCCGCAGCGGCTGTCCGAATACCTCGGTGAACGTTATCCAGTCCTTTAGTACATAGTTCTTGAACAGGTACGCCCACCCTGCGGCCCGTGCCAGACCTCCGCGAATCGGCAGGCCGGCTTTTGCTTTCGCGATATGGGTGATGAATTTATAGGGCGCCAGCGGCGCCGTCATCGGCTGTATTCCGATTCCCGCTCCCATCGACGAATAAACTCCGCTGCCGCCAAAATGGGTCGGGCGCGCCGCCGAGGCGTTGCTTTCGACCGGGATAATTTCGCCCTTCAAACTCCGCACCAGCATCTCTTCTCCCGAGATCCAGTCGAACGCGAACCAGCGCGGGTCGCGCCACTTCAACTGTGCGGGAAACCATTCTCGCCCAGAGGTATCCCACATTATTTCGGTGGCCGAAAATCCCTTTCCGACCGCGTCGAGCACGTCGAACAGCACGCTATCGAGCTGAAACGGGCCATCGACGATCATTTCGCGCACCATCGCCGCCGCGCGCTGATCCTCCGCCGACGCAGACGCCGCGCGCACGACAATATCCAGTTGCGCGACCGCATTCTTGCGCGTACTAAGCACGGCCAGGTAATGCAGATCCTTCTCTTCGATTTCCTCGGCCAGCTCGAGATACAGATACGGGTCTCCGACCTCGGCCTGCTGCAGGATTCCCGACAGCCGTTCCGGCGTAAGGCCGATCGACGGATGCATCACGGAATATATATTTCGCACTCCCGCCATCGTCGGCGCCGCCTGTTCCTCGCGCAGCATTCCAGTATCAACTTCGCGTCCGTAAGCATCGTAGAGTGTCATTTGTCTTCTCCAAATGGACTAGTCAGTTCGATATACTTTGGTAGCCGCTTCGCCAATTTTCAAAAACCATTGACCCCCGCATCGATGACAAGCCTCGGGCAACCGAACGAGCGCCAATATAAACTCATACCCACACTCCTCGCACTTCCATTTCCAGTAGCTATTCATCTCGATAGCCTCTCCCTGTAGGGGAGAGGCACGTCTCCACCCGACCCAGTTCTAACAGGGACGAAGTCCCGCATCTTTCTTTTCTCCGAACACCGGGTGCAGGGGTCACCCCTGCCGAAGGAGGTGTGGAACCCACCGCGGGTTCCACATTTAATTAATCTCCTCAAAACCCGCGCATCCTCCCGATATTGATCATCTCCTCCTCCGGCGCCGCGCCAAACAAATTCTCCCTCCGCTCGAAGCCCTCCCGATTCCCAACCCCGCGAGCCGGGATGTACATAATCTTCCCCGCATCGACGCGCGACGCGAAAAACGCCAACGCTGCCGCCATCGCCGAGTCGCCATGCCGTCCCTTGCCGTCGCTGCCCGACCGCCGCTCGGAAATTTTCGCGACCCCCTGCTCGAGCACGATCGCGCGATGGTCGCCCAGCACGTCGGCGTCCTTGGGAATTTCGATCGTGCCGTCCTCGAACGCCGCCTTGTAGCGCGGCATATTCTCGCGGTACCACGCCTCCGACAGCATCACCTGCACCACGCGCGAGCCGTAGCGCTGCGCCGCGGTCTCCGCCAGGTATTGGCCGTTGCCGCGCGCGTCCATCGCGCCGGTGGTGAAGCGCGGCAGCCGGTCGACGATATAAAAGAGCACCTGCTCCTGGTTTCGAAACGGGATATTGCGCAGCTCGACCACGAACGGCGTCCGCCGCATCAGGTCCTGTCCGATTTGCAGCGGCCAGATAACGGTCAGGTCGCCCGAGCGCCCGAAGTCTTCGCCGAAAAAACTTGCCAGCGCCGGGTTGAGCGCCACCAGCGCCGGCCCGATATTATCCTCGCACCACGCCTGCGTCTCCGCGTAGCGTTCCGCTTCGGGACGACTCGAAAAATCCGCCGGCATCTCCCAGCGCAGAATCGGAATCCCGGCTTTCATCCGCGCTTCAATCAGTACCGAGCTCAAGTACGCGCCCGACGACGCGCGCGGCACACAGAACAGTTCTTCGGCGACATTATCGGCGTAGTAGTCAACGATTTGCTGGCGCCATTCGCGCTGCTTCTCCGCGCTCCACTCGATTCGGTTCTGCTCGCAGATTTTTTTGTATAGTCCGTCCGATAGTGCATCGTCGAAAGTAGTACGATGAAGTGAGTATGGCCTCCGCCCCGCCCGAATCTCACTGACTAGTTCATTGAATGCACTATGCGCACCGTTGTGAGTAGAGATTATCCGCACGAGCCCGCCCCACATCGTGAAGGCGAGCGCGGCTTTCAGGAGACCGCTCAGGTCTTCATGGAACGCGGCCTCGTCTATAACGGCGCAGCCGTCCTTGCCGCGCAGATTCGAGGGCCGCGACGAAAGTGCGACGATCTTGTGCCCTGACGCGAAGCGAATCCGGTACGCGAGGATATCGCTGCGCTCGTCCTCGAGCACTATTTCCTCGACCGCCTCCGCCGCCTTGTTAAATCGCACCGCCCAGCGCGCGGCCGCCTCGATAAACTCGAGCGCCATGTCCTTGTTGTAACCGATATACCAGCCGTCGATTCCCGCCCGTCCGGCGGTCGCAGCGGCAAGCGCCCGGTCAGCAGCCTCAGTCCAGGTAATCCCGATCCGCCGCGACTTTTCGCTGACCTTGACCTGCGACTGATCCGCAATCCATCGCCGCTGATAAGGAAGTAGTATTGAGAGTGGTTCATTCATTAGCTAATCCAACAGTAGGGCGGGCCGCCGCCGACAGTGGGGCGGGCCGCCGTGCCCGCCGCCGACCTGTCTTCCACGAGCGTCGGGTGAGGGTCCAAATTCCAAATCGCCGCCCAACGCGCACAAGGACATCCCGGAATTCGGACCCTCACCCGCGCCGATGGCGCGGCCTCTCCCTGACAGGGAGAGGCAATCCGGATTTCACTTCGCTCGAGATACCTCATCACCCTAAATCTCCAACAACACCGCCTTAATCTGATCCGCCGCCTCCTTGCTCAGCCCCTTCGCCCGCGCCTCCTCCACCTTCTCCTCCACCACCGCCACGCCCGCCCGCATCCGCTCCGCCCACCTCTGATGCTCACTCTCTGCCCTCACCAATCCCGACACGCTGCGCGCGAGCGCCGTCACATTCACCGGCGCAATCGTTCCCCCGCCCTGCCCGCTCTCTCTCGCATTCGCCACCGACAGCACACCGAACAGCTGCGTCTGCACCAGCCTCAGCAGCGCCGTCTGCATCTGCGTATCGTCGCCCTCGAATTGCTCGCACACGATTCGCGCCTGCTCCGTCGCCAGCCGGATCGCCTCGAGCCGCCGCTCGAACTTCTGCCCGTACTTGTGAATCGCCGCATGCGATATCTCGAACCCATTGTCCCCCAGCCACTTCGACAACTGCCGGCAGCTATGCATCGTGCCCGCGGTCAGCATCCGGTCGAGTTCTTCCTTCAAATCCGCCGGCAGCTTTTTTATCTTCCACGTCTTGAACGGAATCGGATCGATCGGCACGCGCTTGGGATGTCCGCCCGCTTCGCTCTTTTTTTCGTCCTGCTTTTTCTTCATCGCGGCGGTTACCAGTACTTGCGCGGGCGGGCTACGCCCGCCGGGGCCGGGAAGTTGTACTCGACGACGTCGACGCCGGCGGCGGTGAGTTTCGCGAACCAGGTCTCTCCGCCCTCGCCTTCGAGTTCGAGCAGGCCCGAGTCGCGCAGGTACGCGAGCTCGCGCCGGACAGTGTTGAGCGACAGCGAGAGCTTGATATCGGCGAGCACGCGCCAGATTATCTGCTCCGACACCGCAATCGGCCGTCCCGCGTCGACTACGCGCAGCATCCGCCAGCGCGCTTCCTCGCGATTCTTTTGTTCGAGATCAATTCCGTCCGGCATACAACCTTTCCTTTACCTCTGCGATTTCTTCACGCATCTCTTCGCGCATCGCGTCCAGCTTGGCGTCGAGCGTGCCGCTGAACCTGATCCAGTCCTCGCGCCGCACATACTCGAGCGGCAGATTCACCCGCAGGTCGATCAACTGCTTCCCGAGCAGGTCAACGTGGCCGGCCTCGCGCTGATGCTCTTCCGCGCGCCGCTTCAACAGGAACTGAATCGTGCTCGCGTTGACCGCGACGAACGCGATAAACACCGCCGACCATCCGGCCACGTTGCCCCATTCCATCAGCCCGCTCCGCTCACTGATGCGCCGGGGTGCCGAGCCCGATTGCGATCGCCGCGGCCGCACTGGCGTTCACCTGGATCTGCACGGCGCCGCTGAGCGCGCCGGCCGTCACCGTGATTTGCGCCGCCTGCGTGACAGTCAGCTTGCCTGTCGCCTTGATGACGCATGAGTTGCCGTCGGCGCTGGGAGCCAGCGCGAGCGTGCCGTCCGGATCGGCGGCCGACCATGCGGGAACGATCGCGGCCGGCGCGACCGCGGTATTGCCTTCGTCGTCGACGTAGGACACCTGCGCCGTAATCACCTGGTCGTCGAGCAGAATGAAAGTCGATGTCGCCATTGTTCTCTTACCTCAGTCCTTTTTTTTGCCCGGCTTGCCGAGCGTTATGATCAGTTTCCAGTCCCGCGGTTGCCGCGGTGGCCACATCCGTTTGCGCTCCTTGAGCAGGCGCCGTTTCTCTTTTTGCTTGAGTCGCATTCAAAGCCGCGCTCTCTACCTGCCGACGGTCAGCGCCTTGACCCCGGCGCCTGCGCGATACAGCTCGATTCCCGACGAGACCATTTGTCGGAGCGTGCTCAGCGGAATCTTCGAGGTGTCGAGTCCTTCGTCCGCAATCGCGGCAATCGACAGCGACTGGATATCCATCCACGCGGCGTCGCCCTGGAGGCTGTCGCCCGGATGCGCGGTCACATAGATCGCGACCGCGACGCCGATCTTCGATTTGATCGTCGAATAGACACCGGCCGTGAAGGCCGGCATCGCCTTTAGCAGGTTGGCCGCGACCGCTACTTCTATATCGATCGACGGCGGCACCACCTTGACCGTGTTTGCAGGGATTATCGCGAGCAGTTTTTGAATCTCCGGGGCTAACCCGCCGATTATCACCGGCGTCGCTTTTTCGATCGCATCGAGCGCCAGTCCCGCCACTGCGCTGGCCATCTCAATGAGCCGCCGCGGTCGACGCACCGGAAGGTGCCGTCACGGGAGCGGGCGCGGCGCCGGTCGGGCAATTACCGAGCGTCACGGTGGCAGGCACGATTAGCTGGTTGCTCGAATTGGTGTAGCCGTACACCTGGCACGAGAACTGGCTCGCCTCGGTCTGGTAGTTGGTGCTGATAGAGAGCGGCAGCGCGGCACGATAGTATTCTTGCCGCTGATGATCTGTTTCGGCGTTGGTTGGAGCAGGCCGCCGCCTTGTTGAGCGCATCCGGCCAGTGTCAGCAAGCACGCGCAGAAAAGGCAGGAGGCAGAATCGCGGATCGCGCGCGAAAAAGCGCGCTGTATTCGGACCCTCACCTTCATCCTCTCCCTGACAGGGAGAGGAGACAGAATCTCCCTTACAGGGAGAGGAGACAGCAGGGAGACAGACAGGACGTTTTGGATTTTTGGACTCATATGGATCTCACCTCTTGGTTGGCGGGCATTTTTTTTCAGGGCGCATAGCTCACGTGGCTGGCCGCTGTACTTAGCGGCGTCGAAAGTTGGCTGAGGCCCGTGTCGACCGGCGTTTCGATATTCATTGTGACGACGCCGGCCTCGTCGCATCGCGCGATCGCGCGATGCGGCGCGAAGAGCAGCGGGATCGGGCTGGTCGAAACGTCAATCGCCATCGCAGTGCCCGGCGCCAGCTCACCCGCCATCGGCGTGCGCCCGACCGCGCAATCAACTGTGAACATCTTCTCGTTAACCTGCGCGCATCCGGCGAATGCGAGCAGCAGCAGAGCGCTAAACTTCGTGCTCAGCATCACGGTTCACCAGCAGAGCGGCGGGCACGGCGGCCCGCCCCACTGAAGAGGCGGCCCGCCGCCACCGTGGGCGGAGCCCCCGAC
>JBEKLS010000026.1:0-33728 GCA_050010075.1 Binatus sp. (SeqCode) | reverse complement strand
CTCGCTGGTGGCATCGGCACGACATTATGTGGTTCTACCAGCATCACCCCGAATGGGCCGTGATGGACGCGCTCTGGCTCAACCAGGACGGCGACTACGACAACGGCGGCAGCTGGCACGACGCGTATTGGTGGCATCAGAACAATCCGGATTTCTTCTACGCCAATCATCCGCAATGGATTTCGTGGTACCCGGCATGGCGCAACACGGACGGCGCTTACGACGCGCAGCACAACTGGCACTACGGCCAGTGGTGGTACAATCAGAACCCGAGCTGGGTTTCCGCCAATCATCCAAACTGGATTAGCCAGCACAGCAACTGGGCGAGTCACAGCGAGCCGAACGATCATCGGGCAGTGATGCGGACCGAGAACGAGGGCAGTGCGCAAGGTCGTCAGCAGGCCTCGGCTCAGCAGAACCAGATGAATCAGCAGAACAGGAACACTGCGGCCGAACAGCGCAACGAAGCGAATCGGCAGCAGCAGGCCTCGCGCGAGCAACAGAAGACACAGGCAAACCAGGCGCGCGTCGACCAGAATCAGCGGCAGACTGAGCAGAAGCAGACGTCGCGCGAAGAGCAGTCTCAGCAGAAGGATCGTGAGCAGCAGGCTACTCGCAACGAGCAGCAGGCAACTCACAACGAACAGCGCGCTACTCAGAACCAGGAGCAGGCTACCCATCATCAGCAGGAAGCTACTCACGAGCAACAGCATGCTACCCATGAGCAGCAGCAGGCGACTCACAAGGAACAGGCGACTCATCAGCAGCAGTCGTCGCATGACCGTCCTCAAGGAAACAGACAATCGAGTGCAGGCCACGAGGACGGCGGCCATGACGGCGGCGGTCACGACAGCGGAGTGCGCGAAGCGAAGAAATAGTTTCATGCGCGAGCAGGCCTGAAGATCCTGTCGCGCGATATCAGATCGAATGGCCTCGCCGGTCCTTATGACGGCGGGGCCGCTTCATGTTTAATTACTACCGGTGATCGCCGCTGTTCAAAACTTCCTCGGTCAGTCCGGACCCTGGTCGCTGGTCGTAATTTTTTTCGTCGTCGCACTGGAGTCGTCCGCCGGCCTGGGTTTGATTTTTCCCGGCGAGATGATGGCGGTGATCGCGGGTGCGATGGCGTCCGACGAATTCTTTTCGCCGTGGACCGCGTTCGCAGTGGTAGCCAGTGCCGCGATTATCGGCGACCTGACCGGCTTTACGATCGGCCACACTCGCGGGTCGGCCGTACTGCAGCGATGGACCTTCGCGCGGCGCCAGTACGACAAGCATCGCGCGCGCCTCGAGTACTATTTCGATCACTTCGGCGGCTTGACGGTGTTCGTCGGCCGTTTCGTCGCAGTCGGCCGCGCCTTTATCCCTTTCACCGCAGGCCTGTCCGGCATGCGCGTGCGCAATTTCGCGCCAATCGCAGTCGTCGGCGGCCTGGTCTGGGCCTCGTTTACGATTGGCCTGGGCTACACAGTGGGTTCCAACTGGGAGCTGCTTCATAAGTGGCTCAAATCGCTCAGCGCCGGGATTCTCGTGATCGCAATCCTGACCGCGGTGACGGTTCTGACGTGGCGATCGGTCGCGCGCAGCCAAACCCGTATCGTCGCCGCCTGGAATCGCCACCTGACCGGGCGCTACGGCTTCGATCTGACTCCGTTCGTAACCTTCGTCCGCGCCCGCTTCTCGCCGCGCGGCTATCTCGGCCTTCATCTGACGGTTGGATTGATCATGGTGGCAGCGCTGGCGTGGCTGTTCGGCGGTATCGTGGACGTTATCTCGGACCAGGGACCGCTTGGCGGCCTGGACCGGACGGTCGCGATGTTTGTCGCGGCGCAACGCACACCGGATCTCGACTCGGCGGTGAGCGTGGTCGCGACGCTCGCCAACCCGATCTGGCTGGCGCTCCTCGTCGGCGCAGGCGCAATCGCTTACGCGCGTCGCCATGAGATTGTCCAGTCGATTGCCGCGCTGCTGTTTCTCGCGAGCGCATATGCGATCGCATACGGCTTGCAGGTGATGTTCGCGAGGCACGCCGCCCATCAACCGGAGCTCGTGCTGGTAAACGGATTTGCAGGCTTTCCCAGCGCCGCGCTAACCGCGTCAACCGCCGCCTACGGGATGCTCAGTTACATGCTCGCGGCCGAGACTCAGACCTGGGGCCTGCAAACGCTAAGCGTGGCAGGAGCGCTCTATATCATCGCGCTGATCGGATTGGCGGGACTCTATTCGGGACTCGCACTTAGCGCGATCGTCGGCGGATTCGCGCTCGGCGGATGCTGGCTCGCGATCTGCGTGACGGGAAGACGCACCTACATTCGACTGCGCAGTCCGGGTCTCGAAGCTGACTGACGATCGAGCCGCGCGGCGCCACCCGCAATAGTCATTTTTTTGTCGTCGCGATCGTCGAGTGGCAATACCTTGTCATCTGTTCCGGCTCCTTTCTGACTATCGTCTGCGGTTAGCTTTGAAAGCAATTCAACGCTTCCAGCTAGCAGCGCCGTCATTCTGATCGTCGTCTGCACGCGTCACTTCGCCAAAAATCCCAGAGGTACGGAACTTGCCTTTACAGTAGTCGGCGGAATCCGCGCCAACGGAAGGAATTTCCTTCTGCGGAGCGATGCAACATCAAAGGGACTTTAAAAAAGGGGCTTTGAAACGCGTGAACGTGCCAAGCGAACTAATCAAGCGATCATCGTCAACTCGAAGTTTACAGCCTTCGCGGGAAGTCGACAGATATATGGTGGCGGCATGCGGTCTGATGCTCATCATACTGCTGGCCGCGGGCGCAGCCGGATATGCGAGCGTCCGCGGGGCTTTCGGCCTTGCCGCCGAGACTGCCAGCCGGCCGCGCACAATTGACCCCGACAGCGAAGCTGACCTCGCCACGCCGGTCGCGCTTGCGCTGAGTCTGATCGGAGCGCTGATGCTGGCCGTCGCGATGGCACCCGGGCGAATCAGGCCTTCGGACGGGATGCGAACTGATGACCTGTCGCCAGAGGAATCAAACCTGACGAGCGGTGAATTTGCCGGCGCATCGGCACACGCGGCGCCACCCAGCCCAGATCTTCCGTCGCTACAGCGCGGGAGAAGCTTCATCGAAAGCAACTAAACGAGGAAATGAATCCCATGTCAGTAACAAAAAAAGCCTCGATGATGTTCGTGCGAACAGTTAATAAAATCTCAGTCGCCGCATTGGTGATTATGATATGCGCCGGCGCAGCGGCGCCCGCAAACGCCTCGTCCAAGGGCCCGAAGCCCGTGGTAACCTCGACCGATCCAGTCGACGGAGCCACGAACGTCTCTATCGATACCAGGATCATCGTGACCTTCAGCATGCCGATGAACTGCAACTCGTTAGGTCCTAAATCCTTCCGGCTCAACCGGGTCAAGGCCTCCGCCGCAACGATCCTTTGCCACGGCGACACCGTGATTTTCACTCCGAAGAACGCGCTCGCAACCAACACCAAGTACAAGTTTAAATTCGTCGGCACCGTCAGGGCGCTCGACGGCAGAGTCATGAAAGACAACTTCAGATCGGTTTTCACCACCGGCGCGGGACCTGTGCCGACTCCGACGCCCACTTTGACTCCAACCGCGACTCCGACACCTACGGGGACCTCGACCGCAACGGCGACGCCGACTCCGAGCGTCACCTCAACCGCAACCGCCACCCGCACCTCGACCCCGACCAGCACTGCCACGGCGACGCCGACGGCCACTTCGACCGCAACCAACACAGCGACGGCCACTTCGACCGCGACGGCGACTGCAACTCAGACCGCCACCTCAACCGCCACTGGCACCGCGACACCGACCAGCACAGCCACAGTGACCGCTACCGCAACACCGACCGCCACGGCCACCGCAACTGCGACTGATACAGCGACGGGCACTGCGACGTCGACGGCGACAGCAACTCAGACCGCAACCGCAACGCCCACCGCCAGCGCCACCTCAACCGCCACTGGCACCGCGACTCCGACCAGCACTGCCACAGTGACCGCTACAGCAACGCCGACCGCAACGGCGACCGACACAGCCACCGCAACTGCGACTGATACAGCAACGGCCACCGCGACTGATACGGCGACGGCAACTGCGACCGCGACGGCGACCGATACGGCCACCGCAACTGCAACGGCCACCGCGACTGCGACTGTCTCTGCAACAGCGACCGCAACTCCAACGGCAACTCCCACTCCCGTCGCGCCCGTCGTGACCTCCTCTTACCCCGCGATCGCGGGTAGCTGCGGACAAGGAATGGGGACCGGCCAGCGAATCGCGGTCACCTTCAGCGAGCCGATGAACTCGACGACGCTGATGGCACTCGGAACTTTCACGGTGACCGGGCCTGCGGACACTAACATTCCTGGATCCGTCAGTTACGACTCGGTTAACAACACCGCGATCTTCACGCCAACGTCCGACTACCCGGCTAATCTCGCATTCACCGCAGAGGTAACAACTGCGGCTCAGAGCATGTCGGGTGCGCCGCTGGCGAGCAACTACGTATGGAGCTTCACGACCGGCGCCGGTCTGGACACGACGCCACCGATGGTAAGTTCAACGAATCCGGTGGATTCGGCCACGACCGTGGCAACCAACCAGACGATAGTGGCTACTTTCGATAAAGGGATGGACTCAAGCACCCTTACCGGAACGACGTTCACGCTGGAGGGACCAGGAGCAACCCCGATTGTGGGCACTGTGACCTATTCCACCATTGGGAACACCGCCACGTTCACCCCGGCAACCGCTCTCTCGGCCAGCACCATTTACACCGCAACCATAACCACAGGGGTTACCGATCTCTCGGGCAACGCACTGGCATCTAACTATACCTGGACCTTTACCACTGGAACCGGGCCCGACCTCACCCCTCCGACGGTCAGTTCTACCAACCCGGCTAGCGGTGCCTCTGGTGTGGGTGTCGACGCCTCAGTCAACGCCACCTTCGATGTAGCGATGAACTCGTCGACGCTTAGCCCCGTAACCTTCACGGTGACAGGACCGGGCGCAACGATAGTAACTGGAAAAGTCTCCTATGACGCTACTGACCAGATAGCGACGTTCACCCCGACCAGCGACCTGGCAGCCAGCACCACGTTCACCGCCACGATTACTGGCGCCCAAGACCTGTCGGGCAATGTGCTGGCGTCTGTTTCGTGGCAGTTCACCACTGGCTCGGCAGCGACCGGTCAAACTCCGCCGGATCTTGGCTCGGCCTCCTCTTACGGGATCCTGGCCGCCACCACGGTTACTGCCCCTGGCACTATCGCAGTGAACGGAGATCTCGGTCTGTATCCAGGCACTTCCATAACCGGTTTTCCGCCCTCGACCGTGAGCGGAACGATTAATCTCGACAATTCTGCCTCGCAAGCAGCGCAGGCGTCCTTGTTGGGCGCATACACCGCGCTACTCGACCTGCCACCGGGAGTTACCGTATCCGGAAACATCGGCGGCTCTGTGCTCTTCCCTAATCTGTATACTGCCGCCTCGACGCTGGCGGTATCTTCAGGCAACCTGACCCTTGATGCGCAGGGAAACCCGAATGCGGTCTGGATCTTCCAGGTTGGAACCTCGTTCGATATCACGCCCGGTCTGCAGGTCCAACTGATCAACGGCGCTCAAGCTTCCAACATCTTCTGGCAGATCGGCAGTTCCGCGACGATCGATACCACCGCCGTGATGCAAGGAAACGTGTTGGCCGGAGTCTCCATCACGACCAATAGCGGCGCGATGCTGAATGGCAGAGCTATGGCACTGACCGGACAGGTCACCGCGGGCGCAAGCAGCGCTTCGCTGCCAGTATGTCAGTGATTCGGAAGCCACTATAAAACGGTGCTATCAGGCGGAGCCTCGGTGCTCCGCCTGGTAGCGGCCGGACATCCGAGAGCGAAACTCGTCCGCCCCACTTTCACCATTTTTCCTGATACCCCGCAATAAGGGTCAACCTCGCCGCCGCTCGAACTCTCGTCTCGGTCTCTCTTTTTGCTGTCCTGGGGATTGCCGAACTCGAACTGCTGTACTAACGACGAGATCTGCAATCTCGTTCGCTGGGGTCTGGCGATGCAAAAAGACGGAATCCTTTCTGGAATCAGAGTTATCGACTGCGGCACCTATATCGCTGGTCCGGCCTCGGCCACGGTGATGTCCGACTTTGGCGCTGAAGTTTTTAAAATCGAACGCCCCGATGGCGGCGACCTGTGGCGCCTCTTTCCCCATCTGCCCGGCACTGCGAAGTCGGAACTGAACTACGCCTGGATACTGACCGGGCGCAACAAAAAAAGCGTCGCGCTCGATCTCGCCAGTCCGCGAGGCTACGACGCTCTTATCAGACTCGTCAAAACTGCCGACGTTTTTGTGACGAACTATCAGTCTCAGTTGCTCACGAAATTCCATCTGACCTGGGACGATCTGCGCGCCGTCAACGAGCGCCTGATCTTTGCCCACATCACCGGCTACGGCGAGGAAGGCGACGACGCCGACCTGCCAGCGTTCGACGCTTTGGCCTACTGGGCGCGTTCGGGTCTGATGACCAGCGTGACCGGACGCGATGGAACGCCGTCGGGACCGCGGCCGGGGATGGGCGATCATCCGACCGCGATGTCGCTGTTTGGCGCCATCATGCTCGGGCTCTACCAGCGCGAACGCACGGGACGCGGCTCGAAAGTCGGCACCTCGCTGATGGCGAGCGGCGCCTGGGCTCATAGCTGTGATTTGCAGGCGCGAATGCTGGGCGCTACGTTCCCGCAGCCGACGGGCGGACCGCATCCGATAAATCCTCTCACCTCGGGATACGTCACCCGTGATGCCAAGGTGTTCCTGCTCATTCAACTCGATCCCGATCATGAGTTCCCGCGGCTATGTAAAATGTTTGGCGCGCCCGAACTGGCGACCGATCCGATGTTTGCGACCGACGCGAGCCGCACCGAACATGCGGCCGAGCTGTTCGCGATTCTACAATCGCAGTTCGAGGCGAAGGATCTTGCGCAATGGCGGCTCGCATTCAAACAATTCGACATCAAGTGGTCGCTCCTGCCGACGCTCGACGACGCCGTCAAAGATCCACAGATGCGCGCGGCCGGCGCCTTCGTGCAGCTCGACTATCCGGGCCACGGCACCATCGATACGATCAATAGCCCGTTGTTCGTCGCGGGAGCCGACAAGCGCAAGCCCGAGCCGGCGCCGGAGATTGGCGCCAACACTCGCGAAGTGCTGCGTGAGCTCGGCTACGATGACGCCGCTATCAACGACATGATCGAGCGACGCATCGCCGCCGGCTGAGTCGCTACGCGACGATCGCGCGCCGCAGCCAGTTCACGAGATCGCGCATCACCTCGTCGCGATTCGTTTCGTTCAGCATCTCGTGCCGCCCTTGCGGGTAGTATTTCTCCGTGACGTTGGTGATTCCCGCCGCGCGGTAGCGCTCGGCCAGCGGCTTGATCCATTCGAGGTCGTGATTAATCGGATCCTTGTCACCGGCGAAAATGTAAATCGGAATGTCCTTGCGAATTTGCGCGAGCGCGGCCGGATCGATCGTCCGGATCAAAGACGTGACCATCGACACCATCGCCTGCTTGTTTATGCCAAAGCCGCAAAGCGGATCCGCTTCGTACGCATCCACTGCGGCCGTGTCGCGGCTCAGCCAATCGTGCGGGGTGCGCGCCGGCTCGAAACCGCGATTGAACGCGGCAAGGTCTGCGTCCTGCGACGGATCGATCGACAGCTTGTCCACCGCCGCCGATCCTGAGAGCACCAGTCCCGCGATCGCTGCGCTGTTGTCCAGCACGTACTGCTGCGCGGCGAAGGAGCCCATGCTGTGGCCGAGCAGGATCACCGGCAGTCCGCCTTCGCGCGTTCGCGCGAGCCGCGTCAGCGTCAGCATGTCGGCGACCAATCCGTTCCATCCCGCGGCGCCAAAATCGCCGAGCGCCTCGCGTCCCTTGGCGGTCTGCCCATGTCCGCGATGGTCGTTGGCATAGACGTGAAACCCCGCCTGGTTGAGGAACTCCGCCACGTGCGCATAGCGGATCGAATGGTCTCCCATGCCGTGCGCCAGCTGCACGATTGCCGCCGCCTTCCCGGGAGCCCGCCATCGATAGTACGCAATCTCGAGTCCGTCCTCGCTGCCGAAAGAAAAATCTTCGCGTCGCACGCCGGTGCACCTCCCCGATTGGTCGAACCGCCAGCTCAGCGAATACTACAAATTGAATCGCCCCGTCGATTCCCTTTTGACCTCACCGCCCGCGGCGCGATAGCTTTTGCTCAGATCGATTTTCCAGGAGTGACGCAATGAAAGATTCGGCATACGAAGCAGGTCTGGCCGTTCGCCGTCGCATCCTGGGCGATGCTCACGTCAACCGCTCATTGGAAAACGCGACTGCCTTCGATGAAGAGTTTCAGGAACTCATTACGCGCCACGCATGGGCCGATATTTGGGCGCGGCCCGGACTCGATCATCGAACGCGCAGCCTCGTCACGATCGCGTTGCTGGCGGCCGGCGGCTCTCATGAAGAACTCAAACTGCACGTTCGCGCCACGCGCAACACGGGCGCGACTCTCGACGAGGTGAAGGAAATCCTGCTGCAGGTCGCGGTCTATGCCGGCGTGCCGGCGGCAAATTCCGCATTCCGAATCGCAAAATCCACCTTCGAGGAAATGGCGAAAGAGGGCGCGCGATGAAAACTCCCGCCGGCTATCGGCGCGAGACGCCCGGCGTTCATCCGCGTTACGATCATTCGTCCTATATCAGCACCCACAAGCGCGCGCCGCGACACGCGCCGATGAAGTTGGATCACACGCTGTCGGAAATCACCGGCCCGCGCTTTTCGCGCGAGATCCTCGCGCCGGGCGACGATGACCTGACGCACTTCGACCGCGGCGATGCTCTCGGCGAACGCATCGTCGTGACCGGCCGCGTGCTCGATGAAGACGGCCGCGCGATTCCTCACACCATGATCGAAATCTGGCAGGCGAATGCCGCCGGCCGCTACGCTCACGCCGCTGATCGGCATGAGGCGCCGCTCGATCCGCACTTCGCCGGCATCGGCAGAGTGATCACTGACGATCGCGGCGCGTACCGCTTCATGAGCGTCAAGCCGGGCGCCTATCCATGGCGCAATCATCACAATGCGTGGCGTCCGAATCATATCCACTTCAGCCTGTTCGGCCCCGGCTTCGCGACCCGTCTCATTACCCAGATGTATTTTCCGGGCGATCCGCTGTTGGCGCTTGATCCGATCTTCAACAGCGTCGAAGACCGCTCCGCGCGCGAGCGGCTGATAGCTACATTCGATATCGAACTTACTATTCCCGAATATGCACTCGGTTATCGATTCGACTTTGTTTTGCGCGGCCGCGACGCCACTCCGGCGCTAAGCTAAAGATGACCCCGGCGCAAACTCCATCGCAGACGATCGGCCCCTTCTTCAAGCCGGCGCTGATTAGATCTGGACAAGAAACACTCGTCACGCCGAAATCGCGCGGCGAGCGCATAACAATCGAGGGTCGCGTTCTGGACGGCGACTCGGCGCCTGTAAGCGACGCGATGATCGAGCTATGGCAAGCCAACGCCGATGGCCGCTACGATCATCCGGACGACTCGCAGGAAAAATTACTGGATCCGGATTTTCACGGCTTCGGTCGCGTCGCGACGGACGAAGGCGGCTGCTTTCGCTTCGACACGATCAAGCCCGGCGCTGTTCCGGATATCGGCATTGTCCTCCAGGCGCCGCACATCAATGTCTCGATTTTTGCGCGCGGGTTGCTGAAGCGGCTCGTCACACGAATTTATTTTCCCGACGATCCGCTCAATGCCACCGACGCGGTGCTTAACGCCGTCGCGCCTGAACGACGCGCAACGCTGGTCGCGCGTATCGAGCAGCCCGGCGTGCTACGCTTCGACATCGTACTGCAGGGAGAGAACGAGACGGTGTTCTTTGACGTATGAGCATCAATCCCGCTGACTCCCAAATTTTCGGCACGCTTTATGGCACCGACGAAATCCGCGCGCTGTTTTCCGACCACGCTCATCTGCAGTTCATGCTCGATGTCGAGGCCGCCCTGGCTCGCGCCGAATCCGCGCTTGGCCTCGTTCCGGCGCCTGTCGCCGATGCGATCTCTCGCGCGTGCCGAGTCGAAAACCTGCGGCTCGACTACATCGCGGATAGCACACGCCGCGTCGGCTATCCGGTAGTCGCGCTGGTCAAGGAGCTTGGCCGAGTCGCGGGCGACGAAGCGGCGCGCTGGATTCATTTTGGCGCGACCACCCAGGACATCCTGGACACCGCGCTCGTCCTGCAACTGAAGCGGGCGTTTACGCTTGTGCGCCGCGACTTGCTCGCGCTCGCGCGAACTCTCGCCGCTCGAGCCGCGCGTTTTCGCGACACGCCGATGGCGGCTCGCACCCATCTCCAGCACGCAGTACCGACCACCTTCGGCCTCAAATGCGCGGTGTGGGCGTCGCCACTGATTGCTCACCTCGAGCGATTGGATCAGGCTGCGCCGAGAATTCTCGTCGTGCAGTTCGGCGGCGCGGCCGGAACGCTGGCGGCACTCGGCGCGAACGGAACCGCCGTCGTCGAAGCACTCGCGCGGGAACTCGAGCTCGGCGTTCCGGACCTGCCCTGGCACGCTCAACGCGACGGCTTTGCCGAGGCGGCCGCGCTACTTGGGTTGATTTGTGGAAGCCTGTCGAAATTCGCGCTCGACGTGACGTTGATGATGCAAACCGAAGTCGGCGAAGTGTCCGAGCCGCACGCCGAGGGTCGGGGCGGGTCGTCGACGATGCCGCAAAAACGCAATCCGATCGCGAGCGAGTACATCCTGGCGGCCACGCGCGCAGTGCACGCGTTGGTGCCGCTGATGCTCGGCTCGATGACTGTAGATCACGAACGCGGGACGGGGTCGTGGCAGAGCGAATCGCTCGCGCTGCCGCAATGCGTGGCTCTTTGCACGGGCGCGTTGGCTCACGCGCGCTCGATTGCGGACGGCATGAGTGTCGATACTGTGCGGATGCGGCGCAACCTCGACATGACGGGTGGATTGATCATGGCTGAAGCGATTGCGACTGAGCTTGCTGCCTCGATCGGTCGCGCCGCCGCCGAAGCCGCTGTCGCGCGCGCCTGCGATCGATCGCTTGCTGAGGGCGTGCCGCTTGCGACGGTTCTTCGCAACGATCCGGAGCTGCGGCCGAACTTCACTGACGTCCAGATTGATCGGCTGACGAACCCCGCATCGTATCTTGGTTGTGCCGGCGCGTTCGTCGATCGGATCGTCGCTCGCGTTGCAGCGCTCAGCTAGAGCTTTTCCGCCAGGCAGGAGGTCCAATGACAAGTGACTCACCCCACGATCCTCCTTTTCGCGCGGACCACGTCGGCAGCCTCTTGCGACCGCCTGAATTGCTGAAGGCTCGCGGCGATCGCGCGGCCGGCAAAATCTCCGCCGAGGACTTGCGCGCGGTTGAGGATTCGTCGATTCGCGATGCGGTCGCGTTTCAGGAGAGCGTCGGGCTTCAGTCGATCACTGACGGCGAGTATCGTCGCGAGATTTTTTATTCCGACTTCTATTTCCGCGGCCTTGGCGGCGGCACTGTTGCCTACGATCCATCGTCGATCGACGAAGTTTATTTCATCGACCGCGAAGGCCATAAGCTGCCGCTGCTGGTTCCGCACGTTCAGGCGCGAATGCGATGGCATGCTCCGATCCACGTGGACGACTTCAAATTTCTTCGTGCCGCAACCTCGCGCACGCCGAAGATAACGATACCGTCGCCGACCATCATCCATTTCCGCGCCGGGCGACAGAACATCAGCACCGATGCGTATCCTGACATCGATCTTTTCTGGGACGATATCGTCGAGGCCTTCCAGAAGGAACTGAAGGTGCTCGCCGACGCTGGCTGCACCTACGTTCAGATCGACGAGACCACGCTCGCCTCGTTGAGCGATCCGCGAATCGGGGAGCCGATGCGAAAGCGGGGCGATGACGCGCGCACGCTGTTGATCGACACCTATCCCGGGGTGATGAACCGGGCGTTTGCGGGACGCCCAAGGAAGTTGCATCTCGCGATGCACATTTGCCGCGGCAACAATCAGAGTCATTGGAGCGCCGAAGGCGGTTACGACCTGGTCGCGGATACGCTGTTCAACAAGATCGATGTGGACTCGTATTTTCTGGAATACGACACGCCGCGTGCGGGAACCTTCGAGCCGCTGCGGCTGGTGCCAAAAAACAAAACCGTGGTGCTCGGGCTGGTCTCGAGCAAATTTCCGGAACTCGAATCGAAAGACTCGCTCAAGCGCCGAATCGACGAGGCTGCCAGGTTTATCGCACTCGATCAGCTATCGATAAGCCCGCAATGCGGATTTGCGAGCACTGCGCCCGGCAATCGCATCTCGCCAGCGGACCAGCGCGCCAAGCTGGAGCTGGTCGTCGAGGTCGCGAAGGAAGTGTGGGGTTAGCCCGACGAACTTTTCAGAAGAGATGCCGCCCGCCATCGACGCGAATAAATTCACCCGTAACGAAATCAGTGTCGACGAAAAACAGCACCGTCTTGGCAATCTCTTCCGCGCCACCCCATCGCGCTAGCGGCGTCGCTTCGAGCACCTGCGCATTTTCTTCGGCGGTCAGGTTGGGCGGCGCCGCTATCGGACCAGGCGCAATCGCGTTGACGAGAATTTCGGGCGCGAATTCCAGCGCCAGCGTCTGCGTCAACGCTGCAACCGATGCCTTCGATACGTAGTACGGCGTGTAGCCCTTGTAGCGTGGACGCCCGGTCACCGGCAGCCAGTCCGAGAAATTTATTATTCGCCCGTCGCCGCTCTGTTTCATGATTGGCGCCGCATGAATGGAATACAGGAACGCGCTCTTCGCGTTCGTATCCAGGCTGGCTGACCACAGCGCACCGGAGGGATTGGGCGTCTTCTGATAGATCGACGCCATGTTGATCAGAATGTCGAGTCGCCCCAGCGACTTCACCGTCTCGCCAACCGCCGCGACGATCTCCGCCTCGTCGGTCGCGTCCGCGTGAAGCACAGCTGCTTTGACTCCCGCGGATCTTGCCGATGCCGCAGTCGCTTCAGCCGCACCGCTCGAACCGAGGTAGGTCAGCGCCAGCGAGCATCCGCGGCTTGCCAACGCGGCCGCCACGACCTGTCCGATTCGAGCGCCTCCGGTGATTAACGCCACCTTTCCTTTTGGATCCATCGTGCCTCTCGGCGGCGTTCATACGGTAGGTATCGCGCCGCTACAAATGGTTACTAGCGCGTTTGGCAGTTTACATCGAAAATGCGGTTCACGCAGCCGGATTTACACTACCGTAAGCGGATGGTAGCGTCGGCCCAGATTCTGTTGGGGGGCGGTATCGACGCGCATCTGCTTATTGCTCGTCTCTGGGTCGAGGAGAAAAGCGATGCGACGAATCGATCGAGGGGATTTGAGTGCCACAGAGTGATGGCGGCTCAGTTGACCGTCGCAGCCTTTCCGGATCGCAGCCGGCAGCCGCCGCGCGCCTGGCTATGTTCGTATGCAACGGCGAATATTGGACGGTCGGCTACAACAATTCCAGTTTCTCGCTTAAGGACATCAAGGGACTCGGCTACATTCAGCGCCTGCTGCAGCATCCCGCCGAGGAATTTCATTCACTAGATCTTCTGAACGGCCCCGGCGCGGGCGCTGTTGATCTGGATGCAGCTGACAAAGCCTCCTTGCTTGGCAGCGCAACTGTCAGCGTCGGCGGACTTGGTGATGCGGGCGAGATGCTCGATGCCAAGGCCAAGCAGGATTATCAGCGCAGAATCACCGATCTCAGGGAGCAAATAGAAGATTTGCACGAACGGGGCGACGACGAGCGCGCCGCGCGGGCCCAATCCGAGATGGATTTTCTCGTTCGCGAGATTGCTCGTGCGGTCGGTCTGGGCGGGCGTGATCGGCGAGCTGGATCAGCCGCAGAGCGTGCGCGGCTCAATGTCACGCGCGCGATCAAGTCCGCGGTTCAGAAAATTTCCGAGCATGATCGGCAACTCGGAGAACTGCTCGACGGAGCAATCAGGACCGGATCGTTCAGCTGCTATCTCGCGAATTCTCACGCCCCGATAACGTGGCAATTCTCCGCCGAGGGCATCAAGCCGTCAGTAGTTGCCGAGGTCACGGCGCCGGTGTTTTCGCGGCCTGAGACCAGTCTGGTGCAGTCACTCGCCGATCGCACTACCTTCGTCGGCAGAGAAGCGGAACGCGCCGTACTTCGTCGCCTGCTTGAGCGCGCGCTCGGCGGCGAGGGCGGAGTAGCAATGATCGGAGGCGCGCTCGGCGTCGGCAAGACTCGAATTGCCGCTGAGTTTGCGGCCGAAGCCTCGGCTCGCGGATTTACCACGCTCGTCGGCAGCTGTTATGACCGCGAAAATTCTCTTCCTTTCAATCCGTATGTCGAAATTCTCGAATCCGCGATGGCGCAGTCGCCAAGCCAGGAATCTTTCAGGGCCGCACTCGGCGATGACGCGGGCGAGATGGCTCGATTGATGCCCCAGCTTCGGCGGATCTTTCCCGACATTCCGCCGCCGCTCGAACTCTCGCCTGAGCAATCGCGAAAGATATTGTTTGACGCGGTCGTGGAGCTTCTCAGCCGGACTGCGGCCAGCGGTCCCATCATGCTGCTCCTCGAAGATCTTCACTGGGCCGACGAAGGAACGCTGTCGCTGCTGAATCACATTGCGCGATCGATCTCCCGGACTGCTGTATTGATTGTGGGCACCTTTCGCGACAATGAGATCGATTCAGCGGGTGCTTTGGCGCAAACCCTGGACGAATTGCTGCGCGTCCATATGCTTGAGCGGATAAGTCTCAGAGGCCTGCCGCACGATGCAGTAGCCGGCATGATCCGAGCCCTTAGCGGCAAAGAGCCGCCATCCGCCGTCGTCAATCTCATTCAGTCGGGCACTGACGGCAATCCTTTCTTCATTGAGGAGCTCTACCGCCATCTAGTCGAGCGCGGCAAGCTTATAGATGATGAAGGAAATTTTCGCAAGGATTTCGATCTTGAAGAAGTGGACGTCCCTCAGAGTCTGCGGCTCGTTATAGGACGCAGGCTCGCACGGCTAAGCGACGGAGCACGAAAAATTCTGGCTCCCGCCGCGGTCATAGGACGATCGTTCACATTCGACCTTCTTGAAGCCTCAACCGATATGGATGCGGACTCTCTGCTGGATTGCGTCGAGGAAGCGGAAAAGGCAGGCCTCATCTACTCGACCCTGGGATATCCGGAAGCGAGCTTTCAGTTCTCCCATGAGTTGATTCGTAACGCAGTCCTCAGCGATCTATCCGCGCCGCGCCGACAACGGCTACATCTCAATGTGGTCAAAGGGATTGAAAGTGTTCATCCCAACGCGCTCGAGGATCAAGCAGGCGATCTCGCGCATCATCTGTGGCGAGCCGGGCGTGCGGCCGACGCCGATAAGACTGTTAGGTATCTCGCGCTGGCGGCACAACAGGCGCTCAAACAGAGCGCCTATGAAGGAGCGCTTCGTTATTTTCAGAATGCGTTGGAGTTGCTGAAAGAGCTGCCTTATTCCCAGGATCGCGCGCGGAGCGAGCTGGATATACAACTCGACTATGGCCTGGCGCTGCTCGCGACCAAGGGTTGGTATGCTCCCGAGATGGGAAGCACCTATAGGCGCGCTTATGAGCTGTGCCAAAATCTCGACGACAATTCCAAACTCTTCTCGGTGTTATTCGGGCTGTGGAGCTACCACTTGGTTCGGGGTGAGCACCCTAAGGATAGCGACTACTCCGATCAAATGATTGGACTGGCGCCGCGAACTCAGAATGATGGAATGTTGGTTCAGGCCAACTGGGCCTCGGGTTGCAGTCGGTTTTTCAAGGGCCAATTTACCGACGCTCGAGCGAGCCTCGAGCGCGGCAGAGCTTTGTACGATCCGCAGAAACACCGAACGCTGGCCTTCCAATTCGGCCAGGATCCCTGCGTGAGTTGCCTCTGTTTCGATGCGATGACGTTGTGGATTCTTGGTTATCCCGATCAAGCCGAGAAAAAGGCGCAAGGCGCCATCGCGCTTGCGCGTGAGTTAGGTTATCCATTCACTTTAACCTGGTGTCTCACCATGATCGGCATGTATTACTCGATGCGTCATGACTACGCAGGCGCGGAGCGAGTAATCACCGAAGGCCTGACGCTTACCAAGGAATACGGATTTGCGTTTTTCACCGAGTCCTTGATCGCCTACCGTGTGATCGGTCTTGCGGCCCAGGGAAAAATAGATCAGATGACCATTGGCGGTGGTAACCCTGGAGGGTTCGCCGCGGCCGGCTACGAACTGGCGCACACCTGGGCGCGCTCCGCGATAGCAGAGGCTTTGGGTAATCTCGGCCAGGTCGATGTAGCATTGGTGTTACTCGCCGAAGCGCACAACCTGATGGAGCGCAACGATGAGCGATACCTGGAAGCCGAAATACACAGAATTAATGGCGAATTGAAACTGAAGCAGGCGCGCGCTTTGTCCATTCCGGCCAGGATCGGGCAAGCTGAGTCAGAGGCTGAGCAAAGCTTTCTCAAGGCTATCGAGATCGCGAGCCGGCGCAATGCGAAGGCGCTGGAGTTGCGGGCAGCGACCAGCCTAAGCTGCATGCTCATGGGCAGCGGCCGTCGCGGCGAGGCGCTTGGTGTGCTGCAGCCCATTCACGATTGGTTTACCGAAGGACTCGATTGGCCCGAGCTCAAAACCGCCAAGGCCTTATTGAACGATCTCGAATCGTCTTCCTTTCCCGCTTCCAAGCTGCCAACTAGTCCTTTGCCCGCTCGTTGAAGCGGCCACACTTAAGTCGTGGGTCGCCGATCACCTGTCAAGGCGCTCGTTATAGGCGCCGCTGGACATTTGGGCAACGCGATCGTCCGCGCCCTGGTCGATAGAAATTACCAGGTCACCGCCGCCGGCCGCCGAACTCTTCCACCCGCGAATCTATCCGGGCTGAAGGTCCGCTACGTGGCGGGAGATGCGGAAGCGCCCGGTCAATTCGATAAGTGGATGGCCGGTCAGGATCTGGTCGTCGATGCCGCCGCGCCCTATCCCCTCGAGGTGTCTTTTCCCGTTAGCGAAGCAGGTAAAGATCCTGTCGCCTATGCAGAGCGGCGAACGCGCCGGTTGCTGGATGCGGTATACAAACATAAGACGCGCGTTGCTTATGTCGGTTCGTTCGTCACTCAGGTCCGGCCGGGTACGAGCGTGCAGAGATTTCAGCATCAGATGATGCGTCTGGCGCATCCCTATTTCGAAGTGAAGGAATTGATCGAGTCCCACATTCTCGACGCCAGCCGGCGCGGAGTTCCCGCCGTCATCGCGAACCCTACATATTGCCTCGGTCCCTGGGACTTACACGACCGGCAGCTTTGCACGATTCCGTTACTGCTATCCGGTGAAATACCTTCTGCGATTGGTCAGATGCTGAACGTAATTGACGTGCGCGACGTAGCCACCGCGGTCCTCGCCGCCCTCGATACGGAGCGCTACGGCGAGCCTATACAGATGGGTGCGTATGATGTCTCTACCGCAGAATTGTATTCGTTGATCTGCCAGCTAGGCGATGCAGCACCCCCGCGGTTTTCCACCGAAACAACCCTCGCGCTCGCAGGTGCCTACGCGATGGAATTAATGTTAGACGCTATCGGTGAAAAAACACGACTGCCCGCCGGCGGGATGATGATGGCCTCCATGTTCGACTACATCGTTCACGGCCATGAGCTACAGCAACTGGGCGTCACACCGCGTCCCCTTTCGGAAACTATCGCCGACGCTATCAGCTGGTATCGCAAGATTGGCTACTGCTGATACTTGTCGAAGAGAAAATGGTTGTTCAGTTTAATTCTTCTTCTTTTGTTTTGGCGAAACCTTTTTAGCTGCGGCTGCTCCTGGCGCCTTCGAAATAGTTGCGTCAAAGGCAGAGTTCCTCTGCCACCCGGTTCCTACGCGCCAACACATTTCAAGTCCGGCATCGCCCGCCATTGATCCCGAGATCCAAAAAGAATCGATAGGTTTCAAGGTATGTATCGGATATGGCCCAGTCTTATCAGGCTTTTCCGTTACCAATCCCAGCGTTTCAACTATAGGGAAAGTCGGATATCTATAGACATTGATGGAAAGCGGTCCCAGCGTGCCTGTTGATGGGGCTTTGCCTTTCGTCTCGGTAAATTGACGTCCTAGTCCTACGAGCGCCTGGTAGTTCGCGAGGGCAGGGTCTTCGGCGTCCATGATCTGCTTTAGTGAAACGCTGTGATAACGATCTCCCGTCAAGAAGTGGTTCAGTCCGAGCTCGTGCAGGTAGGTCGCGACTGAACTGTTCGATGAAGGTCCCGGCGCAGATAGGACTTGGAGCACCGACAGTTCTTGTGCCTGCTGACTCTTGCCAAGTTCAGGAAACAGCTCCGTCCTAAGAGTCAAAACAGGCTCGCTCGTGCGCGGAATCACCGGCTCGGACAACCAGGGATCTCCTGGATCGATAAATTCCGATTTGAGTGCAGGTTGACCATACACTTCATAGGACGTCGCAGCATTCCAGTCAGACCCTGTGAAAGTGTACAGCGGAATCACCGCCGGATGTTTGTTACCTGTCTTACCCTTCTCCCACCATAATACCGGCACAAGGAACGTCATTTCGCAATCGGAATACCTGCTGCCAGGATCCGAAGCCGCCGTCATTTCATCAAAGTTGATACCTACAAGGCACACGACCGAATGCGATGTGCGGTTTTCTTTGATCTGGCCAGTCACCTGAAATTCATAAAAGTCATTTTTCAGATAGTTATTGATTAACTTCTGCAATATGGCTTTTTCCGCCCGAAGCGGCATTATACGAAACGTGATGTGAGGGAATTCGTAAGGGCCGCCGACCTCCTCAGCCGCACCGCTGCCCATGCCAAGATAGGGAATCTCCCTGCGCGCGATCCGATGCAGTTTGTCGCCGAAGGTCCAAGTGGAAGTTTCAGTGCGCCAGCATTGGTAGTCCGCTAACCCATAGCGCAAGTCCATCCTAAGCCAGAAGGGCATAAGAGGACGCAGCGTCGATGCAGGCTTGCCGCCGACGCTCGAATATTCAGAGCTCTCGAGTCCCAACGTTCGTGCAATCGGCTGTATGCCGCTGTTGAGCAGGTTGATGTAAATTCCACCAGAGGTGTCTCCCGAAAGAGGATCGAAGAGATAGCCGGCATCGGTGGTTCGTTCGATTCGCATCTCCGATCCAACGATTCCCTGAAAACAAGCGCCCGACGAGCTACTAACGGCGCGGATCTGCTTAAGGGTAATGATTTTGAAAGGAGAACCTGAGCCTTTCTCCGAAGCCTCCCTTACCGGCGGCGCTGTAAACGATCCTGGTCCAAACAGATTCAGCTGCCCATAGAACCGCGACATCATCTCTTGCAAAGATTGTATATCGCTATCCCCATAACCGTACGGGAAAAGGCCTGCCGTTTCGAAAATGCTGAAGGCCGTCGCTATCGAGCCGGCTATCGCTCGCGGAATTGCTCCTAACACATCTGCAGGGGCCGACTTGGCCGATACGAAAGGTCGTCGCTGGAATATCTCCAGAAATTGCTCGGTGGCCGCGCCCTGGTTGTAGTTGGTCCCTGATGTCACCAGGCTGATAGTGACAAGGTTGCGCGCGTTGCCTGGCTCGAAGATCGGCACCGTCGTGTCGATTTGAATTCCGGATTTCGACCAGCCATAGATCTCACGGCCTCCCGACATCGAGAGCGGGTTATCGACAAAGATGAACGGAAATACCATTGCCCAATCTGCGAATACCAACTTACCTTTCTCTTTCTCGTATCGCCTGACAGGTACGCCGAAGGCCAGCTCATGCTGGGAGAACCAGCCTACATTCATCGCGTTGGTCGCCATCTTTCCGTAGTCGACAACCTGCATCAAAACCCACGGAGCCGCTGGCTTGAAGTGCATCGGCAGCTCTTCGTCCAGGTTGAGATAGCTGTCGCAGAAATCCTGCAGCCGCTCCATGCTGGCCTTCAGCGGATATATCTGTGTGACGACGTCGCTGTATTTCTGTTCGAGATGCGCGGGGAGTGCCAGGAACTCGCCGAGTGCGGTGTTGAAAGGCGGCATAGCCGCTCTGATAGGTGTTGTTTTTCGACGGGACTGCTTATTCCGCAGTGCCATGGCCTTTCCCCCTAATCCCGTTCGATAACCCAAGTGACTAATTGTTCGAGGAAACTCTTGTCGCGAGAGTCAGGAAGTCCGACGCTTAGAAGTGAATATTCGTGCAGCGCCGCGCCCGCCAGCCCGTGAGCGATCTTGCGCGCGTACTCAGCGCATCCGTACTTGTCCATCAGCCGCCGTATCCATTTGACTTCCGAAGGTGTCCGTTCCTCCCGCGGCCCGCGCAGGATCGCCGATAGTCGTGCACGCTCCTCCGGTGACGATTCGCGAATCGTATGAATCAGCATCAACGTTCGCTTGCCCTCCCAGATGTCGCCGTTAATCTCCTTGCCGTAACCCTCATCGCCCACCAGGTTCAACAGGTCGTCCTGGATCTGGAAGGCTGCTCCGAGAAAAAATCCGTAGCGGACAAACGGATCCAAATCCACTGAGCCGCGACTTCCGATTAGCGCGCCGACGCGAATCGGATAAATCGTCGCCAGCCAGCAGGTTTTCTTGAGCACCATTTCCAGGTAATCCGCGTCGCCGACTTCGGTTGTGTTGTATCGGCGCCAGCCGAGTTCCATCGCCTGGCCTTCGGCGCACTCGCGCGCCATTCGTTCGGTCTCTTCGATGATCCTCAGCGTCAGCCGTTCGCCGATCTGGCCGCGATTTTCCAGCAAAGGCCGAAAGCTCATCAACGTCAACGTGTCGCCCGCGTTGAGCGCGAGCGGCACTCCGTGCAACCGGTGCAGCGTCGGGCGGCCGCGCCGCTGCTCGCTGCCATCCTCGATATCGTCGTGTATCAGCAGGGCGTTGTGGATCAACTCGATCGCGACCGCCGACCTCATCGCGTCCTCGAGTGGCGCGCCGAACAGGCGTGCGGCCGCGATGCAAATGCTGGGGCGCATCATTTTGCCGCCGCGCTGCGGATAGTCACTTAGCAGATCGTAAAGGTAGCGGCGCGGCTCCCTCGAGGGCAGATACCTGGTGAGAGCCGCGCGCGTCAGGTCTCCGTATTCACGCAGCATCATCGGAACCAGTCCGGACGTAGTACTGCTCATATAGTCAGTGAACTAACTAATCCGCAATTCGAATACTCAGTGTTCCGCGTGTCTCGCCATTGTCGCGGTTCACAATCACGCCGGAATAAGTACCGGGCGGCTGACTCTCTGGTACGCCAATGCGCAATCCGATCCGGCCCGCGGCCTCGTCGTGCACGAAACGAATATCACTCAAAGTTGGTTTCCGGGAGTCTACCGAGTGTAGGCCCAGCGCGACGAGGGACTCTGCTTCGGAATTGGGTCGAAGATCGACCGACACCTGGACGGGCCGGCGCGAGGCCACTTCAATTGACACCGGAACCGTCTCCGGACTTTGGCCGCCGCCAGGATTCGGCCACGCGCCCGCCACGCCAGCATTTCCATTGCGCGACGCATCTACTTTGACCAGCGTCGCGAGCGTTTCGATCCAGAGCGGAACCATCTCGGCCTGGAAGCGTAACACTCGTTCGAGGATCTCTTGCACATTGCCGTTAGCCAGTCGCGGCGCGTACGGCTCACTGCTGAATCCTTCGGCCGTTCGCCGTCCTTCGGCGATGTACTTTTCGATCACGCTGTAGGCCAGTTCGACACCTTCAGCCAGTGGCTCGCCGGCTTTGCCTTTTCGCGGCACGTCGTTCGAGACCGGCTTGACAGGATCGACGCGCCCGTTGGTTGACTTAGGACCGTGGTAGAGTTTCGAGAAGTCGCGAACCGGCGCAACTCTAGCCGGATCGGCGCGATGAAGGCGTTTGCGATCAGTCATGCTTCCCTCTCGAGGCTCTCAAGGATGGTCGTACGCGACGATGTCTTCAAGCGCTGGCGACGATGAAATTGCATGCGCCGCCAGCCTGCCGGAGATCACCGCAGCTTCCACGCATCCCGCATCCAGTCCGCACGTAGTCCAGTCGCCCGCAATTGTAAGATTGTCGTAGGTGTTGTCCAATGGCGAGATGCGATACTTCTGCGTACCCGGCAACGAAAGAACATATCGATCGGTTGGGTTTACGTTCGCCGCCCAATGTTGAGAGTCGAAACTGGACTTATTGCTCGCGTGCGCTTTGCGGCTCTTCAGCTTAGCCACTGGATCGATCAGTAGGTCCCACCTGAATTCACCGCGACGCCTGGCAGCCTTGGGCCATAGCTGTGCGATATCGTTATTGAGATAGCGAATCGCATTTTCACGAACTTCCAGCCGTCGTTGTTCAGGATAGTTCTTGTCCGAAGTCTCTTGCGGTAAGACCGAATCAGTTAGTGCGCTACAAAAGTACGCAATCGCGCCCGGACTAACCTTCCATCTTTCCTCTCTGATCAGATGACTCATATCGGCCCAGGTCTCGAAAGGCTGGACGAACGCGGAAAGAGCCAGCGGTGGATCATTCCATCCTAACTGTTCCATGTTTTCGCTAAGCCAAATCTGAAAGGCCTGGGTATTAACTGTTTTCAGATGCGTAACCATATCGCGCCAGCGCTGATCGCGATCAATAAGGTCCTGACACACACCCGGGATGGCACCCAGACCGATACCTAGCACGACGAAATCGAAGTCCTTGACCACGCGCAAGGTCATGGTACCGGCCTTTCTCTTGTCCCAATGCGACTCGAAGTCCCACTCCTTGCGTTCGAGCTCAGCTCCATCGGCCAATTGCGACCAGTCAGGCTTCGACGGCCAGCATGGCAGCCCGCGGACGTCGATGAGCGGGGAGTACTCCTTGCCGTTTCTGATCTTGGCCTGGACGTCGAACTCGAGTTCTTTGACATAGGCCCGTTCGCCAGGTGCCAGGCCGGCTGGATCCGCAAGGGTAAGTCTCTCCACGCGATGGAAAAATTTGAAAGCCACGCCGCGTTTCTTCAGCAGCTCGTACATCGGCGCAAATACTACGTCTCCCATCCCGGCGTGCATCTTCCAGAAGATCGCGCCGCGCGAACTGAACAACATCCGCAAGGCGCCGCGCAGTGCAACTCCCGCTCCATGCCGCGGACGCTGATAGTCGCCGTCTTCGTAGGCGAACACGAGATCGTAAGCGCCGCGGATCAAGGGCGAAGCGATCGATCGTTCGGACGCGCCGTTGATTCGCAACCATTCGCGAAAGTCGTAATCGTTGATCGCGTCGAAACCCCGAGGATCCGTGATCAATCCGAAGCGCAGAATCCCCCGCATGCAGGCCATCGCCAAATCTATCCCGTGCCACAGCATCAGCAACTCCGGATCGTTCTCAACCACCGCTTCGAGTTGACGGCGGGCACTTGCCGCGATCACTTCGAGCAGTTGCTCCATAGCATTGAAAGGGTACGGCGAACGCGGGGTGAAGATCAGTTCGAGCAGCTCGACCGCCTCGATCAGGCCGGCGGTAGTAGCGATCCAGCCCAACCCCAGTAGACGCGCGATACGCTGGGAAGGATCACTGGACACCTCGCCGGCGCTAGATTCGCGCTGACTGGAGCGCCGCGCATCGGAAGGTTCGCGCGCCGCGCCCGAAGTTCGGCTACTCCGTCCTGCCTGTACCGCGAGCAGCAGCGTACGCAAAATACTCGCGGTGCGGCCGAGATAGAAAGTAACAGTGAATGGATCGTTGTCGCCAATAGGATCTCCGGGTAGACCATCGCCCGGCGGAAAGTAGGACAGAAAATTCCAGTAGGAGCCGTCTCGAGTGCGCTGCGCCAGACCTATGAAAGGTGCCGGCGAGAATGCGTCGCGCCAATCCGCGATTCTGCACTTGCGCCGATCCCGCCCGAGTTCCGCATAGCACTCGCGTATCAGCCGAAATGCATTCTCATATGATCCCATCCAGAGATGGAGGCCGTGTTCCTCGATTCGATCGGCGGGACCGCGCCCCGACGCTCCCTTCCCGCCGAGACGCCAGCCAAGCTGATAGATCGTTACCTGGTATTTGCCCTTGTGCTCGGGCCGGCTCAGCTCGAAAGCCGCCGAAATCGACGCGCATCCGCCACCGATGACAGCAACTCTGATCGGGTTCTGCTTGGGCAAGACGTTTCCTCGCGCGCGCGGATTTTTGGATCCGCGCAACGGAACGAAACATCCAACATGCGCTCGACAAGGTCAACTGCGAAGATTGCAGACCCCGGCCGCGGCCGCACGTCTGCCCACTGACCGCGAATACCTTACGGCGACTGGTCCTGGATCACGATGTTGATTCTGCGATTCTGCTGACGTCCCTGCGGTGTGTCGTTCGGCGCGATCGGGTGATATTTCCCGAACGCCACCGCCGATAGCTGGTTAGGATCGATTCCTTGGTCAACCAGGTAACGGACCACCGAGATAGCCCGCGCCGCCGACAAGTCCCAGTTGCTTGGAAAGCGGGCGGCCAAGGGCGCCAGGATCGGCAGGTCGTCCGTGTAGCCCTCGATCACGATCTGTTTGCCCGTGACGCCTTGCAGCGCAGGTACGACCTTGTTCAAAGATCGATGCCCCTTCTCGCTCAGTTCCCATCCACCCTCGGGGAACAGAATGTCGTTGACCATCGTGACTTCGAGCCGGTTCTGCAGCTGCCTGATCTGAACCTGATTGGCGTTTACCTCAGCCTGGAGGCTTTGATTGAGCTGTTGATCAGTCGCGTTGAGGTACTTCAGCTGCTGTACCTGCTGGACTTCCTGGTTGTACTGCTGCTGAGGAACGCATCCCGTCAATGCGAGTGTCGCCGCCAGCAGTATAACTCTCGTCGATTTCATGTGACCTCCGCCGCCGAGTTTCTGATTCGATGCCCCGTCCGTTTCTCCAAGCCGCGCGGCCCTCTTCGCAGGGCCGGGTCACTACTCGTACGTGGTGACCCCCTTCCCGGCAATTGTACTTTGGTACAAGCGCTATTTTGGGGAAGAACGCAACGACTTCGAAGGAAGGCGATCATCGTAGTCCGGGCTACCGGCGGCCGAAGAGGGCACTTCTGCCACTTCACTTGTGGCGCGCGGTTCATCCGCGTTCCTCGCCAACAAGGCGCAACGCTCGAGCACGGCCGACAACGCTTGCAGAGTGACCGGCTTGGCGAGGTACTCGTCCATACCCGCATCGAGGCATCGCGAGCGGGTTCCTTCGAGCGCATGCGCCGTCATCGCGACGATTATCGCGTGGCGATCCTTGCCTTCGCTCCGCCGGATTTCCGCGGCGGTGGTGTATCCGTCCAGATCGGGCATCTCGCAGTCGAGCATCACGATCGGATAATCCGTGCGCGACAGCGCCTCGATAGCGGCGTTGCCGTCGCAGGCCAAATCGACCTGATATCCCAGCCGCTGGAATTGCTTCTCGGCCAGTTTGAGGTTTACCAGGTTGTCGTCGACGACCAGGATGCGCATTGGGGCGGACGCTCCGTCAGCCGCAAGCCCCGCGATTTGACCCGTACGCGGCACGCTGTCGCGAATCGAGCGCTCCGCGGCCGATCGCGATTCGAGCACCGCGAACAGCCTTTCATAGAGATGCGACGGGCGCATCGGTTTGGTCAGCCAGCCGTCGAAATCTTCGCGGCGGCGCGCGGCGCTGGCCGCGCTTTCTCCTACCGGGCTCATCAACAACAGCCGCGTCCTCGCGAGCGCCGGATCGGATCTGATCGCGCGAGCAAGCGCGACGCCGTCCATTCCCGGCATCTCGGCATCCACGATCGCCACTTCGTAGGGCTGACCTTCAGCGGCATTGCGCCGCATCGCGGCCAGCGCTTCGAAGCCGCTCCCCGCCATCTCCGCCACCATCGCCCGCAGCCGCAAGGAGTCCGCGACGACGCCGCGGCAGGTGGCGTTGTCGTCGACGACCAGCGCACGCCGGCCGGCAAACTCGCAAAGATTCGATTGTTGCGCGGACAGCTTTGCAGGGCGATCGAACCTGGCGGTGAAATAAAAGAGAGATCCTTTTGCCGGCTCGCTTTCGACTTCGATCTTCCCGCCCATGCCTTCGACGAGCATCTTCGAAATGGTCAGGCCGAGGCCGCTGCCGCCATATTTGCGCGTCGTCGACGCGTCGGCCTGCGAGAACGGAACGAAAAGTCCCGACTGCACGGCCGGGGGGATGCCGATTCCAGTGTCGCGAACTTCGAATCGAACGACGATCTCATCCGGCGTCTCCGCTTGCATGGAAGCGCGCAAGATCACTTCGCCGGAGCGGGTGAATTTCAGCGCGTTGACGATCAGATTGTTCAACACCTGGCGGAGCCGGGTCGGATCGCCCGAAATGGTCGTCGCGACATCGCTGGTATACGCCAGCATCAACTCGAGGCCCTTGCTGCGGGCTTTCTCCGCGAACAGCTCGACGGTGCTCTCGAGCAGCGCCGGAAGTTCGAAGTCGATTCGCTCGAAAACAACTTTGCCCTCGTCAAGCTTGGTGAAGTCGAGGATGTCGTTGACGATATGGAGCAGCAAATTCGCGCTCTCCGATACCGTCCGTGCGAACTCGGCCTGGTCGGCCGATAGGTCGGTGTCGAGCAGAAGTTCGGTCATGCCGATGATGCCGTTGAGGGTCGTGCGAATCTCGTGGCTCATGTTCATCATGAACTCGGACTTGATGCGCACCGTTTCGAGCGCGGCCGCGCGCGCCGCGATTAGCTCCCGATTTTTGGTCCCGAGTTCGGCGAGCAAGCGGGCGCGGGTTTCCGCCAGCTGGCTCATCACCAGCGCTTCGGCGCCGGCAGAGCTCGTTTCCTCGCGCAGTTGAGCTTCACGGACGCGACGATCGCGAGCGACGACCCGTCTGCGATGCAGCAGATTACGCAACTGCACCTTGGCCACGGCGAAGTCGTCCGACTTTACGACCAGTTCGTCGACACCCGCGCTGAGCGCTTCGCGGACCGTATCGCTGGCAGGATCGTCGGTGAGAATTATTTGCGGGATCGCGGGCCAGTCCGGAGATTCCCGCAGCTGCTGGAAGAACGCGCGGTCGGCCGCGGCGGCTTCAATCAACAGGCAGTCCGCGCGGCGCACCGCCATTTGTTCCTTCGCCTCTTCGACCGACTTCGCAATCGCCATTTCGTAGCCTTCGAGTAGAAGCTGCGACGCCAGTTGGCGCAGGTAGGGCGATTCACCGCCGATGCCCAGTAGTTGCTTGTTGCCGGGAAAGCCGTTCGCGGTTTCGGTCGGTCCGCTGGCATCGCGCGAATGAGTCAGCGCCTTGAGCCGGATCCGCAGCAGTTCGCGGTCTTCGCTCTTGAGCAAAAAGGCGTCGGCGCCCGCTTCCAGCGCGCGAATCTCGGCGTCGCGGTCGGCACTGTCGCTGAAAAAGACGCACGGAATTTCGCGCAACGGCGCGGTCGACTTGATCCGGCTGATGAAGCTCAGACCTTCGCTGCCGGCCATCTCGCCGTCAACCGCGATCGCCGCTGGCTGGATTTCCGCCGCCTGCAGCAATCCCTGCGCTCCGCTCGCAGACTCAGCCATCCGGTACCCGTTAAGTTCGGCGAGCTGCTTGAACCATTGGCGAAAAGCGTCGCTGGCATCGATGACCAGCAGAATTGGCGATTGACCGAAACCCATATGAGTTCCCTTGGTTATTGTGGTCTGCATTTCCGGATATTGTGGTTTGCAATTCCCGCTCCACGACGACAGCGCTATCGAAATCGCAACCGTGCGCAGTGCTTGTCATCTTCGCGCAGTGCCCGATCACGCTGTTCCCTCGGGAACACGCGTGGTGACCGATTAGTGTCAGCCGCCAATCAAATGTCGGCGACTCTATCGCTATTGAGGGTTACCTTGCGTTCAGTGTGACGACCATCGCCCGGCTTTGCGGCACAACTCCTGCTCCTCACCACCGGGAAAGAAAGTTGCAGGGATTTAGCTGGATGATTCAATCACGTTTCCCAGTTCTCAAGCTCGCGCTCGGATTTACCGTCTCAATTGTCCCGACGATTGTCGTCGTTGTCGCAATAGGATACTTCAGCATTGCGAAATTCCGGACCAGGATTCATGAGATTGGCGACACCTATCTGGTAGCCGACCGGACAAAAAATGAGCACACCTATCGACGTAATGATTCCTATAGGTCCCCACGACCTCAATATGTCGATTCTCTCGGCCCGATCTGTTCGCTCCTTTGTTGAGGGAGTTAGAAACATATATGTCGTATGTCGCGACGATCCCCGCATAGATGGAACGCGCTTCATCGACGAAGCCATCTTTCCTTTCGACATTCAACTTGTTCGGACGATTCTCGGCGTGGAGGAACGGGCCGGCTGGTACCTGCAGCAACTAATCAAGTTGTATTTTCCACTGGTGGCGTCGGAGTGCACTGACCGATATTTGACGGTTGACGCTGACACAATCTTCCTGAAGACGACTCGTTTCATTGAAAAAGAGCGCGTCGTTTTCAACGTAGGCGACGAATTTCATCGACCATACTTTGACCATATGCGGCGAATGCATCCGAACCTTCAAAAGCTGAGCACCCATTCCGGAATTACGCATTGCATGCTGTTCGACCGATGCTGGCTGGCCGAACTAATCGACCTCGTCGAAGCGCACCACCGGCAATCTGCTTTCTGGAAGATCTTCCTGACTTCGGTAGATCCTGAACACCGCAACAATTCAGGGGCGTCCGAATTCGAGACCTATTTCAATTTCTGCTTGAGCCGTTATCCGCGTGATTTGCTGCTAAGACGATTTCGCTGGCGGAATGTCAGAACAATAGATGAGGTGCGCCCTGACCTCTATGACTATGTGTCGCTTCATCGGCACCAGCTACAGGAAAACATTGATTACGATCGCTTGGCCAGCATAGTTTTCGCCTGATCGCCGACCGCTGCTCAGGCGTCAGACCGGGTCGACGCCGTCGAACAGCGGAATGCCGAATGCGCTTTTGCCGAGAAATTCCAGCGTCTCATCGCTGTCGAAAGGATGGTAGAGGCCGGCGCGAACGTCGCGGAACAGCCGTTCGAGCGGCAGCCGCTTGAAATATGACGACCCGCCGACGGCGCGAAGCGCCAGGTCCACCACCCGAACTGAATTCTCGACCGCGATCATCCGCGCGGCGACGGCCTTGCGCGACCAGCTCGCCGGATCGTCGGCGTCCATTTCCGCAGCCGCCTTCCACATCGCGGCGCGCGCGCCTTCGATCAGCAAATCCATTTCGCCGACTTTGTTGTAAACGGCCGGCAGATGACTCATCGGATTTTTTAGCGGGAAGCGCGTCCGTTCCCGCATGAACTCGACTGTGAAATTGCGCGCGCAAACGGCAATTCCGATGTATGGCGCGCCGATTGTGAATGGTGCCTTCGCAAACACCTTTGTGATGCGTCCGCTTTTGGAGACCCGGCGCTGCAGAACCACGTCAGAGTCGGGCACGAACGCGTCTTTCAACTCCGAACTGCGCGACGCGGTCGCCCGCATCCCCATAACCTTCCAGTCGTCCTTGAAACTTAGGCCCGGCGTGTCGCGTGGAGAAACGAAGCACGTGATTATGGTCGGCCCGTGCGATCCTTCCTCGCAGGTCGCCTCGAAAAAGAAGTTATCGATTGCCACGCTCTGAGTGCCGAAAATCTTGCGGCCGTTAACCAGCCATCCGCCATCGACCCGGCGCGCCTGCGTGCGCGGACGCAGCGCAATGATCGCGTTGTCGGGCTCGGATCCGGACCCGCCGCATATCAGGTGCTCGGACGCTATGCGCCGCAGCTTGTGCTCGACATTCGGTGCCTTGAACTTGCGATGTAAATCGACCAACAGCCCTACTGTGTTGAAGTGCATGTTGATCGCAAGCGCCGTCGCTCCGCATCCTTGCGCCAGACGTTCCTGCGCCTTGATTCGCTCGAGCATCGTGGCGCCCAGCCCGCCGAGGCTCTCGGGAATGATCAGCCGCGTGTAGCCGCTTTCCTTCAGCCGTTCGTAGTTCTCGAACGGAAACGATCCTTCCTCGTCGTGAAGGGCGGCGCGCTTGCCGAAGTCGTCGGCCATCTCGCCCGCCATCTCGAGGAAGCGCTGCTCGCGCGCGGTATGAAGTTGATTCATTGGCCTGGCTCGCCCTCAATCCTGCGGCGTCATGCCGGGAATCCACGCGTCGTATCCCGGCGCATAGTTGATGTTGCTCTGCGACGGATTACGATTGACCAGCGGCCGCATGAACAGCGGATGCCGCATGCTGCGCACCTCGTGCTCGATGGTGAACAGAGTCGCGCCGGTTTTGGGATCGGCGAGATCCTTGAATCGATACTGATGCTGATCGCTTTCTTCCGAGATGAGTCCCTTCTCGAGCAACTTCGCGTACGGGCCGGAAAAATCCGCGACGTAAATCTGGATGTGATGGCCGTCGTAGGGAGGGATCTGACGGTCGGTTTCGCGGAATATCAGATACTGTCCGATACCTACTTCGACGCGCGCCGACCGACTGCTTCCATTGTCGCCGGACCCCGCCATGGCGCCCATCACGTTTCGGTAGAATCGCGCGATCCCGTCGGCGGCACCCTTCGGCACGTCGAATTCGACGTAAGCGATTCCGAGCGTCATTCGGCCGAAGCGTTCATCGGGCGCGTAGCATCGGATGCGATTTCCCCACGGACAGATGGCCTCGACGAATTCTTCGTGCTCACTGAAATCGAAGCGCGTCCCTTGGAGCCGTTTGCGAGTTCGTTCGAGGCGGCGAACGAGCGCCTCGCGGCTGGGCACCACGATTCCGGTGTGACCGCGGAGAACCTGCGCCGGACTGGTCGGCATATGGAACTGGCTGCGGCCGACGTTGACCCACATATTCGTGGGCCCGGTCATTAGAAAGGGATCGCGCGTCAGGCCGAGACCGGCAATGTAGAAAATGGTTGCCTGCTGCTGGTCGGGAACGGTTATGTTGACGTGTTCCAGCGCGACGATGTTGCCGAGGTCTTCTGCGGTTCGATTGAATCGACGCTCCATGTGAGCCTCCGTCTGCGTGTTCGTCCGGCCGTTCAGCCGGGAGCCGCGAAAGCCGAGACTACAATATTTGCGGCCGAAAGCGTTATGCCTTGCATTGAATATCGCCGAGCGCCAAAGCGCGAATACGTCACGTGAGTTTGACCCGCCGTTTGTACAGTGGCGGCAGGAGCAATGTAATCGCGTCTTCTACTATCTCCACTGAGCCTGGAAGATGGCCAGCGTATTCGCCGTCCACCTGCATATAGACGCGAGTATCCCGGACCGGAGACAGCTGGAGCTCACGGGCGCGGAGGATGCTCACCCCTTTCATGCCCCGCAGGCGGTTCAGCACTACGCCGGCGAAGTACTGCAGGTAGCGCACCGAATTTTCGCCGCGGAATAGCACAACCTCGAAATGGTCATCAAACATCGAGGTGTCGCGCGCGATCTTCAAATCGCCGCCGTAGTTCCGCACCTTGCTCACGAGTGCGAAAGAGCAGCGATAAGTGTCGTCCTCGATTTTTACCGAGAACTCTTCCAACCGCCGACCCATCAGACCGAAAGCAGCTATCCAGTAGGCGAACTTGCCGAAATTGGTCTTCAGCGGCGCGCTCAGGTTGTAAATCAGGCGCGCGTCGAGGCCGATTCCCGCCATCAGAAGGAAGTGCCTGCTGCCCAGACTACTGTTGTTGAAATGGAGGCGGCCGACCGAAATCCGTTCCGGTGCGTAAGTCAGGAGCTCGCGCGCCGCCTCTTCCAGGTTGCGCCTCATGCCGGTTTCCATCGCAAGCACATTGGCCGTGCCAGCGGGCAGGATTCCGAGCGGCACCGCGGAGTGCACCATACCTTCGGCGACTTCGTTGATAGTGCCGTCGCCACCTGCGGCTACGATCAGGCCAACACCATCGGCGACCGAACCGCGCGCAAGGGCGACGGCCGCGCCTGGCCCGGAAGTGGGGACCAGAGTGGTTTCGTGCCCCGCCTCTGTGAGAATACGCCGCGCACGCTCCAACCGGTCGGAGCCCTTGCCCCTCAGCTTCCCCGCCTGGGGATTATAGATGATGACGCACCGCACCTTTCGGCGAACTACTCCCCTGGTTGCTGCTGAATTGCGTTAACTATTAACAATCGTCTTTCGTGGACAGTTCAATCCAGCGGGCCTAGAATCCGGCGAGAGAATGATCTCGCGAACGCTGGTGCAAGCGATCTTTGAAAAGAACGCATGCACTGGTCCTGAAGCATCGAGGAGGATCTGGAACATGGCAAAATATACTTTCGTCGTTCTGACCAATCCGGTGGCCGGCAAAGAAGCCGAATTCAACGAATGGTACAACGGGCAGCACGTTCCGGACGTCCTCAATCTGCCGGGCTTCGTCTGCGCTCAACGATTTCGTTTGGCTGATGCCCAATTCGGTGGTGAGGCCAGCAGGACTCACAAATATCTGGCCCTTTACGAAATCGAGACGGACGACCTGGCCGGCGCACTAAAGGAACTCCGCACCCGCGGCGCCACCGGTGAGATCGTGCCGACCGACACGCTCGACACGACGAAAGTCGCAACCTTCGTGTTCACTCCGATCGCCGAAAAAGTGATGGCGAGTGAGGTGAGGCGTCCCCGCCGCGTGGCCTGAAATTTGGTTCGTGCGTCACGACCCGGGAAAGGCGGGCACGGCGGCCCGCCCTACTTGGCTCCTTGACTTTTTCCTCGATCGGAATTGATTGAAGGTTGAGCACATGGCAGAAGAACCTCGACAGTGGCGCACCGAGGTGGTGCGAGTGGCTGGATGCGATCTGACCGTCTTCAAAGGCGGCGTCGGCAAGCCTGTTCTCATCTTGCACGACGAACTCGGTTTTCCCGGCTGGATGAAATGGAACGCGGCGCTCGCTGAACGACGAACGTTGATAATCCCGATGCATCCCGGCTACGGCGTAACCACCGCACCGGAATGGATTCGCAACGTTCGTGACCTCGCGGGCTTCTATTCGATCCTGCTGCGCCAGCAGAAACTCGCGCCGATCGACGTCATCGGATTTTCGCTCGGCGGATGGATCGCCGCCGAAATGGCGGCTGCGAATCCCGGTCAGTTCGAACACGTGGTCCTGGTCGCGCCCGCCGGCGTCAAACCGTCGGAAGGCGAGATCACCGATTTCTTTCAGTTGATGGCGCCCGATCAGTTGCGCGCCACGGTGCTCGATCCTCAAGCCACGCCGGAGTTCGCTCAATTGTTCGGCGGCAATACACCGGAAGCGTTTTCGCTGATGGAAGAAGCGCGCGCGCAAACCGCCAGGCTCGCATGGCAACCCTTCATGCACAATCCGAGTCTCGGCAACCTGCTCGAGGTCGCGGACTCTCTGCCGACGCTGCTCATCTGGGGCAAGCAGGACGGGATCGTGCCGGTATCCGCCGCCAACGATTACAAGCGCGCACTTAAAAATTCGAAACTGGTTGTGCTGGATAATTGCGGACATCGGCCGGAGCTCGAGATGCTCGATCGCTTCGTCCAGGAGACGCGAAATTTTCTCGGCTGATCACTGACGGAGGACTCATCATGCATACGATGTACTTTACCGAGCGGCCATATCGTTACGTGCCGAACGACGAGGTAATCAAAAACGGGTTCTTCGGAATCGAGAACAAGCATTTCGATTCAGTGAAAGGCGCCCAACTGCTCAACGAGTATCTCGACGAGAAAGTCCTGGTCGAAGACCTCGGCTTCGACGGCGTCATGCTCAA
>JBEKLS010000025.1:0-35226 GCA_050010075.1 Binatus sp. (SeqCode) | reverse complement strand
AGCCTAGCAACGCCCCTGCGGGAACAGACGACTCGACCATCTTTTTGGCTGGCGGCGGTATCATCGGAGCGGCCTGCGCCGTGCTGATATTGGGCCTCGCCGGTTGCTCGCGGTGAGCGGGCTTTTCGACTTCCTTGTTGAACAGCGACATGATCCCTTCCTATGACGATGACGGCCAAGGCTCGACTCCGGGGCAGAGTCTCGCCTTAAGCATCTCGCGTGCCGCGACAATTGTCGTGATATTTGCGAGGTCCTGCCGTCTAGAAGCTGGACGAGGGGGCATAATCAAGACAAAAGGTTGCAATTGCGCAACACGGAAGTGGTCAATCGCTGCTTTTGCGGGCTTAGTTTGAGTTCAGGCGCAGGTCGTCGGACGAGACGCACTGAGCCGCCAAGGTGCGCTTTTGAATCGGGTTTTGTGTGACGTTGCCGGCTACCAGCGCGGTCAATTTTGCGAGCTCGGTTTGGCACCCCACCGCGGTTTGGTAGGTATCAATCGTCTTCCATTGCGAAAGCGGAGCGTTCGGCACGATCTCCTGGTTCGGAAAAATCGGGGGTATCATCAGGAACCAGCCGACGAGTGCGAACGCGGCGGCGTGTGAGCTTTTCGCGTACTTATATTTCATCTCGACGATTTCCGACATCAGAAATTATCCAAGGATTTGTTCCGAAGTACATAGTTCGCCTAGAGCGCGACTGTTACCTGCACTGCGAGAACCAGCGTGTCGCTTATCAGGCCCGTGCCCTCGGGGCGGAACACGCCTTGAATATCCGGCTGCACGGTCAGTGATGGCGTCACGTTGTACATGTAGTTGGCTTCGATGATCGCTTCATGGGTCTGGGTCGGCTCGTGATCCGCGCGCTGTGCGTCGCGCAGATCGCTCGAGAACTGACCCCAGAGTCCAAACAGTCCCAGCTCGTCTTCGGGACGATGCGGGATCAGCCCGAAGTACAGCAGGCCCCCGTCGCCGAAATACTCAAGCTGGTTCATCTTCGGCGGCGCATAGGTGAAGGCGAGGAAACTCCACAGGCCCTGATGAGCACTGACCGCGCCCTCCGGCCGCCGGAGCAGTCGCTGCTGGCCGGTCAGGTACATCTGCCAGGTTCCCCCGCGCATCTGACCAGTCTCGAACTGCAGCCGCGGTTCGGAGTCGTAGAGTCCGCCGAGTTTGTATGTCCCGGGAAATCCGAGGTCGCGCAGCTGCTTGGGCGAATAGCCGAGCTCTTCCATGATAGCGACGCCGGAATTATGCCGAAGGCTGAAATCAACGCCGTGGAATTTGTCGCTGCGAAAGTCCGCGTAAGTGTTGTACGCACCGGTCATCGAGTAGAACTCCGGCGTGATTTCATAGCGTGCGCGGATTCCCCAGGCTGCGCCCGGGTAGCTCGGCACGGACGCATTGACCGGGATACTCAGCGGGTTGCCGCAGAAGCCCAGGTTTTGCGCGAAACAGTAGTACGGCGAGGTCGCGAAGTCGTCGAGGGCATTGATGCGGCCGGCAACGACGTCGAGCTTCTTGTCGAGAAACAGATGCTCGACGGCGAGGTCCACCAGCCGGATCGTTTGATGACCGAAAATCTGCTGCACCTGGAAAAAATTGGGAATGTCGTACGACAGGCTGTTGCCGGTGCGTTCCGACGCCGAGGCAAGGAAGTAGGTATCTTCGAGGCCGATCAGTTTGTGCAGATCCAGCGCGATCCCGAGCGCAATATTATGCGTGTAGCGGAATTTGTGCACTTCGCCGCCGACCGGGTTGCCGGCGGATTCGCTCTGGTAGCTGCCAAACGCGGAAATTCCCGCATCGGAGAGGTCAGTGCGAATTCCATCCCAATTTCCAGTCGCCGCCGTCAGCTGCGCCCATGACCCGGGAAGGAACAAAAGCTGCGGATCGAGAATCCCCCATTCTGTCGCCCAATCTCCCTGCGTGGCGTGCATCCACGGCGTTGAGAATGTCTGTGCGTGGGCAGGAATGGCAGCAAGGACGCCGGCGAGGACGAGGCTGGCGACCAGCGATCTGAGGATCGACCGACTCATGTCAGCGCCTCCCGGTTACGCCTGGTTACCAAGGAGGGTGCCGGCGGCGGATTCGGTTCGCCACTGACGCGAGATGTCCTCGAGCGATTTGCCCTTGGTTTCAGGAACCCAACCGAGGACGAAGAAGAACGCTGCCACACCCATCGCGGCATAGAGGAACCAGAGCGACGGTCCCATCAGCACCTGCAAAACGGGGAATGAAAGGCTGACGAGAAAGTTCGCCGTCCAATTGGCCGCGGTCGAGATTCCGGCAGCGCGGGCGCGCGCGCGGTTGGGAAAAATTTCCGAAATCATCAACCATACGACCGGCCCCAGCGAGAAGGCGAAGCAGACGATATACAGTCCGACGAAGCCGACGGTGATGGGCGCCAGCGTTTGCGCGTCGACGCCGATGGATGAGCCGAAGCGTTGCGCAACCCCGAGCGCTGCCAGACTCAGGGTCATTCCGACGAGTCCGGCGAGGAGCAGCGGCTTTCTCCCGACTCGATCTACCAGCCAGATCGCGATCAGCGTGGACAGGACGTTAATCACGCCGATGCCCATCGTCGCGGCCAATGCGGTGGTCGCGCTGTCCAGCCCGGCTTTCTGAAAGATCTGCGGAGCGTAATAAATGATCGTGTTGATGCCGGTGATCTGCTGAAAAACAGCGAGCCCGACTCCCACCAGGAGGGCAGGACGAAGCGCCGGCAGCAACAGCTCAGACCACGCAGCCGGCTGATTGTGCGCGAGGTCGTCGTGGATTTCAGTCAGCTCCGCTTCGATTTCGTCCGGCGACCGTACCAGCGAGAGCGCATGCCGCGCGGCTTTTTCCGCCCCTGTTTTCAGGAGCCATCGCGGCGACTCGGGCATCGCGATCATTCCAAGCACCAGCAACGCGCCCGGAATGCATGCGAGCCCGAGCATCCAGCGCCACGCATGGTCGGGCGCCAGCGCGCGATCGACGGTGTAGGAGACCAGGATGCCGACGGTGACCGCGAGTTGAAAAAGCGAGACCAATTTGCCGCGACTGCGGGCCGGCGACAGCTCCGCGATATACATCGGCGCAGCTACTGAGGTGAGGCCGATCGCCAGTCCTATCAGGACGCGGCTTGCGATAAGAACGTCGACGTTGGGCGCGATGGCCGAGAAGATCGAGCCGGCGACGAAGCTCAAGCCGGCCGCGATGTTGGTCCAGCGACGGCCGATTGCGTCGGATGACGACCCTCCGATCAGCGCGCCGAACAATGCGCCAAAAGTGACTGCGCTGACGACCAGTCCCTGCTGGCCGGGGCCAAGATGAAAGTCGGGAACGATGAACAGCATCGCGCCCGCAATCACGCCCGTGTCGAAGCCAAACAGTAGGCCGCCCAGCGCTGCGACCGCGGCTATCAGCGTGATGTAGAAAGTCGCGCGGGAGCGGCCGCCGGGGCTTAGAGGAATTTCTTCGTCAGCGCGACCTGCGCCGGACGTTCTCTCGAGCGTGGTCATTCGTTCGTATCTCCCCCTGCGCCATGATCACCGCAGTCCAAGGCAGCCCGCTACCGTGGCCATCAACATCCTTCGAAGTGCTTATACGCCCGCTGCTCGTTGCCGGATAGCGAATTTAGGCTTATCCGGGACGCGAGTACCTATACTGCACTCCCGATTTTCGTACAAAGAAATTCCTTCCAGGATTCCGATCGCGTTCCGGAGCAGGCAAACGGTGGCGTGACTGTTGCACCTCTCCTAGCTAAAGCTGGCGATCGACAAATCGCGAAGCGGATCGGAACACACAGGCTGAGAGAGATGTCGCAATTTGACTCATCGAATGGTTTCAACGAACGCAGCATCAAGGTAGCGGCGACGCGACCTTATAATTTGCGGGGACTGGCTCATGGGCAAGTCCTGGTACTGACGGTCATGCTGTTGATCACGCTGCTGGGATTCGTGTCGCTGGCGACCGACATGGGTCTGCTGTGGAGCGAGCGGCGCCAGATGCAGACGGCGACCGATGCGGCGGCGATTGCGGCGGCGACAGCACTAAGGAGCGCTGGCAACATTACGTCGGCTGCGAACAACGTCGCGAGTCTCAACGGCTTCACCAATGGCACCAACAGCGCGACTATCACGGTCAGTAATCCGCCAGCGGATGGGCTGTTCGCCGGCAACGCGAACTATGTCGAAGTACTAATCTCGCAGCCGGAGAACACCTACTTCCTGCGTGCGCTCGGTCATAGCACTGTGACCGTAAGCACCCGGGCGGTGAGCGGTATCGAGAATTCCACCGGATGCATCTATGCGCTGGATCCAACGGCACAGTATGCAGTGTCGGCGAGCAACGGGGTCAATATCACCTCCAGCTGTGGAATCTACGTGGATTCCAGCAATGCGGCGGCGCTGCAGGTGATAGGTGGCGCGGTGATCAAGACGACGGGAGTCGGAGTCGTCGGTACCGACTCGGTGAACAATGGCGGCGCGATCGAGAATCTGTCCGGGGGCGCACTCACGGTTAGTCAGAACATCGCGCCGGTTCCCGATCCGCTCGCTCACATCACCAAACCGAGCGTCGGCGCCTGCACTTACACCGGGACCCAAAACTACAGCTCGTACACCGCCAGTCAAAATCCGCCTTATAGCGGAAATTACGTGGTCTCGCCGGGCGTCTATTGCGGCGGAATTAGCGTCAGCAACGGTGTCAGCATCACTTTCAATACCGGAACCTACATCCTGGCAGGCGGCGGAATGTCGCTGACCAACGGCGGCGGCACGGCGACTGGCAGCGGCGTCACCTTCTATAACACCATTGGCTCGAGGGCAGGCTACAGCGGGTCGAACAGCACCTATGCCGGAATCAATATCGCCAACGGAGTCACCGTGAATTTTTCCGCGCCGACAACCGGTGGAGAAAATTCGCTCGAGGGTATCCTGTTCTTCCAGGATTCGAGCATTCCGGCCAGCTCAGCGGCGAGTTATTTTGCCGGCGGCGCCAACATGACCCTGGCCGGCGCACTCTATTTTCCCACCACACAGCTCAACTACAGCAATGGGATCAATGCCGCGTACACAATCCTGGTCGCTGACACAATTGTCTTCACCGGCGGCGCGACGATGAACAACAACTACGCCTCGCTCACCAACGGCTCGCCGATTCAGTCGAGTTCGCTCTATGAGTAGCGCTCACGCAAAGGGACAAAGCTCAGTTGAACTGGCGGTGGCGATCCCGCTGCTGGTCCTGATGTTGCTCGCCGGAACCGACTTCGGCCGAATCTTTTATATGAGCAGCGGCGTCAACAGTGCGGCGCGGGCTGGCGCCCAGTACGGCTCGCAGAGTGTAATCACTGCCGCCAATGCGGCCGGGATGGTATCGGCCGCCAGGACTGACGGCACGAACCTCACCAATCTTACAGTGACGGCATCGCAGTGCACTTGCGCGACGTCGTTGAACGTGACGGCCTGTCCCACCGCTTATTGCAGCAGCGCGCCGCAGGCGACCTTCGTCGTGGTTAATACCTCGGACGTCTTCACAACGCTGGTGAACTACCCTGGCATCCCGTCGTCGACGACGCTGGCAGGCAAAGCCATCATGCAAGTTCAGCAATAATGAAAAATATCTATCGCGTCGCTTGGCAACGGACCGAATCCGCCGGCCAGGCGATGGTGGAATTCGCGATGGTAGTGTCAGTCTTTCTGCTGATGCTGTTCGGCATCATGCTGATGACGCTGACGGTGTCCTACTACAACACGGTCAATTCGGCGGCACGCGAGGCGGTCCGTTACGCGATTGTGCATTCGCCCAATAGCGCGAATCCGGCAACCACGGCTCAGATTCAGCAAATCGCGATTGGTAAAGCCCTCAATATGAATCCGAGCCAACTCACGGTCACAGTCAGCTGGCCGGCCGACGCCACGCTTACTTCGCAGATCGATGCGCAAGTCAGCGTCTCCTACTTGTATCAACTGCACGTGCCTTTCATGTCGGCGGTCAGCCTGACGGTTGCCAGCACCGCGCAAATGCTGGTTTCGCAGTAATCGCTAGAACGAGGGTCCGAAAGTAATTTGATAGGGAAAGTAGTCGGTCCCGGTGTTAGTGAGATGGACCGCAGGCGTTGGATCGCCGCTCGACTTTATCTGGCTGGTAGAGAATTCCGAGACGGAGCCGTCGTTATAGTTCGATATCCAAAGGTTTCCACTGGCATCGAAGGCTAACCCCCAGGGACCGTTGAGACTGTCACCGGTGCCGGATATCGTGACGGCGGCGGAAGGACTGCCTGATTTTTTAATCGACTTCTTCGAAAACTTCTGTACGGTTTCGCCGTAGTAGTTGGTGATCCACAGATTGCCGCCGCCGTCGAAGGCGATTTGCCCAGGATCATCAAACGTCGCCGAACTCAGGATGACGGCCGGCGTTACCGTCCTGGTTTTTTTCAGCTGCTTCGCCTTCAGCTCATAGACTCTGTCGCCGTCTTCATCGGAGACCCAGAGATTTCCAGATTTATCGAAGGTAATGAAATTGATGTAGTTAGAATCCGATATGGTAACTATGATCGCCGGGGTCAGACTGGCCGTTCCGGCAGCTAGCTGCTTCTTTGAGATTTCATCGACCGCACCAAGTTTCGCATCCGCGGCCCACAGATTGCCCTTGTGGTCGAACGTGAGACCAGCGAGGTTAACGAAAGAGGAGCTGGTTATGAATGCGACGGGCGTCGGCGTGTCATTGATTCCAAGATTCGCGAGCTGGGTTGGAGATGTTTCTGCGATTTGATTGCCGTTTAGCTCGGTCCACAAATCCTCCGTTTTGTCGAATGCGAGCCCGTAAACTGAGTCACCTGTAATCTCGAAGAGCGTGGGAGACGGCGACCCGGTCATCAGCAATTCGGCTGGCGTGAACTCCTGGACCGCCTCGTCAGGCGCGTCGCTGTTGGCGACCCACAGCGACTGTGACGCGCCCGATGCCGGTGCCGCACCCATCAGCACCTTGGCGATTGCGAGGCAGAGTAGCGCGAGGCAGATTCGTTCGATCATGCCGAGCGGATTACGCTCAAAGCCAACGACCCGTGCAGTTTTCATCACCTTTTACGACCTCATCCAGGTCAATTTCAGGGCATTCGCAACCAAGGCGGATTTTCCAATTTCTCCGCCTGTAGGGCAACGAATTCAAGGTCAAGAAATAACCGGACGGGCGTTCGCGAAGCACGCATTGTAGCCGTGCACTTCAAATCGTAGCGAACTCGCGTTTGGCCGCCGCGGTGGATTGAAGTACGCTTGAGTCCTGTACCGCTGCGGCGAGGTCAAAAAATGTTTGAAGACGAAACTGTGGACATCGCTTGCCCGAAGTGTGGCTTCAAGAATTCGCTGCTTGTGCGCGACCTCGAACATAACAGTGAAACCCATATCGTCTGCGAGGGCTGCAAAGTCGGGGTGAAGGTCGAAGCGCTGGAGTTTCAGCAGCGGCTCAACCAGATCAACGAAGAAGTCGAGAGCATGCAGGTCGAAGCTCGCCACGCGGGCAAAAAGAGCATCCCGCACCGGAAAGGTAATTTTCAGATCTGAAGCTGCCGCGCGACTTCCTCTCCCGACCGCCATCGAACGCGAAACCCCGACGTCCCAGTTCTTCAGCCTGTCCTTCCGAAGAAATACCGGGTTGTGACTCATAATCCCGGTGTGGCTCAATAAAGACTGGCAATGGGATCGCTGCCTGCAAAGCAAGGGCGAAAAACTCCGGCGCGCGTCACTACGCGACTGCGGATTTCGCCGCCGTGGATTGAATCGATAGAGTCCGCGACCGCCGAAAACCAGCGCATGGGGCGGCGCGCGCAGCCCGTGGTGATTCGGCTGGCGCATTGGATCAATATTCCGCTGCTCGTCATCATGGCCGGCAGCGGCTTGCAGATCTTTGCCGCGTATCCGGCGCTCGGCCCGCGCGGCGGCCTGTATAGCTGGTATCCGCTTCAGAACGACTCGCCACCGTCGTGGCTGCGATTCGGCGGCTGGCTCGCGGGCGCGCGCCATTGGCATTTCGCGATCGCCTGGTTCCTCATCTTCAACGGCGTCATCTACCTCATCTATATGATCGCGAGCGGCGAATGGCGGCGGCGCGTTTTCATTCCGAAGCGTGACGCTTCGAACGCGATCGCGATGTTCGGTTACTACTTGCGCATTCGCAAAACTCCGCCGCCAGAGGACTTTTACAACGGCCTGCAGCGTATGGCGTACACATCGGCGCTCGTGTTCGGCATGATCGTCGTTCTATCGGGAGTTGCGATTTACAAGCCGGTCCAGCTGCACTGGATCACCGCGGCGTTCGGCGGCTACGACGTCGCACGCGTAGTGCATCTGAGCTGTCTCGTGCTGCTCGCATCGTTCACTGCGATGCACTTGATACTCGTCGCGCTGCATCCGCGGACTGTAGTCACGATGGTGACCGGGGGACAGCGTGGGTAGGCTAATCACGCGGCGAAAGCTTCTGCTGAGTCTCGCCGCGAGCACTGCGCTGGCCGGATGTGACAGCCGTGCAGCTTCGATGTTCCTGGCGGGGATGGGACGGTGGAACGAGCGCGTCGATCGGCTGCTGTTCTCGGAGAATCGGCTCGCGCCCGAAGCGCCGGCGTCCGAGCTCACGCCTGAGGCCGATTTCCCGAATTATTTTATTTCCGACTCGATGCCGCTCGCGCCGGACAATTGGGTGCTCATGGTCGGCGGCATGGTTGCGCGGCCGGCGGTCTATTTGGTCGATGACCTGATGCGGATGCCGCGCACGGGCATGCGCATTCGACACCATTGCGTCGAGGGCTGGTCGGCGGTGGCGGAGTGGCACGGCGTCCAGCTCCGCGAGATCGCAAAAATGGTCGGCGCTAGCCGCGACGCGCAATACGTCGAGTTCCGATCATTCGACAACGGCTACTACTCGACCTGGGACATCGAGAGCTCGATGCATCCGCAGACAATCCTCGCCTACGGCATGAACGGGCACGCACTGACTCCGGAGCACGGCGCGCCGGTGCGTCTCTACTCGCCCGTCAAACTCGGCTACAAGAGCGTGAAGTACCTGACCGAGGTTAATTTTCTGCCGATGCGCGCGGGCGGCTACTGGGAAGACCAGGGTTACGATTGGTACGGCGGCGTCTAGTCGATCGCCAGGCTCGCGAACGACACCGCCGATTCGCTCTGCGGCTCCATCGCGATTCCGTACTTGAGCAGGCGCGCGCTGTGGCCGCGCAGCAGCTCGAGCTGGGTGTACATCGGAGACAGGCCGCAGATGCGGCGCGCGTCGCGATCTTTCAGGATGTCGGCGAAGAAGCCGTCGGGGTCACCGCGCTTGATACTTTCGATCAAGCCGAGATCCTCGCGCTGGACGCGCTCGGCCATCGCGCGATCGGCGGCGAACTCGTCGCCGAATTTCTTGCCGACGTGCGCGAAATCCACGCCCGAGAGTATCAGCACCCGGCGATGCTCCGCGTCGAGCTCGGCCTTCAGCGCCGCGATGAACGATCCGACCCGCGAATCGCGCGCGGGAGTGACTCCACTCGCGACCATTTCGTGGAACGAACTGACAAGAATCGGCACGACCTGGTAGCCGCGCACGCCGAACGCGTAGGCGAGGAACAGCGCCTGGAATTCGATCGAATGCTCGCCGCGATGCAGCATTTCGTCGGCAAACAGATCGCCCTCGTAGCGCGCTGCGAGCCGATCGATAAACGCGCCGTCGGTCGTGACCGCGCCGAACGGCGTCGCGTAGTTCTTGCGCGTCGCGCTGAAGAGCTCGGGGCCGGCGCCGTAGTGCGAAGTTCCGAGAATCACCACCAGCTCGGGCGGCTCGTGCGCCATCAGTTCGTAGTACGCATGCGCGTAGGCAGCGGCGCCTCGTCGCGGATCGATATGAGGCGATATCAGCCCGGCGAGGGGTGCAGATTTCTTCGCGGTGACCGCGCGGCCGGGTCCTTCAGGCGGGTCGAAGAATGCCGCGAGTTCGAGCCGCAACTTCGCCGGATCTTTCTCGTAGCAGAGGCCGGCCAATGCCGCTGGACGGTCGGGACTCGCGAGAAATTCCTCGCGCACGCGCCGCTCACGTTCGCGAAACGCAGGCGAGTCGAGGAAGTATGCACCGTCGAGCGCCGCGATCAGCTCGTCGAGCTTCTCGAGCGGGATCATCTCGCCGAAGCGTTTCGCAAACGCCGCCTGGATGTCCTTCAGCGACATGCGGCCGTCGAATAAAGTCACGACGAAGTACGCGCCCATCCCGAGCATGATCGGCTCGGGCGCCAGCCCGCTCGGATCACGCAGACAAATCAGCGTCTGATCCTGTTGCTCGACGGGGAAAGCCTCGACGGCACGAATCTTTGGATTTTCCATCGCGAAGTTGTGATTCCTGCAGTTAGGCGGCGCCGGGCAACCGCGTTTACAGATGCTATGGGCTTTGACAAACTGCGGCAAGTTGACAGAAATTTCCGCGCGCGAAAATCCGCCTATATAGAATGTCCGACCAACATCGACGACGCGCCGCTCTGACCGGGTCTCATCCGCGGCGCAAGGGCGCGACCGCGCGCGCACGCTACAAGGTCGCGCGGACCGATGCGCTCAAGCCGGGCGAGTCGCTGAAGTTCATGCTGCCGATTCGCGGCGCCGACGAGGAATGTTTTCTCATAAACTTCGGCGGCGAGTTCCACGCCTACGTCAATCGATGCCGGCACGTACCGATGGCGATGGACTGGGTCGACAATCAATTTTTCGCGGAAGACGGCCGCTACCTGATGTGCCAAACGCACAACGCGTATTACGAGCCAGCGAGCGGCGAATGCATCGCCGGGCCGCCAACCGCGTGCGGCAAGTATCTCTACCGGGTGCTGACCGAAGTCGAAGATGGAGTCATTTACGCGCGGCCGCCGGAGCAGGAATTCGAGGACTGACTCGGGGCTATGCGCGTCTATTCGTACTCGTCGCCGAAGTGAGCGCGCACGATTCGCGCCTTCAGGTACTCGAGCGTGCCGAGGTCCTCGACGATGTCGCCGCCGGTGTCGTAGAAGAACAGCTCGCCGTTCTTCGTGCGGCCGACCGCGATAATCCATTCGAGGTCGTCCCGGTCCTCAAGCAAATAATTGATTGTCTGCGCCACCCCACGGCCGGGGATAATCGTTATCTTCGGCCTTGGGAGCTTTTCCTTTTCCTGCTTGGGCATCTCTTTGATCAACCCTCTGGCGGGAGGATGCGGGAATCGACCACTCAATTACTCTAAGAATGCCTCGCGATCTAAGTCAATAGCGCGTGCACGGCTATCTCGACATGATGCGTGTTGGGGAAAAAATCAAAGCCGCGCACGCGATTGACTTTGTATCCGGCGCCTGTCAGCACGCGCAGATCGCGCGCCAGCGTCGTCACGTCGCACGATACGTAAATGACGCGCGGCGCGCGCAGCTTGATGATCGGTTCCATCAGATCGGGCGCGCCGGTGCGCGGCGGATCGAGAATTATGACCTCGGGCCGATAGCGCGCACGATGCAGAAAGTCCGCGGTCGCCGACGCCTTCATCGCCACAAACTGCGCGTCGCGAAATTTCATCCGATCCGCGTTGCGCGCGGCCGCCGCGATTGCCCCTGCGTCAGCGTCGACGCCCGTCACTCGCGCGCCACGCCGCGACGCGGGCAGGCTGAAGTTCCCCGCGCCGCAAAACAGATCGAGCAGCGGTTGCGATTCGTGAATCGCCGCCATCTCCATCACGCTCGCGACCAGCTTGCGGTTCTGCGCACGATTCACCTGGGTGAAGAGATCGGCGTCAACCTCGAGCGACAGCCCGTCCTCGAGCTCGATCGCGATCGCGGTTTCACCCATCGTCGCGCGACTCGTTCCCGATCGCAGCACGATTCCCGCAATCTCGCCGTCCGCTTCAAGCACGTTGCGCGCGCGCCTGAGGTCCTCCTCGCTCGGCGGCTTCTTCAGATGCGCGACCTGCACTTCGCGCGCGCCGTCGCGCACGACCTCGATCTCTTCGACGCGCTTGCCTAGCGAGCGCGCCAGGTGGAGAGGCATCCGGAGGCCGGTCTCGGCCACCATGCATGAATCTATCTCGACAATCGTGTTGCTGCCGGCCGCGTAAAATCCGAGCGTGCCTTTGGCGCCGACCCTCAGCCGGATTCTCGACCGGTAACCGAACTCGGCCGGCGCCGGCTCGACCAGGCCAACAGGATCGATCTCGATTCCCAGCGCATGGCCTAATTCGCGCGCGACGACCTCACCCTTGAACCGTACCTGCGCGCCGTAGTCGATATGCTGCCAGTCGCACCCGCCGCATTGCGGCAGATACGGACACGGCGCCGCGCGGCGTTCGGCGCTCGGCTGAATGATTTCGCGAATCTTTCCGACTGCGTAGTCGCGGCGCTCGGAAACGATCTCGACCTCGAGCCCGTCGCCCACCACTGCGCCGGGAACCATCACGGCCTTGCCGTCCTGGCGGCCGACGCCGAAGGGCCCGAAGGTCATCGCGGTGATTTCAATCTGCGGCATGCGCGACCAAGTTTATCCCCACTACGCTATTCGCGCGATGCGACTTATAATGATGCGCGCGCGGGCACGTGGCCGCGCCATTCTATCTGCGCTCTCACCTGGTGACGCCTTGGCGATCGAGACCGAACTCCGCGAACTTATCGACCGAAATCTTCCCGCAGATTCCGCCGCACGCGCAGCCGCCTTCGCCGAGCGGCTCTTCGCGCACGAGTCCGAGGACAACCAGGAGCGCGTCCCGGCCAAGCGGCGGCTGGCGCTCGTGCAGTCGGCGTTCGAATTTTTTTCCGTCCGCACCGAGCCGGTGATCGCCCGGGTCGAATCCGTGCCCGGCGACGACAACGACACGATCGCCGTCGTCGAGACGGTCACCACCGACGGTCCGTTCATCGTCGATAGCCTGCTCGAATACTTCCATCATCTCGGCGCCACTGTCCGCACGATGCTTCACCCGATCCTCAAAGTCACTCGCGACCGGGACGGGCGGCTCGCCACGTTCGAGCAGTCGGTCTCGACCGAGCGCGGCGAGTCGTTCGTTCACGCGGAACTCGAGCTCACTCCCACGCCCGAGCAGGCGCGTCAAATCGAGCGCGACGTCATCTCGATTCTGACCGAGGTGCGGCAGGCGACCGGCGATTTCGAGGAGATGACCGGCCGCGCGCTGCAGATCTGTGAGGAAACCGCGGCGATGCGCGAGCTGATCGAGGTCCGTGATTTCATGCGCTGGCTGGTGCAGGGCGGCTTTGTATTTCTCGGCTTCCGCCGCTATCTCGTGACCCGCGACGACGGCACGGCGAAATTCACGCTCGATCCCGGCACCGAACTCGGCATCATGCGCGCGCATGACGAGTCGCGCTTTCGCAGCTCGGTCCCAGTCGAATTGCTTTCAGCGGCGCGCCGCCGACTTTTCTTCGAAGGCCCGCCGCTGGTGATCGGCAAGACCCGCAACGAATCACTCGTACATCGGCGGCGCCCGATGGACAGCGTATCGATTCGCCGCGCGGACGCACTCGGCAACGTCGTCGCGTTCGATAATTTTGTCGGACTGTTTACCTCGAAGGCCTACGCGGAGGAAGCGCAACACATTCCGGTGCTGCGCGCGAAGTTGCGCGATGTACTCGAGTCCGAGGGCGCCGCGCCGGGCTCGCACGACTACAAGGAAGTCGTTTCCACCTTCAACAGCTTTCCCAAGGATGAACTCTTTCGCGCACCCGTCACCGAACTGCGCGCGCAATTGCGCCTCATCCTCGACGTGAAGAGCGAGAACGCGGTGCGGCTCTACGTGGCGCCCGACCTGCGCCACGGCAACGTGATCGCGCTGGTCGTGATGCCGCGCGAGGCGGGATCGGCCGAGCTCAGCCGGCGCATCCAGGACACAATCGCCGACGCGCTCCACGGCACGCTGATTTATTTCTATCTCGCGCTCGGCGAGGGCTACACGGCGCGTCTGCACTTTTGTTTCTTCGCCGATCCGCCGAAGGCGCCAGTGATCCGCAGCCTCGAGACCGCGATCGCGGAGCTCGCCAGGCGATGGGACGATCGCCTGGAGGATCAGATACTGAAAAAATTCGGGCCGAAGCGTGGGCGCGCGCTCGCCGAGCGATGGACCGGCGCGTTCAGCGCCGACTACGAGGCCGCGATCGACGTGGCGCGCGCCGTCGGCGACATCGAAGACGTCGAAACGCTATTCGCCAGCGGCCGCGACTTCATCGTCGAGGCCGAGCCGCACGCGGCCGGCGGCCACCCCGACGAACTTCACAGCGACATCCGGATTATCGGGCTCGGCGACGCGCCGATGCTCTCCGACCTGATGCCCACGTTGCAGAACTTTGCGATCGAGGTGCTGGCCGAGGACGCGCACGAGCTTCACCCGCGCGTCGACGGCAAAGTGACGCGCGCGTATCTGCAGGTTTTCTCCGTGAATGGACCCAACGCGCAGCCGTTCGCAAAACTGCCGGGCGCAGCGCTGATTGCCGACGCGATCGCCGCCGTGCGCAACGGTCTCGCCGCGGACGATGCGCTCAATGCGCTCACTCTCACCGCGGGACTGGCGTGGCGCGAGGTCGCAGTGCTCCGCGGGTACCTGGTCGCCGCGTTCCAGATGCGCCTGGCGCCCGCGCGTCTCGGCCTGCAGCGAGTCCTGTTGATGTATCCCGACCTCGCCAAATCGCTGTTCGAGCTGTTCAGCGCGCGTCTGTCATTCGATCATCCAGCCGCGCCGGAAAAAATCGCGGAGCTGCGCGACGCATATCTGGCGCGCCTCAGCTCGATCGAAAACATCGTTGACGATCGCACCGCGCGCGCGCTGTTGTCGATGGTCGAGGCGACCGTGCGCACCAATTTTTTCTGCGAGATGCCGTCGCCCGATCCGTACATCGCGCTCAAGTTCGAAAGCGCGCGCATCACCGGGCTGCCCGACACCGCGCCGCTCTACGAGATTCACGTCAACAGTCCGCGCATGGAAGGATGCCATCTGCGGCATGGACGCATCGCGCGCGGCGGTATCCGCTTCAGCGATCGGCCCGACGACTACCGCACCGAGATTCTCGACCTGATGAAGACGCAAACGGTGAAGAATGCGATCATCGTGCCGTTCGGCGCCAAGGGCGGATTCATCGTCAAGCCGCGGCCGCGGCATCAGCCCGATCCGCGCGACGGCGTCGAGGCGTACCAGACGCTGATCAACGCGATGCTCGATCTCACCGACAATCTCACCGACGCCGGCCCGGTGCATCCGGCGCGCGTCAGGGTGCTCGACAACGACGGCCCGTATCTCGTGGTCGCGGCCGACAAGGGCACCGCGAGTTTCTCCGACATCGCCAATCGGATCGCAATCGAGCGCGGCTTCTGGCTCGGCGACGCCTTCGCGTCCGGCGGCGAGCATGGCTACGACCACAAGAAGATGGCGATCACGGCGCGCGGTGCGTGGGAATCGGCGCGCCGGCATCTGCGGGAGATGGGCCGCGACCCCGACCGCGGCGCGCCGATCACGATGATCGGCATCGGCGACATGTCGGGCGACGTGTTCGGCAACGGCCTCTTGCGTTCGCGCAATTTGAAGCTCATCGCAGCCTTCGACCATCGCCATATCTTCATCGATCCCGATCCTGATCCGGCTGCGAGCTTCGACGAACGCAAGCGGCTCTACGATCTGCCGCGCTCGAGCTGGGCGGACTACAATTCCGCGCTCATCAGCGGCGGTGGCGGCGTTTTTCGCCGCGGTCAGAAGCGAATCGAGCTGACTCCGCAGGCGCGCGCCGCGCTCGGCTGCGACTTTGACGCGCTCGACGGCGAGTCGTTGATTCAATGCATTCTGCGCGCGCCGGTCGACCTGTTTTACAACGGCGGCATCGGCACCTACGTTCGCGCCACGACCGAAACCGACGCCGAGGTTGCCGACCATGCCAATGACGCTTGCCGAATCACAGCGCCGGAACTGCGCGCGAAAATAGTCGTCGAGGGCGGCAATCTCGGGTTTACTCAAGCGGCGCGCGTCGAGTACGCGCTCGCCGGCGGGCGCATCAACACTGATGCGATCGACAACTCCGCCGGCGTCGACATGTCGGATCACGAAGTCAATCTGAAGATTCTGCTCGAGCCCGTGGTGGCGCGCGGCGAGATGACTTTCGACTGGCGCAACCACGCGCTGGCGGTATGCGCGGACGAAGTCGCCGACCGCGTCATCGCCGATAATCGCGACCAGGTGCTCTCGCTCAGCCTCGAGCAACTCCGCAGCCGCACGCATCTGAACGAGTTTCGCGACCATCTCCAGGCCATCGAGGATCGGCGCATCCTGACCGGGATGGAACCGGCGATACCTCCGCGCGAGGCCCTGCACGATCGCCACGCGCGCTACGCCGGCATCACCCGCCCCGAGCTCGCGCTAGCGACCGCCTACACCAAGATCGATCTCATCGAGCGGCTTGAAACCACTGTGCTGGTTGACGATTCGTATCTCGTCGGGCGTTTCCTACAGCCTTACTTCCCGCCCTCGCTCGCGGAGCATGCCGACGTCGGCACGCATCGCCTGCGCCACGAGTTGATCGCGACGCGCGCCGTCAATGAACTGGTCGATCAGGCCGGATCGATATTTGTCTTCGCGCATGTGCGCGACCGCGGCGTTGCGGCCGAGGACGTTGTCCGGGCGTGGGTGATCGTGACCGACGTGCTTGCGATTCACCAGCGCGCAGCCGATCTCAAGCGCAACACTGCGACCACCGCGGCCGAATCCGAGCTGGGTGCATTTCTCGCGCTCGGGCGCGCGTGCAACAGCGCGACGGGATGGGCACTCACCGAACTGGAGCCGGCGACTTCGATCGGCGCCGCGGTGATCCGCTTCAAGCCCGAGTTCGAGATTCTATCCAGCGAGTTCGAGTCGATGCTCGCGGGCGGCGAGCGCGACCGCTTCGAGCGCCTCTATCGCGAGCTGCGCGTCAACGTGCTCGACGGCGAACTGGCGCACGGCCTCGCGCGCCTGGCCTTCGCCGATCATATCCTGAGCGTGTTGAGCCTGAGCTTCGCCCGCGAAATCGAACCCGTCAAAGCGGCGCAGGCGTATTTCCAATTGAGCGCGCAGCTCAATTTCGCGATTCTCGAAGAGGCACTTCAATCGATCGGCACCGACGATCGCTGGGAGCGGCGCGCTGCCAACGAGCTCGCGACCGAACTTCGCGCCGCGCGTATCGCGCTATCCGGCGCAGTGCTCGACACGATCGCCGATAATCCTCAGACAAGTGTCGATGAATCGATCGAACAGTTGAAGCGCGTTCGCGCCGATCGATTTGCGCAACTCGCACGGCTGTTCGACGAATTGAAGACCCAGCCGGCGCCGAGCCTGCCCGCGATTCACGTGACGATTCGCGCGCTCTCCCGCCTCGCCGCCTGACTACAGCGCGGCCTGCGGTAGCGGCGCCGTCGGTTGCATCGCGATTTGCGCGGGTGAATCGACGCGCTCCGCCGCCGGCGGCTCGCGCAAATCCTGGTAGAGTCGCAGGCCGGCCGCGACCAGGAATGCGGTGGTGGCAAAGTTGACGCTGATCTCTGCCAGCGCGACCAGAAAAATCGTTGTGCCGAGAAAGCCCGTCACCACACCGACCGGTCCGAACAGCAAGCTTACCACCACGAACGCGCCTGCGGCCCACGAGGTGAATCCCGACCACATCGCGAGAAAAACCACGATCCGCGTAGCAACCTTGAAGAACCGCTTGCGCACCAGGTCGCGGCTGAACAACAGCGCATGCCAGCTATGTTTGCCGTCGAAGACCAGCGCGAACTGCGCGAAGTACAACCACGCGTACAGGATCGCGCCAAGCATGATCATCAACACCAGCCCGACGTATGCCCACACGTCGAGCTGCGGCATGTAACTCGACGACAACTCGAACAGGTATAATCCGGCGGCCGGCGCCAGCAGTTGCAGAATCGTTATCCAGATGAATCCCGGCGCCAGCCAAATCGAGCGCCGGTAAACTTCGATCGCCTCGTGGAAAACCGTCGGCTCGCGAATTCCGGCCTGGATCCGCTTGAGCTCGCTCAACGTAACCAGCGTCACCAGCAGCGTGAGCAAGCCGACGATCGAATGCAGCGTGGTCGTGACCCACGGCGCGAACGGCTGCGGTTCCTGCAGCGGCGTCGTCGTCGGTGCGGGAGTGGGAGCTGGCTTGCTCGGCGATGGCGAGTCTGCGCTATCCACCTGCGCGTAGCTGATATTTTGCGAGCCGGGTTCGAACGTCGTCGCGAGGCGATATTGCAGATTCAGCGCGTCCGGCAGCAGGCACAGCGCTGCCGCCAGCAGCAACGGCGCCAGCACGACAGCCAGCACCGACCAGTTGCCGCGCAGATCGTTTACCGCATTGGCGAGATAGATAAAGCTGCTTTTGAGGCGGACGGGACTCACGGCGCGTTAGAGGTTGGCATCCTCGGACAGTCGAGACAAGTCGGCGGAATTTCCGATGGTCACCTCTCGTTTCGATGATATATGATGATGGTGGACCGTCCCACACGGAGAACGAACTCATGGCCGACGACGACCGTGCATCGAAAATCGAGCATGAGAACAAGATGATGCGGCGCTTGCGTTTCCTGGTCGAGCTGACTTTCGCCACCATCGCGCAGGACAACGAGATGACGCTCGAACAGGGCTGGGAGCACGTGCTGGCGCTCAAGGGCGCCGCGGTCACGATGTTTCCCGGCAAGGAAGAGACCTTCGACCTGGTTTATCTGCCGCGCTTCTCGCGACTGCTCGCAGAGCGATTCGGCGCGAATTGACCGGATCGAGAACATCCGGGCTGTCGGGTGTGATCGCGAGGCCTGACGGCTCGCTCGTCCGCGGACGCCTCGCGTTCAGCGATCGGATCAGCGCGCTCGATCCCGTCCCAGGCGGCGGCGACGATTACATCCTGCCCGGATTTGTTGATCTCCAGGTCAACGGCTCGCACGGCATAGACGTAATGAACGCGCCCGTCGGCGCGCTCGCAACTTTAAGCCGGCACCTCGCGCGCGAAGGTACCACCGCGTGGATGCCGACTGCCGTCACTGCGCCCTTGGAAAAAATCGCGCGCGCTCATGAGTCGATTGCGACCGCGCTCGAAAATTCACAGCACGACTCCGACGGCGCGGCCGCCATCCTCGGGATGCATCTCGAGGGCCCGTTCATTTCAGCTCACCGCCTTGGCGCGCATCCCACTCTCAACCTCGAGCCGCGCGGCGACGCACTCGATCGCGTGCTCGCGATGCGCGCACTCCGATTGATCACGCTCGCGCCTGAGTTGCCCGGCGCGCTCGACGCGATTCGGCGGTTGAACTCGCGCGGCGTAGTCGTGTCCATCGGCCATACCAACGCGACGCTCGACGAGGCGAACGCCGGCATCGACGCTGGCGCGCGGATGTTCACGCATCTGTTCAATGCGATGCGTCCGTTGAATCACCGCGATCCCGGCGTCATCGCCGCCGCTCTCGCGCCCTCACCCGCAATGCCCGCAGTCATCCCCGACGGCGTCCACGTGCATCCCGCGATGCTGCGGCTGGCCTTCAACGCTCGCGGCAAGGACGGGATGATCCTCGTGACCGATAAGGTCGCGCTCGCACAAACTTCCGGTGGTGAAAATGTTGTCGGACGCGCTCGCGCGACGATTCGCGACGGCGCCGCCCGCCTCGACGACGGCACGCTGGCGGGCAGCATCATCTCGATGCTCGACGGCGTCCGCATCATGGTCGACAAGGCCGGCGTCAGCATCGGCGACGCGGCCGTGATGGCCTCGACCAACCCGGCAAATCTCGTCGGCGCGCTCGATCGCGGCCGCCTTCAGCCGGGCGCGCGCGCCGATTTAATCGTGCTCAGCCGGGCGCTAGAGTTGAAGTCCGTATTCGTCGGCGGGCTTGAGATAAGCTAGTCGCGACTGCCGGAAATTTCGAAGTACCGCTATCGGAGCCAATCGATGCCGCTGAACAATGCCTGCGTGGGCCGCGAATTTCCTGCGGTCACTACCGACGTCACCCTCGATGCGCTCCAGCGCTACGCGCGCGCATACAATGACGACAACCGCGCGTTCTTCGACGCGAACCGCGCGGGCGGCATCATCGCGCCGCCGATGTTCGGCGTCACCGTCACGTGGGGCGCGCTGATGAAGGCCATGATGGATTCCGACCTGCACGTTGACCTGCTCCGCCTCGTTCACGGCGAGCAGGACATGGAATTTCCAAATCCGATTCGCCCCGGCGACGTCATCACGGCGACCGCGAAAATCATTTCGATCGAAGCGAAGACTACCGGCGAGACCATGACCATCGAACTGAACGCCGCCAACCAGCAAGGCCAGCCCGTTCAGAAAACCCTTTTCATTATTTTCATTCGCGGCGCGCGAAACCGCGATGCCGCGGCCTCGGAACCGCGCGCCGTCGAGCCCGATCGCGGCGATCCGCTCTTTTCTGTCGCGCAAACCATCGACAAGGATCAGACCTTCCGCTACGCCGAGGCCTCGGGCGATCCCAATCCGATCCACGTTGACGAAAACATCGCTAAGATGGCGGGTCTGCCGGGTATCATCGTGCACGGGCTCTGCACGATGGCGTTTACGTCGAAGATCGCGATCGACAGGCTGTGCGCCGGCGATCCGACTCGCCTCAAGCGCCTGCGCGTGCGCTTCTCGCGCCCCGTTCTGCCCGGCCAGACGATCACCACCAAAGTCTGGGCCGACGGCGAGCGCGACGGCCGCAAAATCTTCGCCTACGAGACTTTCAATCCCGACGGCCAAGCCGTTATCAAGGGCGGCATCGCCGAAGTCGCAACCTGACGCCGCGCCTTTTCCGCCGTGAAAATCACCATCGGCCTGTCGCTCTCTCTCACCGGCGAATACTCCCCGATGGGACGGCAGGCCGAGCTCGCGATACGCCTGTTCGTCGCCGACGCCAACGCCAGTAACGCTTTCAGCGTCGACGGCGAGCGCTGCGAGTTCGCACTCGAATGCCTTGACGATGCGAGCGATCCCGCGCGATGCGCCGAAATTTATCGCTCGCTGTGCGCCGGACGCCGCGCCGATATCATCTTCGGCCCGTACTCAAATCGCCTCGCGCGCGTCGCTGCGCCTATCGTCGAGCAATCCGGCCGGCTCTTCGTCAATCACGGCGGCGCCGGCGACGAACTATACGAACGCGGCTACAAGCTAATCGTTGGAATACTCAGTCCCGCCAGTGACTATTTGCGCGGCTTCGTTCGATTACTCACTCAGTTGAAACTCTGGCGCAAGCGCGTCGCTATCGTCGCGACGAAGTCGGCTTTCGCTCGTTCGGTCGCCGCCGGCTTCGAGCGCGCCGCCGATGAACGCACCGCGCGGCGCCGCGGAGTCCGCGTCCGGGTGAAATGGAACGGCGCTTTCGACCCCGACTCGACGCCCTCGCGGCTCTTTCCCGCGCTCACCCGCAATCGCGTCAACGCACTGGCGAGCGCTGGCAGCTACGAACACGACCTCGCCGTGATGCGCGCGGTTGCGTCTTCCCGTCTCAACATCCCGGTGCTTGGATGCGTCGCAGCCGGCGTGCGCCGCTTCGCGTCGGACCTGGGCGACCTCGCAGATGGAATCATTGGCCCGTCTCAATGGGAGGATTCGATCGAGCTGCAGCCCGCGCTCGGTCCGGCGCCCGCCGAATTTGCACGCCGGATGCGCACGGCGGGATCCGCCGATACTCCCGATTACCCTGCCGCGCAGATTTACGCCGCCGGTCTGTTGACCGCCGCTGCGCTCGCGCGCGCCGGTCGCTGCGACGAAGCGATGCTGCGTGCCGCATTCTCGGATTTGCAGACCACCACGATGTTCGGCGACTTCTCGATCGATCGCATCAGCGGCCGCCAGCTCGGTCACCAGATGCTGCTCGTGCAATGGCATCGCGGACGCAAGGTGATCATAATTCCCGAATCGCACGACGACTCCGGCTCGCTGGATTTTCCCGCCGGATGGCGTCTGCTGCTCGCGGGTGCCGACCTGCTTCGATTAACGCGGCCCGACGATTCGCAGGAATCGCTCGGCGACGACGACTCCGACGATGCGGACGTGGATACGGATGAGCGCAATAACGATTAAGCTGGGTCGCGGCAAAATCCTCGCGATCGGCTTGATGTCCGGAACGTCGCACGATGGTGTCAGCGCTGCGATTGTCGCGCTCGACGAGGATTCCCGTCCGCCCGCGCGCTTGATTGCGTTTCGAACTTCACGCTACCCCGCCCGCTTTCGCAAGGAATTGCTCGCCGCTTCGGCCGATGAAAAAATCGGCGCCGGCGCGATTTCCGCGCTTAACTTCGCGCTCGGGCGCGAGTTCGCCCGCGCCGCCGTCGATATAGCAAAGTACGCGGGCGTCGCAATCTCCGACGTGGCGTTCATCGGATCGCACGGCCATACTTTTTTTCATCTGCCGCCGCGTCGTGCCGCTCACGGACAGCTCGCCTCGACGATGCAACTCGGCGAGTCCGCCGTCATCGCAGCGACTACCGGCGTTCCCGTCGTCGCCGATTTCCGCACTATGGATCTCGCGCTCGGCGGCGAGGGCGCTCCGCTCGCGCCGCTCGCTCATCTCTGGCTGTTCGCCGATCCCAAACGCGGACGCGTCGTACAGAACATCGGCGGCATTGGCAACGCGACCTATATTCCGCCCAACGCGCGCCTCGGCGACCGCGATCTGATCGCGTTCGATACCGGCCCGGGCAACGGCCTGATAGACGCGCTCGCTTCGCGAATTTCGGGTGGACGTCTACGGATGGATCGCGGCGGGCGTATCGCCGCGCGCGGACAGGTCAACGAACCCCTGCTCGCCAGGCTGATGGAGAATCCTTATTTGAAGCGGCGGTCGCCAAAATCGACTGGCCGCGAAGAATTCGGCCCGCGCCTACTCGATCGCATCGTCGCCGATGCTCGCCGCATGAAAATCGTGGACTACGATCTCGTCGCGACGGTCACGGCATTCACAGCGCGCTCGATCGCCGACGCATGCCGCCGCTTCATCCTTCCGCGCGGTCCCTTCGACCAGTTGATCGTCACCGGCGGCGGCGCTCAGAATTCAACCCTGATGCGTATGGTCAAGGCCGAGTTTCCCGAGATCGAAGTGATCACCGCTGCCGACGCCGGCGTCGACGGCGACGCGCTCGAGGCAGTCGCGTTCGCGATCTTGGGCTATCAGATGCTGCGCGGCCGCCAGGGCAACATACCCACCGTCACCGGCGCGCGCGCGCCCGCAGTCCTCGGCAAACTGACGATGCCACCGCAGCCATTACAATGATCGCGTTCGAGCGCAGCGGCTGGCAATTCGATTTCCGCGTTGCCGCGATCGCAATTCATCGCGATCACATTCTGGCGCTTCGCGTCGAACCTCACGACTTCTGGTTCCTTCCCGGCGGACACGTCGAAATCAACGAGTTGGCCGAAGCCGCGGTTGTCCGCGAGATGCGCGAGGAAACCGGTATGGATGTCGCAATCGAGCGCCTGGTCTGGGTGGTGGAAAACTTTTTCACTCTCGAGGGCAAGCGCCATCACGAGCTCGGATTCTACTATCTGGTAACGCCGCCGAAAGCGGTCGATCTGGATCTCAACAAGGAATTCTACGGACAAGAAGAGAACGGAACGCAACTGATATTCCGCTGGCATCGCCTCGACGCGCTAAAGAATCTGAATCTACAGCCCTCGTTTCTCAAGACGAGCCTGAATGCACTACCTACGGCGATTACTCACATAGTACAAAGAGACTCCGACTAATTTACGCGCTGCGCTTATCCTCCGGCGCCTCGACTCCCGCCTTCGCTGCCGACTCGACCACTGCCGAGCGAAAGATCCCATGCGCCATCGTCGACTCCTCGCGATCGGCGCGCGCCGCGTAAATTCTCATCCGTGCTTCATGCGCCGCCTTGTCCTCAGGCGCCGCCGCGACTGCCCAATCCGCCAGATGGCACGCGAGCACTATTTCTCCAGCCGCGAGTTTCTCATTCGCGCGCGCCAGGATAGGTGCGACTCCGCCAGCCAACGCCGCGATTTCGCGCGCACGCTCGCCGTCGGCCGCGGGTTTAAGATTTGACGGCGTGCCGTCGTACCATCCGCCCTCGAGCCGCCAGATATTACGCACGATAAACTCGGGCTCGTCGTACACCGCCTGCAGCCACGGCTTCTCCGCCAAATTGGCCGGTGGCTTCACGGTGTGAATCACCTCGTCGAGCGCCGCGCCGTCATTCATCAGTGCAATAGTCTGATCGTATAAACTTTGCAGATAGTTAGCGGTGTCGTTCAGCACCTGGCGCACCTTGATCGCGCCAAACACCGGATAGCCGTGCCCCGGCACGAGTACTTCCGCGCCCAACCGCGCCATCACGCGCAGCGCCTCGGCCCATTCGCGCGCATAGCGCTGCGCCTTCTGCGGATTGCCCGCATTGGGCGCCGCCCAGATGATCAAATCTCCGGTGCACAGCACCTTGCGCTGCGGAATATAGACCCAGCAATGGTCGTCGGTCTCGCCGCGCGCATGATGGCATTCGTATTTGTCGTCGCCCGCAACCACATTCAACTGACTATCGAAGTAGGTATCCGGATATACATACTCAGTCGGCCACGCCGCCGGACGGTTGAACTGCCGCGTGTTGACTACTGTGTTATAGCCGGCGGTGCGTTTGTAGCGATCGAACCGCGCCGCGACTGCGCGATGCCCCACGACGCGTGGCCGCGCGACCTTGTTCTTCTGCGCGTCCGCCACAATCGCCGGCATCCCGCACGCATGATCGACATGCCCGTGCGTGTAGATTGCGGTGTTCACGCGGTCCGGCGAGAACTGCCGAAGCAGCTTCACCGTAGCGTCCTGGTTGAAGTAGCCGCCGGTGTCGATCAGCACCAGTCCTTCGCGCGTTTTGGCCGCCGTCACATTCGCAAACCAACGGTAGAACATCACGCCGTCAGCGATTTCTTCGTACTCGCCGGTCGGTAGCAGCGGATGGAACTGGCGGGTGGTAATCGCACCAGTAAACATTTTCTCCGACTGATCTCTAATCACGCCCATAGCCGAATCTTCCTCTCAATCAATCCGATGCAGCTCCCGGATATGCCGAATCTTCTCGTGCTCGACCCATGTGTAGCGCTGATGTTGATCGATCAGCCGCGCTTCGATTCCGGCCGCGTGCGCGCCCGCGACGTCGATCGAGTAGATGTCACCTGTAAATTTAGCCTCGTCGGCAGTGACGCCAAGCCGTTCGAGTGTGATCTGAAAGATCCGCGGGTCAGGCTTCGCGACGCCGACGATATGCGAGTCGATGATCTCGTCGAAGTAATCCGCCAGCCCGAATCGTTTCGCATCCCCGGCGACCTGACCCTCCGCGTTCGACACGATCGCAAGCTTGTAGCCCGCCGACTTGAACGCTTCGAGCGCCTCGAAGGTGCCCGGCCGCACGACGCGCCAAAGCGAGGCCTCGCGATGTATCGCGCCGAACTTCACCGCGCACTCCTGAAATTCCTCTTCCGGGATTCCCGCCGCCGTCATCCAGCCGCGAAAAAAATGCTCATACGCGGGGTTGTCGGCCTGCGGTTTCGCCGCGCTCATCAGGTGTCGATCGATCGCCGCGCGCCCTGCGTACTCCGCATGCTCGAGCGCAAGTGGATCGAGTTTGCGCCCTTCGCGAGAGAATTCACGAGCGAGCAACTCGAAATCGAGAAACGCCAGCGTGCCGCCAAAGTCGAACAGCAGCGCCTTCAGTTTTTTATTTTTTGCAGTACTCATTCCGCAACAGTTTAGCAGGGGTAACCCGCTTCCTCTTAATCCTTAGTTGCGCAGCTCACCGCCAAAAAGATATGATTTTTCTGGAGATTTCTCCCCGCCGCGCAAGCGTCCGACAGGAGTAGTGATGTTCACCGGTATTATTGAAGACCTCGGAACCGTCGAAAGCCTTAAGCCGACCGACCAAGGGGCAGTAATTTCCATTCATACCTCGCTGCCGGTTTCTGAAATCACAATCGGCGACTCGATCACCGTTAACGGCGCGTGCCTGACCGTGATCTCGAAGAGCCCCGGCCGCTTCGCGATGGACGTCTCCGCCGAAACCCTGCGATGTACCGGGCTGGGCGATTTGAAACCCGGCAGTCGCGTCAATCTCGAGCGATGCCTCACGCTGGGCAAGCTGCTCGGCGGCCATCTCGTCTCCGGCCACGTCGACGGCATCGGCCGCGTCGTGTCGATCAAGCCCGAGGGCGACTCAAAACTTTTCACCTTCGAGGTGGCAGCGGCGCAGGCGCGCTACCTGGTCGAAAAGGGCTCGGTCGGCATCGACGGCATCAGTCTCACCATATTTTCGATCAAGGACAACAACTTCTCGGTCGAGGTGATTCCGCACACGCTGCGCTCGACCACGCTCGGCTTCAAGCAGCCCGGCGACAGCGTCAACATCGAGAACGACATGCTGGTAAAGTATGTCGAGAAGATTCTAGCGATTCGGGCGACGCCCGCGCTCGCGTCGTGAGTATAGTGAGCGATTGAGAAACGCATGAGCCTGATGCAGATACCGCGCAAGATCGAGTACGCCCTGCGTGCGATGATCTACCTTGCCGATCATCCGGCGGGCGTGGCGCGCGGGACGGAAATAGCCAGTCGCGAGCAGATCCCGAAGTACTATCTCGAAAAAGTAATTCGCGATCTGATGCGACGCGGGCTCGTCCACGCGCGCCGCGGTCCCGGCGGCGGCTATCAACTCGCGCGCAAGGCGGACACCGTCACCTTTCGCGATATTATCGAGGCGGTCGAAGGTCCGATCACGCTCAATGTGTGCACCGACGGCAGCAGCTCATGCGCACTGCAGCCGACCTGCCGCATGTATCGCGTGTGGGAGAAGGGCCAGCGCGTGCTGCTCGAAGTTTTCTCCGACACGTCGCTCGCCGAAATAGCTGCGTCGCGTCCATCGCCGCCCGTCTGTCCACCCGACGTCGCCGCGAGCGACATTTCGCCGGCCAAGTCCCAGCCCGCGTAGCCGAATTGAAAACGTCCCGAACTCCAACTTCGCGGAGGCTTCCCGCGCGATTGTTCACCTTCCCTCAAGGAAAGGCGTTAGGGATCAAGTTGCCCGGATTCCGCTATTCGGGGCGCATCCGATGAGCGACTTCTCGGCTATCAATCTCGGCGACTTCGCCGACAAAGCTCGCCAGAGCGCGCCGATCTTCACCGAGAAGACTTTTTATCTCGAGGAATTCTACGGCAAGAGCCTGCTGTTCGCGCTGATTCCTCCCGCCGGGCAGCGGATTTCGGAATTCGATTCTCTCCTTCTCACACTTCGCGAGCTGCGGCGTAATCAAACCCGATGCGTCGTGATCGTTTCGCCGAGCGCACTGCCGAAGCTGATGCGCCGGTTGGGCCGCCTCGCTCCCAAAGAACCGCCGCCGGTTTTCAATCCGTCCGACGGACTCCGCTCGCGCCCGTACCCACCGGATTCCGCCGTCGCCGAGATCTGGGCGCGACTTCGCGCAGGCTCGATCGTCGTCGCCTCGATGAGCCGTGATGACGCCGATGATCTCACTGTCTTCGCGCGCGAGCTCGCCAGCCGCCTGCGCGTCTTCAAGCTCCTGCTGCTCGATCGCGGCGGCGGACTTATCGACAAGAACGGCAACACGCTCTCGTTCGTCGAGGAACATCGCATCGGCCGCACGATGCGCAATCTCCGCTCGCGTGCTCGCAGAGCCATCGTACGCGCCGCTCTCGACGCGCTCGAAGACGGCGTCGGCTCCGTCAACCTGGTCGCGCCCGGCGACGTTTACGAGGAACTCTTCAGCTTCATCGGCGCCGGAACCCTGTTCACGGAAATGCAATACGGCTTCGTCCGCCCCGTTTCCATCGACGACTTCGAGGAAGTCGAAGCGCTCATCGTGCGCGGTCAGACTGAAGGCCACCTGCTGCCGCGCACGCCCGAACAAATCGCGCAGATCCTGCCATCATGCTACGGCTACCGAATCGGCGACGAGCACCTTGCCGGAATCTGCTCGCTGCTGACCGAGCCCTACCGCCGCGATCGATGCGGCGAGATCACCGCGATGTACACCCTGACGCGTTTCCAGGGCGAAGGTGTCGCCGCGGTATTGGTGCGCGAGATCCTCAAGGAAGCCGAAGCCCGCCGCCTCAAATACGTGTTCGCCTGCACCAGCGACGATCGCGTCGCCGGCTTCTTCTCCCGCCACGGCTTCAAACGGGTGAGCGCTCGCGACGTTTCCGCGGCCAAGTGGCGCGGCTACGACTCCTCGCGCATCGACAGTCTTAGTATATTTCGCACCGAACTCGACTGACTATTGCGACTGAGTATTGGGCGACGGCCAACTGAGTTTTGAATTTGAATGTTCGCTAAAGTCCCACCGGCCGCCGCCATCGTGGCGATCGCTCTCGTCATCGCGGTCCTGACTCTCCATCGACTGGGCGCGGGCGACGTATGCACCGGCAATGAGGCGGTCGAAGGCGTCTTCGTCCAGCAGATGGTCGAGCACGGGTCTGTCCTGTTCCCGGTCGAGAACGGCAACGTCCCGATGTACAAGCCGCCGCTGTTCCACTGGACCGCGCTCGCGATCGATCGCCTGTTCGATATCCGCAAGGTGACCGCCGCCAACCTGCGCCTGCCGTCCGCGCTGTACGCGATCGCCGGCGCGCTCGTCATTATGATCTTTGCGTACCAAATCCTCGGTCTCGACGCCGCCGTCCTCGCCGGGCTGGCGCTCGCCGCCTCGTATCAGTACATCAGCCAAGCCCGCTTCGGCCGCGTCGACATGACGCTGACCTTCTTCGAAACCCTCTCGCTGTTGGCTTTTCTAAGATGGCTGCCGCGCGACGCGGCATTGGACGGGCGCGAAGCTCGTTTCGAATCCAACCTGCCGGCGCTCTACTCACTGGCCGCAGCTCTCGGTTTCGCCGTGCTCGCCAAGGGCCCCGTCGGCGCAATTCTTCCCGGCGTCTCGATCCTCATTTTCATGTTCGCCGAGCGCCGCGGCCGGCAGATCCTCACGATGCTCGATCCGGGTGCGATCATCCTCGGCGCCGCGATCGCTTCGAGTTGGTATCTTGCCTGCTACTTCGGCGGGCGCTACGCCTTCCTCAATCGGCAGCTCGACACCGAGAACGTCGGCCGCTTCTTCGGATCGCTGGGCGCGATGGCGCCGTGGTACTACCTGAAACCCGCCCTGCTCAACTCCGCTCCGCTGAGCCTGATACTCCCGGTCGCCGCCGTTTACGCATTACTCAGTCCGTTAGTCACTGGTCCCGACAGCCCTGCCGACGCCAATCGAGCGCGCTCCGCCGTTCGCCTCTTCGCGATATTCTATTTCGCCACCGTCGTCTTCTTCAGTATCGCAGCCTACAAGCGACGCTCTTATTTGCTGCCGGTATGGCCGGCCGCCGCGGTAATTCTCGCATGGTGGATCGTCACGGTCCCGCCGATCAGTTTGCGGCGCGCGGCGGCCTGGAGCTTCGCCGCACTATGCGCCGGGCTGGTCGTCTTCAACTTTATCTACATACCGCGCGAGGAGGTGCGGACCTGCCAGGACGATTCGTTCCGGCCGGCCGCTGAAGAAATCGCCCGCGTCGTCGCACCCACTGACCCGCTCTACCTCTATGGATTTCACGAAGAGGTCGCGCCGCTACTCTTCTACCTGGATCGCGACGCCCCCGTGCTCGCGGGCCGCCTCGGCGACGCGCCCGCCGGTTTCATCATCATGCCCGCGCACGTCTGGAAGACCCATCAGGGCGAGGCGCTCGACTTCGAGCCCGTCCTGACCTCCGACCACGGCAATCGCAACCTCGTTATAGTCAAGCGCGGCAAATCCTACGCCTCGTCACCCGTTCACCTCTTTGGCGCGCGCGACAGCGCCTTGTACCTGTCGCAATCGACGAGGTGATCGTTCACCATCCCGGTCGCCTGCATCATCGCGTAGCAGATCGTCGAGCCTACGAACTTGAATCCGCGCCCGATCAAATCCTTACTCATCGCATCCGACTCAGCCGTGCGCGCCGGCACCTGTTTCATCACGCGCCACTTGTTAATCCGCGGCCGCCCGCCGACGAAGCGCCAGACGTAGTCGTCGAAGCTGCCGAAATCTTTCTGCACCGCGATGAAAGCTTTCGCGTTGCCAATCGTCGAATTGATCTTCAGCCGATTGCGAACGATTCCGCTGTCCGCAAGCAGCCTGGCGACGTCGCGATCGCCGAACTTCGCAACCCGCGCCGGCTCGAAATCCTTGAACGCAGTTCGATAGGCCTCGCGCTTGCGCAATATTGTGTCCCAGCTGAGCCCGGCCTGCGCGCCTTCGAGCGTGATGAACTCGAACCATCGCGCTTCGTCATGCACTGGCACGCCCCACTCCTCATCGTGGTAGCGAATCGCCAAATCATTGCGCGCCCATTCGCACCGCATAGGTCGACCTCGACAAATTTCAGCCTGAGAGAATGCGCCGCAGAACCCTCACCTAACCTCTCCCGTGAAATAACGGGCGAGAGATTCGGAAGAGCAGCCCCCAACTCGTTCTAACCGGGACGAAGTCCCGCATCTTTTCTTAAGACTGGGTGCAGGGGTCACCCCTGCCGAAGGAAGTGTGAAACCCATCGCGGGTTTCACGTTTAATTTACCTTCCCCGTCCTACCCTCCGCTGGCGCTCTTTCGCTCGGGCTCCTGCTCCGCTTTCTCCGCGGATTTTTCCGCGCAGCGCCGTTTCAGCTCCGCGAACGCGTCATCGACGAAGGCCTTCATCAGCGCGACATCGGGCATCACGCGGGGGTCCGCCATCAGTCCGAAATATAAACTTCGATAGTAACTGAGTATTGCGACTGCATACCCCATCGTCGCGCCGAGCGGCACCAGCGGTATCATGTCCAGGCAGACGTGACCGTTAATATATTGCGGCACCTGCACGCCCGGCACGTTGGTCGCGATAAAGTTTATTCCAAAGGCAGGCAGCCCGAAGCCGTCCGGACGCGGCTTCCAGTTGGTCCACTTCGCCATCCGTCCGGCGACGTCCAGCATTGTGGTTGTCGCGCGCGAGGCCGGTCCGATAAGGCTCGGCGGAATCGCGTCGCTGAGCTGCATCATGGCTTCCAGAGCCTGCGCGGACCCGGCCGCCTTGATTCGCTCGGTCTCCTCATGGATCAACTTCAGCCGCTCGACGACATCCATCGGCGCCGCCGGCGCGGTCGGAAACATCATCGAGACCCGGTTTCCCAGCGAACTCCTTTCATCTTTGTGACGCACGTTGACCGGACACCCGATACACAGTTGCTGTCCTTCGACGGCGTACCCATGATGCGCCAGATAGCGCGCGGCGCCCTCGGTCAACATAGTCAGTACGACGTCGTTGACTGATCCGCCGAAGGCAGATCTGATCGCGCGAAAGTCCGCGAAGGTTTGACGCGTCCATGTGACTATTCGATCCTGCGTGACCGGCGTCGAGTTCCATGGCGTCGCCACTATTCGCCGCGTCGCCAGCTCGGTCATCACCCGCGACGCCTCGCCAAGCTGCCGCGCTCGCTCGGTCACCGATGCCGGGTCCTCGATCGCTTCGACCGCCGCGTTGATCGTCGAGTTCACCGCACCCTGAATCTGCGCGCGCACAGCCTCTGCGAATCGCCGCACCAGGCTCGACGGCTGCGCCGCTACCCACGGTTCTTCCGGCTGCGGAATATCATCGGGCTCCGCGCGAAAGTCGTACATCACCTTCAGCAGCTCGACCCCCGACACGCCGTCGACCAGGCAATGATGCACCTTCCACATCAGCGCCGTGCGACCGCCGTCCAGGTTCTCGAACACGTGCAGTTCCCACAGCGGATGCTTGCGGTCGAGCGGCTTCTGGAAGACGCGCATCATTTCGGCCAGCGCATCGGCTTCGCTCATCGCGTCGGGCAGCTCATGCAGATGGACGTGATTGTCGAGCGCGTACTCCGGGTCGTCTTCCATCATCGCGTGCGCAAAATTCAGCGGCACCTCGATCAGACGCTGCCGATAGCGCGGCACGAGGTGCATGCGCTCCTCGAAATGCCCCAGCAGCGCGTTGAAATCGATGCGCCCCTCGAACAGCCCGATCGATCCGATATGCAGCGGGCCGCTTTGCGACTCGCCGTAGATAAAGGTCGCGTCCTGCGTCGACAGCCGATAGCTCGAGGCGGGTGGAACTGTGGATTTTTCGGCCATTCGAACTCACCTCCGAGCCGGACTTTCACCGGTTCCGGGCTGCGGCGCGATGCCCCGTCCCAGCGGAGAAAATCCTGGAAATGACGATGCCGCGGAATGCTGAGCTTTGCAGGCATCGCCGCCAAAGTGCAAGCCGAAATTTATTGCTGCTACGCTTGCCGGATCGGCCGCTCTGATCAAGGATAGCGGTTCGCGGGGATCAAGCTCGCCGTACCGGCATTGTGGACGGCAGCGCTTGCGCACCCAGTCGCCCCGTGGAGGTTCCGATGGCCGAGCAAATCAAGACCAATCGCCCCTATCCGATTCAGCTGAGACTGCGCGACGGCCACAGCGCCACGATTCGCGTGATGGAACCCGAGGACGCCGACAAGATCATCGAGTTCGCCAAGGATCTCCCGGCCGATGACCTGCTCTTCCTGCGCACCGACATTACCGACCGCAACGTCGTCAACAGCTGGGTCGACGCGATCAAGAACGGCAACACCATCACGCTGCTGGCCGAGGTTGACGGCGAGCTGGCGGCCTACGCCAGCGTCCATCTGGATCAGGCGCGATGGACGCGGCGGGTCGGCGAAATCCGGATTATCACCTCGTCGCGTTTTCGCGGCGCGGGACTCGGCCGGCGGCTGGCCGCTGAAGTATTCGATCTGGCGCGCTCGCTGGGGCTCAAAAAGATCACCGCGCAGATGACCACCGAGCAGACCGCGGCGCGCGCCGCCTTCGAGCACCTGGGCTTCCAGGTCGAGGCGATGCTCGCGGACTGGGTCGAGGACCGCCGCGGCCGCGCGCGCGATCTACTGATAATGAGCTACGACGTAGCCGGCTTCTCCGACCGCATAGTCGCTTAGAAAAACTCGCTAGATCCAAGATGTCTTGTTCCCCTTCCCGCGCGGGAAGGGGTCAGGGGTTAGGTATTTTTAAACCCATCGACTAACCGCTCACCTTCGACTACTTTTGACTCCACTATGCCTGCGAACAGTCTCCGCTCAGATCGAATCTGGATGGACGGCGCGATGGTTCCCTACGACGAGGCCACCATTCACGTCCTGAGCCACAGCCTGCACTACGGCCTCGCGGTTTTCGAAGGGATGCGATGCTACAAGAGCGACGACGGCCGCTCCGCGATCTTCCGCGCCCGCGAGCACATCCGCCGCCTCGTCGACTCCGGCCACATCGTCGAGATGGAGGTGCCCTACAGCCAGGAGGAACTGCTCAAGGCATGCGCCGACGTCGTGCGCATCAACAAGTTTGCCGAATGCTACATCCGGCCGCTGGTGTTTTTCGGAGAAGGCGAGATGGGATTGTCGGCGCGCGGAAATAAAATTCGCGTGTCGATCGCCGCGTGGCCGTGGGGTGCGTATCTTGGCCAGGACAGCATCGAAAAGGGCGTGCGGCTCAAGACTTCATCGTTCGTGAGGTTCCATCACAACTCGATGATGCCGGCGGCGAAAGCGACCGGCCACTACGTCAACTCGATCCTCGCGGGCTACGAAGCTCGGCGCAACGGTTACGATGAAGCGCTGCTGCTCAACACCGAGGGCTTTGTCGCCGAGGGCAGCGGCGAGAACGTCTTCGTCATTCGCGACGGGATAGTGCGCACGCCGCCGCTCACGTCGGTGCTGGCGGGAATCACCCGCGACGCCGTCATCACGATTCTCCGCGACAACGCGATAGAGGTGCGCGAGGAATCCTTCGCCCGCGACGCGTTCTACATCGCCGACGAGGCGTTCATGACCGGCACAGCCGCCGAAGTTACCCCGGTCGTGGAACTCGACGATCGCAAAATAGGATCCGGCAGGCCGGGCCCAATCACGGCCAAGGTGGAACAAGTCTTCAGGGCGACACTGCACGGCCGCGAACCGCGCTACCGCGACTGGCTCTACTACGTCTGATTCCTTGCTCGGCAGAGGTTAGGTGAGGGTTCCGCGGCCAGCGCAGGGAAGCCGGGAACTTTCCTACTCCTTCAGCAGTTAGGCCCGAATGGGAAGGACACTCATGAAAATGTTTACCGTCGCACTCATCGCAGTCGTAGTTGTCGTCGCCGTCGTCGCGTTACGTCCGCAAATCGCGCGCGCTGAACTGGTAAAGGAAGGAGAAATCGCGCCGCCTTTCACGACCCAGATGGTGACCGGCGACAACGAAGCCCCGGTCTCGCTCGCCGACTTCCACGGCAAGAAGGTCATCCTCTATTTCTATCCCAAGGATGAAACCTCGGGATGCACCAAAGAGGCGTGCGCGTTCCGCGACGGCTACGCACGCTTCACCGACGCGGGCCTGGTCGTGCTCGGATGCAGCGTGGACTCTGCAGACGCGCACAAGGATTTCATTCGCAAGAACAGCCTGCCGTTCCCGCTCCTGCTCGATCCCGACAAGAAGATCGCAAAGGCCTACGGCGCGGCCAACGGCATTCCGATTTTGGGGCTCGATCGGCGAATCACGTACGTAATCGACGAGAACGGCAAGGTGCTGAAGGTTTACCCAAGTGTGGATCCGTCCACGCATGCGATCGAAATCCTCACCGACCTCGGCGTACCCAAGACCGCACCCGCCGCGCCAGCGGCCCCAGCAAGCCCGGCGGCTCCAGCATCGAACTGAAAAGCATAGCCTCTCCCTATCAGGGAGAGGCCGCGCCTCCGGCGCGGGTGAGGGTCCGCTTATAAATTCGGAATTTGGACCCTCACCCGACGCTCAAAGTCTCGCGTCGGCCTCTCCCTGATAGGGAGAGGCTATTACCCGATCACCTCTGACGGCGAATAACCCAGGCTCACCGCGAGCATCACTGCTGCTGACGCGAGCAACTCCGGATTCGACTCGCGCCGAATCATCTCGGCCAGGCGTTTGAGATGATCATCAATCGTATCTACGTCGATGCCATCGGCGTCGAACAGCGCGTCGATCAATGGATTCGCATCATAGTTTGATTCGGCGAGCGCCTCGCGCGCAGCGCGGCGCCAGAACTCGCGCGGCTCAACGCGATCGAAATCAGTTGTCTGTCCAATCCGTTCGCGAAAAACAGGAAGCAACGACGCGTAGCGCGCGTTCGCCTCGAGATACGCGCCCACGCCCTGCGCCTCGACGAATTCGT
>JBEKLS010000024.1:0-36281 GCA_050010075.1 Binatus sp. (SeqCode) | reverse complement strand
GTGTAACCGAAGCCAACTTTCTTGATCGGATCGGCGAATCCCAGCGAGCCGCCCGCGCCCGGGTGCCCGAACGCCTTGATGTTGGGACCGAAGCCCATCCCAGGCTGCGACAGCATGAAGCCCATCGAGAAGCGCGTCGGCATCTGCATCAGGGTCTGGTCGGGACCGAACGATTGCTCAGCCCAGAAGCGCTCGATCGATTCCGGCCGCACGATACGATAGCCATCGACCTCGCCGCCGCGCGCGAGAGCGCCGTACATACGCGCCAGCGAGCGCGCCGTCGTATGCGCATTGGCACCGCCGATTTCCGCGCCGCGCCAGGCGCGCGAGTTGGGCACGTTCGGCTTGGTCAGGATGGGAGGATTCATGAACGCCGCGTAAGTCGGTCCCGTGGGATCCTTCTGCGCTTCCTCAAACAGATTTGGTACGCCGGGTTCCGGTGGCGGCGCCGGCAGGATGTCGGTCACCCGCGGATCATGTTTCGCGTCAAGACCGATATGCGCATCGAGTCCCAGCGGCTCGGCAATCTCGTTACGGAAATAAGTGCCGAGGCCCTTACCGCTAATGCGCCGAATAACCTCTCCCACCAGCCATCCAATAGTGATCGCATGGTATCCGTGCTTGGTGCCGGGTTGCCAAAACGGCGTCTGCTCGGCCAGTGCGGAAGCCATTGTGTCCCAGTTATAGATGTCCTCATCCTTCAGTGGCTTGGTGATCCCGGGCAGGCCCGCGCGATGGCTCAGGATGTAGCGCACCGGCAGATCCTTCTTGCCGGCCTGCGCGAACTCGGGCCAGTACTTCGAAACCGGCTCATCGGGATCGAGCTTGCCCTGATCGATCAAACGATGGGCGCAGGTCGCCGTGAGACCTTTGGTCGTAGAGTAGACGTTGACCAGCGTGTCGCGCTGCCATGGTTTGGTCTTCAACTTGTAAACGCTTTGCGCACACCCTCGAAGCGCTTGTCGATTTCACCTTCAATTTTATAGTCGGCCATCTGAAAGCCTCCCGCTTCGAATCCTATAGCACCGAAAACTCGAACTCTTCCAACCAGCCATGGGACCGAGCGCCCAAAGCATGGCCGGTGGTTGCCTGATCCTTTCCGGTTAAGCGCAATTCAATCGAATTACCAATTTCCCCGTCGGTTCTGGATCGTGGCGTCGGAGTGAAGCTTAGGACAGTGTCGGGAATTTATATCTCGCGTGCCCGAAAGAAATCGACGGATTTAACTGCTCGTAGAGCAGATTTCAGGGTTCTCAAAGAGAAGAAATGCAGAGATCGCATCGGCGATGACGTGGGAGACCTTGCTACAACCGACATTTCTATTTACCGGAATATGTGCGCCGAATCAGATCAGCGCCTCGTAAGTCATTTTCTCGAAACGGAAGAAGAGATCGGCTTTTGGCGAGAATTGATAGCCGAAGACGTGCGTGAAGAAGAGACCGATCAGTTCCTCCGCCGGATCGACGAAGAACCAAGTGCCTGCCGCCCCGCCCCAGCCGAATGTCCCCGGCGAACCTGGCACGGCCGAGCCAGCGAGCGTCTTGCGCACCGCATAGCCGAGTCCAAAACCATAGCCGGCTCCCACCACGATATCGAGCTCGCGCGCGCCGATATGGTTGATAGTCATCAGCTCAACCGTTTTGCGTCCCAGGATGCGCTCGCCGTCCAGCGTTCCTCCGTTCAATAGCATTTGCGCGAAACGCGTATAATCCGCGGCGGTGGAAAGCATGCCGCCGAACAGGCCGTTGCCGGAGACGAGGCGCCGACCAGTACCGCCGGCCTTCTCCGTCTTCTCCGGTTGGTCGCGCACGACGATGCGGCCCTGCTCATCCCATTGATGCTCCGTCACCAGGCGATTGAGTTTGCCTGCCTCACAATAGAAGGACGAATCCTTCATGCCCAGCGGGTCGAAAATACGCTTGCGCATAAGCTGATCCAGCGGTTCGCCCGTAGCGCGCTCGATGAGCAAAGTCAGCACGTCAAAATCGGATCCGTACTGATAGGTTTCGCCGGGCTGCGAATGTAGCGGTACATCCGCAAGCGCGAGCACCATCTCTTCATAGGAACCGGCCGGATCGTTGATGGGGCGCGGATCATTGGGCATAAACCCACTGCCGCGCCAGGCACGGTCGAGCACATGGGAGAGCGCCGTCGGCGTGCGGCCGCGACTGGGGAGGCCGGATGTCATCGTCAACAAATCGAAGATCATGATTTCCCGGTGCGCCGGCTCAACGTCGACCCCCACCGAAACTTCGCCGCGCACCTTTTGCGCGGGCGTCTTGTGGCAGACCACGCGCCGGTTGGCGAATTCTGGCAGAAATTTCGTGATAGGATCGTCAAGGAACAGCAAGCCGTCTTCCTGCAATTGCATGACGAGGGCCGCTGTCACCGGCTTGGTTTGCGAATACATCCGATAGATCGCGTTCAGGTCTAGCGGGGTTTGCCGTTCGATGTCCAAAAAGCCCTGCGCCTCGGCGTGCACCACTTTGCCGCGGCGCGCGATGACAGTAGCGACGCCCGGCACGGTGCGCTCGTCCGCGGCTTTTCGCATGACGCGCTTCAGCCGCTCCAACCGAGGCGCGGAAAGGCCCACTTCCTCAGGCGCTGCTTGTGGCAATCCTGCAAATTCGGACATGACTTGTTCCTCCGACAACTTCTGCGATCGGATGGGCTTCGCGATTAGCCCGATGGGCTCATCCAATTTCGGCCCTGCAGTTGCTCCCCGGGCTTAGTGGTCCGTCCGTCGCTGAGATTTTGTGGCTCGATCCGCTGGTCACGGCGCTTTCCTGCCGCGTTCGCGTCGCAGTTATCCTTCTCGCAGAGCGGCAAACTCTTAGCCGAACGGAGTCACGCTCGCGGCAATTTGCTCATACGACAATGTGGGCAATCCTAAGCAGAGAGTCATGTGTTCCGGATCAGCAATTGTACTTGGCGCGCAGGGCATCAGGGTCGAAATCTAAAGACTGCAGACTGTTAGTACTAGGCAAACGCTTTGTCACAGATCCCATAGGTCTGCACTCTCCACTTGTCGCACGTAACTACGTCAATCCAACTCGCTTCCTCGCCCTTGTGTCGTCGTTGAATCCGCAACCAGACTCAGCCGAACTTGAGGCCCTCCATGTCGCCGCGCTCGCGCCACTTGGCAATCAATGCGTTAAAGGCGTTGGCGCCCGGCGTGTAAGTCTCGCCGACCACGCTTAGATTGGGATTCTCTACGATATGGCCTTCGGCGTTGTAGTAGCCAGGCGTACAGGCGTCGAGGAAGTCCGTTCCCACGGTAGCCGCCAGCCGGCGGATTTCTGCGACCCATGCCGCCTCTGCCTCGGGCGTCGGCTCCGCGTAACGATAGCCGCGGCCCATCACCTCCTTGACGATGTAGCTGATGTGCTGGGCCTGGTCGTCGAGCACTGAGGTTATGTTCACCGAGGCGCCGTTCTGCGTCGCACCCATCAGGAAGTAGTTAGGGAAGCCGTGACTGAAAAAGCCATGCAGAGTTTTCATGCCATTGGCCCAGTACTCGCTGAGCGACTTGCCGTCCTTGCCGACAACGTCGTAGCCCTGGCGCCGCGTCCAGGCGGTGCCGACCTCGAAGCCGGTGGAGAAGATGATGCAGTCGACCTCGTACTCGACGCCGCCCGCGACGACGCCCTTCTTAGTGATGCGTTCCACGCCTTGGGTATCGCTCGTGTCGATGAGCTTGACGTTCGGGCGGTTGAACGTCGGCAGATAGTCGTCATTGAAAGTCGGCCGTTTGCAGAACTGCCGATACCAGGGCTTGAGCGCCTCGGCGGTCTCGGCGTCGGCTACGGTCTGATCGACACGCGCGCGAATCTTATTCATCTTGGCGAAGTCGGCAAGCTCGGCCTGCAGGGCCTTGTCTTGCGGCTCTTCTTTGGTGGGGTCTTTACCCAGCGAGAACCCGACCGCCAGGTTGCGGAAAATCTCCGTCCAGCCGTCGTTCACCAGGTCGACCTCGACCGGGGCGCCGATGACCATGTCGTTGAAGTTCTCGCGCCGGCGTCGTTGCCAGCCGGGCTTGAGGGACTTTATCCACTCCGGATCGGTGGGTTTGTTGCCCCGCACATCCACCGACGACGGCGTACGCTGGAAGACATAAAGTTGCTTCGCGTACGCGCCGACGTGAGGTACGGACTGGATCGCTGTGGCGCCGGTGCCGATCAAAGCGACTCGCTTGTCGGCGAGCTTTGTCAGGCCGCCGTTGTGGTCGCCGCCTGTATAATTGTAATCCCACCGGCTCGTGTGGAAGGTGTGGCCTTCGAAGCTCTCGATGCCGGGAACGGACGGCAGCTTCGGCCGGTTGAGCGGACCGGTGCACGTGATCACGAACCGCGCCCGCATCGCGTCGTTGCGGTCGGTCGAGATGATCCAGCGGGCGCTCAACTCATCCCAGCGCATCCCGGTGACATGCGTCTGGAAGGCGGCGTCTTCGTAGAGGTTGTAGTGCCGGGCGATGCGCTTGGAATGCTCGAAGATCTCGGGCGCGAAGGAGTACTTCTCCTTCGGGATGTAGCCGAGTTCCTCGATAAGCGGCAGGTAGCAGTAGGATTCAATGTCGCACTGAGCGCCGGGATAGCGGTTCCAGTACCAGGTGCCGCCGAAGTCGCCGCCCTCCTCGATGATGCGCAGGTTCTTGACGCCGGCTTCCCGCAGACGCGCGCCCGCCAGTAGACCGCCGAATCCCCCGCCAATGATCACGACGTCGACCTCGTCGGTCAGCGGCGCACGGGTGAATCCCGGCTCGACGTACGGGTCGTCCACAAAGTGCGCGAACTTGTCCTTTACCTCGATGTATTGGTTGAGGCCCTCCGGGCGGACACGCTTGTCGCGTTCCTGGCGGTACTTTGAGCGCAGGGCATCAGGGTCGAAATCTATTCCCTGGGAACCACTGGTATTCGGCAAACGCTGGTCCGTTCCAGAACTCATGGATCTGTTCTCCTTTGTCACGATTGTTAAAGAAGAAGTTAGATTTGAGTAAATCTCAAACTAGAAAAGAAAGTCAAGCGCGCCATTGACGGAGTCACTCGTCTCGCTTCGTCGGCGTCCGGAGGCGCCGATCTCGCTGTGCGGCAAAATCGACGTAATAGCCGCGCGCCTTGAGCTGTGGATCTAGGTCGAATCGATCGGGTGCCTTTTGCACCGGTTCTTGCAGGAATCCAATCGATTCTCAAATCGTAGCGTTCGCAGCCGACGGTGCGATGGCACAACGACATTTTCGTGGACTTGCGCAAGTCTGTCGCAAGTGTTTGCAATCGATTGATTAAATCAATCGAGCGAACTATTTTGGCACGAAATAGACAGGGGGTCCGTTTATGGCGGCTGGAGCTGTGCGTGCAGACCGCTCAGCACACGATAATCGAGGCGCGAATACTCGCCAGCGGCTGATTCATTCGGCGCTCGGGGTGTTCGGCGAATACGGCTTCCATGGAGCAAGCACCCGGATGCTTGCGGAAAGGGCGGGAGCCAATCTTGCAGCGATCCCTTATTACTTCGGCGGCAAAGAGGGGCTTTATCGCGCGGCTGCCGAATTCATTGTGGAGTTCAGCAGGCGAGAGCTGCAGCCGGTTATTGATCGAGCCGAGCGGATGGCTGCGGAACGTAAGCGGTCGCGCCCAGCGGCTTCGGCACTCCTGGAGGAATTGCTGGAACGGTTTTCATCGTTGGTGATCGGATCGCCCGAAGTCGATAGCTGGGCGATTTTCATCATGCGCGAACAGCTTCATCCCGGCGCGGCATTCGAGATTCTTTACGAAGGGATGATGAAGAGGCTTTTAGGGTCCGCCTCCCAGCTGCTCGCGATACTGCTGCGGATGCGGTCGGATGACCCTCGCCTGATCATCACGACTCAGACTGTGTTCGGACAAGCGATGATGTTCCGATCGGGTCGGGCGGCGGCATTTCGCCAGCTTGGATGGAAGGAAATTACAGATGACAGACTGAAACTGATCCAATCTGTCGTGCGCGAAAACCTAGGCCGAATTACCGGCCAAATTAAGTGAGCCACCATGGCTGTCAACCTACGCGAGGATCTGGAAGAGCGGATCCGCCTTGTCCGCGAGGAGCGACTTCGCCTCGAAGATGAGCTCAAGGCGCTCCGAGAGCAACCGAATCACGAGACGGAATTAAACGGCGGCGATTTCGCCCGGCTCGCCGCTGACATTCCAGCGCAAATTTCGGAAGCTGCGTCGCCTAGGCCGCGCGGCCAGCGAGGGCGGCGAGTGCTCGCGCGGTTGGCCGTCGCGGCGATTTTAGTAATCGCGATAGTCGCGGGCCTTAGAGGCTGGAACTATCTGAGTTCGTTCGAATCGACGGATGACGCGCAGATTGACGGTCATATCGTGCCGATAAGTTTCCGGATCGCGGGAACGGTCTCCCGGGTGCTCGTCAACGAAACTGAGACAGTTGAGACTGGCCAGTTGATCGCCGAGATTGACCCGCGCGATGCGCAGGCGGCCGTCGACAACGCCCGCGCAAATCTGGCCGAAGCGGTCGCGCAAGTTGGATCGGCCCGCGCCGATTATGAAGCCTCATTGAGCAAGATCAGGGAGGATGAGGCCGCCGGCGATCGCGCGCGGAAAGACGCTGGGCGCTACACGTCATTGTATCATCAGCATGTGGCTTCGGGTTCTGACTACGATGAAAAAATGAGCACAGCCGCGGTGGCCGACGCCACGGTGGACTCGGACCGCGCCAACGCCAACGCAGCATTGGCCTCGATCACATCGAAGGAGGCGGCCGTGAAGGCAGCGCAGGCGTCGCTCGATCAGGCTCTGCTGAATCTTGGGTACACCAGGATAACCGCACCCGGGGGCGGGGTCATCGGAAAGAAGTCCGTCGAGGTTGGGCAGCGAGTTCAGCCAGGGCAGCAGTTGCTTGCGATCGTTCCGCTCGACGACATCTGGATCACCGCTGATTTCAAGGAGACTCAGCTTCGTAAAATCAAGCCAGGACAGCGCGTCACCGTCGAGGTCGACGCAACCGGCTCAGAGTACGAGGGATACGTTGAAGGATTGGCCGGAGCGAGCGGCGAAAAATACAGCCTGTTGCCACCCGAGAATGCGACCGGCAATTACGTCAAAGTTGTGCAACGCTTGCCGGTCAGAATCAGGCTGAAGAGCGGACAGGACCCCGATCATCGGCTGCGTATCGGGATGTCGGTTGAGCCGAAAGTCTGGATCAGGTGAGCGCCGCTCCCAAAGAATTTGCCGGGACACCACGCGCGCCGACCCCTCACAATCCGTGGGCGATCGCGTTCACGGTTACGCTCGCCACCTTCATGGAAGTACTGGACACGAGTATCGCCAACGTAGCGTTGCCCCACATTGCGGGAGGCCTTTCGGCGAGCGTCGATGAGAGTACCTGGGTGCTGACCTCGTATCTGGTGGCCAACGCGATGGTGTTGCCGCTCAGTGCGTGGGCTTCCGCTATGTTGGGGCGCAAGAAGTTCTACATGACCTGCGTCGCTCTGTTCACGATGAGCTCTTTTATGTGCGGCGTGGCGCCCACGCTCGCGATGCTGATTTTATTCCGGATCGTTCAGGGAGCCGGCGGCGGAGGATTGCAGCCGAGCGAACAGGCCATTCTGGCCGACACTTTCCCGCCGGAAAAATTCGGAATGGCGTTCGCCATTTACGGGATGGCGGTGGTCGCTGCGCCAATTATCGGTCCTACTCTAGGCGGCTATATTGTCGATCATTTCAACTGGCGCTGGATTTTTTTCATCAACGTTCCGGTCGGAATTATTTCGTTGCTGCTGTCTTACCGGATGGTCGAGGACCCGCCCTATCTGAAGGAGCAGAAGAGAAACGCGCGCGCGCGAATGAGTATCGACTACACGGGTCTTGGGCTAGTGGTTGTCGGACTCGGATGCCTGCAAATCGTGCTTGACAAAGGACAGGAAGACGACTGGCTCAGCTCCCACTTCATTCTCGTGTTATCGGTTATCGCCGCCGTGGCATTGGTCTCGTTCGTGGTATGGGAATGGCGCCAGACGCATCCGATTCTCGACGTCAGATTGTTCGCTCAGCGCAGTTTTGCGATCAGCGGGCTGATGATGTTCGCGATGGGGTTCGGCTTATACGGCACCACGGTTTTGCTGCCTCTCTACACACAGACGATACTCGGGTACTCCGCACAGACCGCAGGGATGGTCATCTCGCCTGGCGGCATCGCAGTCATATTCATTATGCCGCTATTGGGATTCCTCATTACGAAGATACAAATACGTTGGCTGATAGCTACCGGCTTTGCGATATCCGCGTTTTCGCTTTTCCATATGTCGAATATAAATCCGCACACCGATTTCTGGACCGCCACGATGTATCGGGTTTACCAATCGCTTAGCCTGGGATTCTTGTTTGTGCCGATCACGACGATGGCGTACCTGGGAGTCCCGCAGGAAAAGAATAACCAGGTATCGAGTATCGTAAATCTCGGCCGCAACCTGGGCGGCAGCTTCGGAATCGCGATGGTTACGACGATGCTCGCACGTCGGTCACAGGTGCATCAGCATCAGCTGATTTACCATCTCACTGGATACGATCGGCCTTTTCAGGAGGCAATGAGAGGAATGAGCGCCTACTTCGAGCAGCAGGGCTTCAGTCCGGCAGACGCGGCAAATCAGGCTTATGGAAGAATATATGGGATGATGCAGATACATTCGGCCGCGATGGCATACGTCGATGCGATCTGGGTGATGGCCTGGGTCTCTTTATGTATGGTTCCGCTTGTATTTCTTTTGAAGAAAAACAATCCCCAAGAAGCGAAAATGAGCCCACACTGAACGGCGGTCCGGGCAATCGTGAGTTCTGCAAGACCGCGCCGCCGCGACTTGAGTTTGTCGCAATCTAGCAGCTAGCGGCGCGCTGACACGACCACATCGTAGGCATCAATAAGATGCTAATCGCCGCCTCCCCTAACCTTCATAGCGACAGATGAACTTCGGACGGCGCCACGCGATGTATATCGGCAAAACCAGAACACCCGCGACCATGTTGGTAAACATGAGAAAAATGAGCAGCACCGCCATTTCATTGTGGAACCGCAACGGCGAGAACGCCCAAGGCAGAATTCCCCCGATCATCACCGCGAACGTGCTGAAGACCGAGGCGCCGGTGCTCCGCAGCGCCGTGGTGATTGCGTTCTCTAGCGAGGCTCCGCCGATTACCTCGTCGCGAACGCGCGCAATCGTATAAATGCCATAGTCGACACCAAGACCGATGCCTAGCGAGATAACCGGAATGGTATCGATCGTGAGTCCAATGTGACGCGCGTTCATATAAATGAAGGCGCCGAAATTTGCCATTACGCAGGACACGATGAAGAGGGCACCCGCAGTGAACGACCAGAAGGTAAACGCGCAGCATAGAAAAATGACCGAGAGAACAAAAGTCAGGTTTAGAATGTCGAGGCGGTAAAGAACATCATTGGCGGCCAGATAGAGACCCGCTTCACCGCCCAGATATTGGACGGAAACCCTGCTTAGATTGGGGTTGGTCCTGACGCGTTCGTCTACAAAGCTCCTTAGACTCTCGCGCAAATGATTGAGGCGCGAGTAAGTATGATCGGGAAGCAGTACACGGATACAGGTACTAGTCATCTTCGGTGAATGAGCGAAGAACCGCTCGATTTCACCCGGGCCGGTACCAGAAAAAAATATGCTCCACAGATTGCCGCCAAGTTCCGTGCTATCAGGAATGCTCCGATATTTGGGAAAGCCATTGTGAAGCATCATGTTGAGCGGCTCGATCACAACGTTCGCGAACGAAACCACTGCGACGGCGTCGCCGCGCTTGACCAGGTAGTCCCCCATTTCATCGGTCATGCGCAAAACGTTCGCACCAATGCTCGACTGCGGACTGGGAAAATCCGGCGTTACGAGTACCACCCATCCGACGTCCGTGGGAAAGTATTTGCTGATTTCCTTCAAGTCACGGTTGACCTTCGAGTCCTGGCGAAATAGCGGCGTGCCAGGAGTTTCGTAGCCGATTCGCGCTCGTTGTCCGGAGAGTACGCCGAATACGATGAACAACGCTCCGCCCGCGAGCAGCGCTGTGCGCACAATGCCTGGTGTAACCGGTATTCGCACGAGCCAATCAAGCGCGGAGTCGAAACTGGAGTGACGTGAGAGGTTCTTGAGCCTACTCAGCCAGCTCTGAGCGCGTATCTGCGGGCGCGGCAGGTAGCTCATAAAAATAGGCTGAAAGACAAACACCATCGTGAGACTCGCCGCGAGCCATATGGCGCCTCCCAGGCCAATCTCCTTGAGGACAGGAATTCCCCCCAGAGAAATAAACACGATGCCGGCGATATCGGCGAAAATCGAGAGCAGCCCTGGCGGCAACATCACGTCGGTAGTGGTCGCGCATGCGACAAGCTTGTCGTCGACTCGATCGAGTTCGTCGTAGTAGCGGCCTTGCCACTGGATGCCATGGCTCAAATCTCGCGCGCTGAGGATGAACGGGATCACCAGCATCACTGGGTCGAAGTTGTAACCCATGAGGCTCACGAACCCGAGGCCCCATATAGCCGAGAACGATCCAGTGAGAATCGGAGCCCACCAACTGCTGCGCTGACCAAGGCTCAAATACAAGATGGATAGCATCAGGACGATCGAAATCACGAAAATGATCTTGATTTGATCCAGATAGTGATAGCCCCAACCCGAAACCATCGGCTGGCCTGCTACGAATATTTCTGTGTTGATGTCCTGGTACTTTGCGATTATCTGCTGGACGTCATCGAACAGGACCCGATAGTCGAGGTCCGTTTCGTTGAAGGTGGCAGTGACGAGGGCGCCCTTGTTGTCGTAGGTAACCAGTCCCTGCACAGCCTCGCGATGATCGATTACATTCCTCTTGAGCTGGTCGATGCCGGCTTGAGTGTCAGGAACTTTCGGATACATAAAGAAGGTCGATACCAGCGCCCCAGGCAACGCACGCGCAAAGCTGACGCGCTCGGAGGCAAGCGAAAACACTTCGTTGTGATTGACGCCAGGAAGATTGTTGATATCCTTCGCAATTTTCTGAATCGTGTTCAGCGTCCGCTGATTGAAAATGTCGCCATTTTTGACGCGCAGCAAAAGATAGCATGGCTGCGCGCCGCCATATTGATTCTTGAACTCACGATAGAGCAGCGTATTTGGGTGGCCTGCAGGAAAGAAGTTTTCGAAGCTGGTCGCGACACGCACGTTCGCGGCCCAATAACTCATGAAGGCCGTGACGCCAATGAGGATCAAACCGATGGGCGTGCGGAAGCGGAGAACATACTTGCCTATGCTCCGGGACCTATCGTTCGGCGGTCTTGAAATCACGGACAGCGCCGCTCCGCAGCGTGTCCGATGGAAGCCGATAAAAGTGATGCGTCACGCGATCTGATCACGACTGAAACTCGCTTCCCGTGACCGGTCAAACTTACCCCGGAGCGCTGAGTTCGGAACACATTTTCCGTGAGAGTGGATTCACTTTGTGTTGCCTGATCTTGGCGAAAGAGTCTCCGATGTTCAGTTCGCTCGAAAACATGACACAAAATGTCCTCTCTTTTGAATACTATTCAAAAGATTTGCAGGCGAGCGACGGACGTGTTAATCGGGCATTTGGAATGACAGCGTGGGAACTCGAATGAGATGCTACGAAAGCGCGCTCCGCACCGAAGGAGGCTAAACAGCATGAGCGAGATCCACTCGGTCGCGACCTATGGCCGCAATCGAAGCGAACGCAGAGACCTCTCTTGTCGTCGAATCATGGATGCTGCGATCAAACTGGTCGCGCGCAAAGGAAGCAACCGAACCACGATCGATGAGATAGGTGAGTTTTCCGGCTATACGCAGAGTCTGGTAGACGCTCGGTTCGGATCAAAAGCGGAATTGATCCACGCCCTCGCGGCGCAGATGCAGGCGGACTTTTACAAAGCGACGCGCAAGTTACTGGACGGACAGAGGGGATTGGGGGCTTTGCTCATCTTTGCGGAAAACTATTTACGCGTCGGAATGTCAGTCCCGAAAAATGCTCTTTATGTCCTGATTGGAGAGGCTCTCGGTCCGGTCGGAGAAGTCCGTCCGGAGATATTGGCGGCCGACCAAAATTCTCGTTCCGCAATACAAAAATTTATTGAGCAAGGGATTCACGACGGCCAAATCCGCCGCGACGTGGACCCTGCTGCCTCGGCTGCGATTGTTCTCGGCCTGCTCCGTGGCCTGGTAATGCAATGGCTGATAAACAACCAAGCCTTCGCGTTGGAGGGAGTCTGGAGGGAACTCGAAGCAACTATTTCGAGGGCGCTCGCGGTCTGATTCCCGCCACCCACTTCCTTGAACTGCAGCCTCATCCTAATCAAATTGCATGTTTACTAAACGGCCCCCTTCTTGGCCAGCGGTGGCTGCCGCCAAGTCCGAGGCGCCTGTACAGCTGAGTTGAGCTTTTCACAGAATTGCGCGCTGCGCCGCTTGCTGAGAAGACGAAACTCCTGGCGGAGTTGACCATCGTCATGAACGCGCTCCGGAGGTCGTTGACCGACACCGTATAGAATAATTCCGCAGTGAGCAGTGTGAGTGCCGCGTGCTCAGCGACAGCCAAAAGAAATACATCGTTCGAACTGAAGGGACCAGGTGGCGAATAGTTTTGCTAGTCCGCCCTCCTACGAACGCTCTGGCGCCCTTGAGGTTTGTGACCGACGATCCGGCCTCAAGGAAAAATAGAATGAAGTCCCGCGCTGCCGCGAAAAGCCCGCGCGCACCCGCTCGAAGGTCTGAACCCTCGCTACGACAGACCCTTCGCAAGCATAACGACCAAACCCAGGGTTGAAAGAACGTTTCGAACCCATGAAGCTGCCCCAATGCCTCAGCAGCGAAGCGGCCTCATCCGCAGTCGCGGGCACGTTTTCATCGAGCAGCCCGTTGTTGACCGGCATCATCACAAACAACGTGAACGGAACCGACGCGCCGACCAAAAGGCCGCCGATTGACCACCAATCGGCGGTCAGCGCGGACAAGTCAGTGCCGCAAGAAGGCAAATGATCGCGTTCGGACCCTGTCATGGCGCGGCGTGCCTCTACATGTTTCCGAACTGGGCCACTGCGGATGCCGATTCCGTCATTATCGCGGGATAAAGTACGATGGAAACAAACAGGCCGCCGCCAGCGAAGAACGCGGCAGTGAGTGTCGCGATCACTTTGAGTAGCAGCACCATTGGCAGACGATACGAATTGTAACCGATGGTTTGGCGATCGACCAACTCGACGTTGCCTCTTTGTCCCCCGCTCTGATAACTCCACGACGCTCATGGTTCAACAAACAGTAGCGCGCGAAGAAACCAAAAAGTGAGCAGACTGTCTCGCGCTGATGTAAGTGCCTTGTGGTTCGGAATGGCCAGTTTTGTGATGACCATTTCGTCGTTCCCCGATGAGCCCATCGCATACAAGAAAGACTTAAAGATCCGTATGCTGTTTTCGCGAACTGGAGTGCGGGATAAGCGCTCCGACGAGCAGCCCAATCAAACTCCAGCCCACTATGTCGCGATACTCGTGATATTAGCCGCGCTATTTGCAATCGGGCGGCACTATTGAAAGACCGATAGCTGCGGCGGGCGAGCGCGGAAGCCAATGTCGTCAGCGATCAAAAGAATCCACATCACGATGTTAGAAAAGGGTTCCTTTCTCCAAAGCTCGCTCCTTCATGATGGCAAAGAACACCGGCACGAGTATCAGGCCATGAATCGTCGAGGTGATCATGCCGCCTACTATTGGCGCCGCGATTGGCTTCATCACGTCGGAACCGATGCCGCTCTCCCATAGAATTGGCGCCAGGCTGAGCATTACGACAGCGACTGTCATCAGTTTGGGTCGAAGCCGCTGCACTGCACCCTCAATGACCGCTGCTTCCACGCCTTCATGGGTGAGCTCGCCGCCGGCGATGTGACGATTCAGAGCTTCGTGAAGATAGATTACCATCACGACGCCGGTCTCGACCGCGATTCCAAACAACGCGATATATCCGACCCATACAGCGACGCTGAAATTGAACCCCATCATGTACTGAAGCAGAAGCCCGCCGGTCATCGCATACACGGTCGGAAGGATCAGCACGATCGACTCGGTCACCGATTGGAAGAGCATGTAGAGTAAGACAAAGATCAGAAGGAAGACGATCGACAAGATGACCGTCAGCGTCTTCGCGTGATAGAACAGCTCGAAGTAGATCTCCTTGACCTTTTCTTCGACATCACGCTCGGCGGTTTCGTAACGATGCTTGGCGAACTCCGCGTCTTTTTCTGCCTCGGACTTCTGCAAACGGAGCTTGCCGGGACCCGGAATATCCTGCGAGACGCCGAAGCCGGTGTAGTAGAAGTCGCTGCTCTCGTAACCCGAAAACGGCTGCGGACTTCCGACTGTAAAATGCTGGAGCGAAACCTCGGGATCGGGCAACGTCGCCGCCTGGATGGGGACCTTCGTTTGAGCCTGCCAATGACTTCGCGCCGCGAGCACCACAGGGCTGCGGGAAAGTGCCTCATCGACGAGCGCGCGCAGTCGATCCGAACTGGCTGATGTTTCAGTCGCCCGCACAGCATCCTGTGCGCGCGCCACTAACGGAATCGCGGTCAGAGCTGTGATCGCGATCGCTACTAATTTTCGCGCCGCTGTGCGGCGAATGTTTTCGGATGGTTTCACAAATTCCAACCTTTTCCGCCGCGATTGATCGCGGCGCGATTGCGCTTCGAAGATCGAAAATCCAGGTCTTTAGCCGCCGCTCGAGCCGGCAGCTGAGAATCTCATGAGGACCAATCGCCGGTGTACACCGCCTTGGTGGTCAAAGTGGTGGTCAGATCGCGCCCGCGTAGAGGCGCCCATGAAACGCGCCTATGAAAAACGCGTCTAATTTGACTTCGTTCGTATCGCGGTCGCTATACTGACCGTGTAGGGTTCGGCACGCTGTCGAGTCCGAAGTTGATCCAGCCCGACCGTGGTCCTTTGTCCGCCTTTGGCCACGGCTTCGCTGGACCAGACCGTCATTCATTCCCGTCGAAGGCCTCAGAAAGCTCTCGCGACGCATCGCAGGCGCGGCGGGAAGCGGAGCGCCATGGTCCGCGAAAATGTCAGCGGTCACTATCTCCAGCACCTCATCGATGCCTCGCATCGGAAGTCTCTCGATCCTTACAAGGAAATCGATTGGAGCGTTCCCTTCGACTACTCACACTTCTACATGCCGCAGGACATGGTTTCGCTGTACGGGACGCTGCTGTGGGACGAGATGACGCGCGAGCAGAGAGTGCGATTGTCGATGCACGAGGCATCCAGCGTGCTCGCGACCGCGATCTGGTTTGAGAATCAGCTTTCGCTCAAGCTCACCGACTACCTGGCTGGCGCGAGCCCGCTCGACCCGCATTTCTTCTGGATGCAAATCGAGCTGGCCGATGAGTGCCGCCATTCGATGATGTTCGGCGAGGCGATCAAGCGATGCGAGGCGCCGTGCTACAAGCCGCGGTTCTCGATCCCGATTACGCTTGTCAGCAAGTTCTTCACCTCAAGAGTCGCGATCATGCTCAGTACGCTCGCTGCCGAAAATATCATCGGCTATCTGAATAACCGCACCGCGCAGGATCCCGAGTGCCATCCTGTGATGCGTGAATTGTCGAAGATTCACATCTTCGAGGAAGCTCGGCATCGCGGCTACGCGCATGAATATCTCAAGGGAAGCTGGCCGCAGGTCGGAACGTTCAAGCGCTCGATGGCGCGGCGGTACGGTTTGCTCGCGACCAGGATCATAATCTGGCAATTGATACATCCGGACATCTACAAGAATCTTGGTCTGCCTCCGGAAGCGCTGGAGATGGCGAAAAATAACCCGCTTCGGGCAAGGATCAGGCGCGAGATGTCAGCGGAGCTGGTCGGATTCCTGACTCAGATCGACATCATCGACAAGAAAGCCACGCCCAAATGGCAAGCCGCCGGCCTGATGGCTTAATTGTTCAATCTCACTGTTCTAGAAAAGGATCCTTCGCCGCTGCGGCTGCGCGTGTCCCTGCAAGGCGCCGCGCTGTGTACAGAGCCGCGCGACGATAGTCCGGCGAAAGATTGACGCCTGGCCTCGCGCCGGTGCTGGCGGATCCGACGCCGCCCACTGCGACCATCCTCGAAGTGATGCGGGAGGTTGAAAAGGTCCTGATTCGGTATGGTGGGACCCCTCAGTATTCGTGAGTTGATGGCGATTTCAACCGCACTGGCTCGCAGGCGTCGAACTCCAATGACTAAGAGATTCGCCAGATCTTGCGTCTCAGCATCCAGCTAACCGCGTTTAGTGGATGCAGTTAGCAGGACTTGCGCTGATCTCGCCTGAACCTGGCGCAAACAAGTTGCTGAAGGTGTTTCCGATCCAGACGTTCGAGTCGCAGTTCGCATTTTGATCGAGCAACGCATAGAAGCCGGGCTCCGTCGTTGCGGTTACCGCTGTATTGCCGCCGATTACGTTTTCGGTACTTCCCAAGTCCACCTCGATCCCGTTACCGAACAACACAAAGACATTGTTATAGGCAACCAAATTTCTGCTGGAGTCCTCGGTTATCAAAATCCCTGGGCCAGACACTCCTTCCGCGGCACAAGATACGCTGGCATCTTCGATTAAATTAAAACTGGAATTTTTGATGATGATACCTTCGAAGGTGTCGTACGATGAGTTAATCGATGTGAATGCATTAAAACCACCGCCGCTGACTGATAGCACCGGCCCAGGATTTGCCGGCCCTCCGAGATCTAGTCCATCGTATTCTATGTTTGCGAAGACACTAAAACTAACGTCGCTTAGAAGTATACCGGTAACAGTCGCTAAACTCAGGTTGGTTGCGGATATATACTTAGCTGTTCCAACGATGCCAGTTTCATAGTTTTCCACACTGCCATTCGAAATGGAGACGTGATCAGCTTCGATCTCGATGCCGATTCCTGCTAGAGATTCATCAAAGGCGGAACAAGGGTACTCTCCCGGAGCAATGCAGGTAATGGTCCCACCGTTCAGATCGACGTTAACATGAGAGGAACTGATAACCAGACAGTTTTCCTGTGGAGAAGCAACCAAGTCGTTCTCCAAGATATAGTTGCCTGGCTGGGTAATGGTTTCGCAATCCGTCAGCGGAATAGGCGGGTTCGCGAACCCATTGGTGCTTAGCAAACTGATGAAAAGCGCGGCGGTAATACTGAAAGTAGCAGTACGCATCTTCTCACCTCTGCTAAATTTCTCTAGGGAGAGAACTCCCCCAGCGGCATCGGAGCTGGTTAAGCGTCATCGAGCGTGGCATTGTAGCGTTTACTACCTCCAATAAAATTAGCTTTTTACCGCCGTTCGTCGGTTAAGCCTGACGACGTTTCGAAGCCATTTGACCGTTGCGACGCGCGCGCGAGAGCGCATCTCAAACGAGAGCAAAGGCAGCGAAGTGCGGCACCCACTGGAGGAGATGAAAATGGCACAACGCTCGATTGTTCAAATCATGCCGGCAGGCGATTGGAAGGCGCAGTTCAAGACTGTTCAACCGTGAACCGGCGCACAGAACCCGCCCTTGGCCTGTTGGGCTTTAGTGGGGACGGACCCGCTCGCCACACCTGTCCGAGAAATCGTCGGCATGGTCGTATCGTCCCGAACCGACCAGTCCCCAGGCAAGCTTTTTTTTGCGGACGAGCTGCAGGAGTTTCTCGGCTACATTCCATGATGCGCGGAGGTTGTCGAAACCTCTGGCTCGCGCCAAATCCCACGGAGAGAATGACGTCCGACTGACCGTGCCCAGACTTTGCCCGTTAGGGTGAGCATTTCGCAGCGTTCGAGAATTCAGACGTCGGGTCGAAAGCAGCCGGAGTTAGAAGGATCCGCCCGCGTGTATTACTTGAATTCGCGCCAGTGATGGCGCGTAACCTCGTGCTCATCCGCGTGAAATTCGACCCGGCGAATGATGTGGATCTTGACAGAGTCAACGTCGATTTTGACCGTCGCCGCGCGACTATCAGCATATGGCGGGTAAATCGGTTCACCGGCTCGATGGTCGTTTGCTCGCCGGCGTCCAAAGAACCGGACGTGTTAGCGCCTGAATGCTTCGATGTTCCATTCAGGAAATCAAAGTAGCGCCGCCCCTGAGCGCGTGCCCGACTCGCTAATTCAATCCGCACCGTGGCCTGGACGCGCTTTTATCTCCCCTCCGTTCCGACGTTAATCGTGATAGCGAAAGCTCTCAGGCCCGCCGCTGCGTCCTGAAGCATCCCAAGATTGCGGCCGAGGTCCACCAGCGCGGCGCGTTTGTCGTGCAGCTTGAACTTCACGCGCCTAACCACGCGCGCATCCTCGCCGCGGCCTACAACGAAATCGTCAACCGTAGACCTCGGCGAGCGCAGCGGCCTGACGCGCGTCAGCTTCGAGTCGTCGAGATAGGGATCGCCGTCGGGAGTCGAACCCGTGTAATCTTGCATGTTGGCGAAGCCAATCTTGGCCAGCTCGCCGACGATGCGCTCGACCGTCACTTCGGCTTTGGCGGTGTCTTCGCCTGCGCCTTGGTGATCGCTTCCCTAGCCATAACATTGCTTAACAACCGCGAGCCTTGGATGTGAGCGGTGCCGGCCAAGTAGCCCGCGCAACGCACCGGATCTACAGTCCATAGCGCGCGGAATTTGACAACGAACGAAAGAGTGGTTTTCTGACTTGGACCGCGAAAGGGGCGAGATCCACCATGCTGCCGCGCTCGTCCGTGTTGATAGTTGCTCTAAGCGCGGCGCGGAGATAGCAGTGTGGTACGGAAAAGACTGAGATGTCCAACAATGTCAGATCGCAAGGTTTTCTGCGTCAACAAACCCGACCGCAACAGTCGCCACGAGCATATCACCCACTTAGGGGGTACCGACCGTCTCACGGGCGCTAGTTGGAAATTCACGCGAGAACAAGTCATCCGGCGCATTCTTAGGCAGATCGATACCTTTTACACCACCGATGACAAGGCAAGAAAGCGGGCGGATGTAGAAGTGGTGAACGAAGTCGGAAAGGCACTGTACGTGAGAACTCGGCAGGATGGAGTTCTCTCGGATAACCTTCTTCACTTACCTGAGTGCCGCGCTACCATTGTAAGGTGATCGGAATAGCTCAAGAACGTTCTTGAGTCTTAGGCCTCAAAAACTTTCGCGTCCTCACAGACCTCGCGACCGACGATCCGCGCCTCAAGGAGAAGTAGAATGAAGTCGCGATATGTTACCAAAGGAACACATACAATTGATCTTAATTCTTCACCCAAAGGCAAAGTCGAAAACATAGGATATATTTCGCCCCCAGGGAGAATTTCAAAATGTCACCATTGGTGTTGATACTGATCCTCTTATTGCTGTTCGGCGGCGGCGGGGGCTATTACGCATACGGACCGGCGGGCGGAATTGGAATTGGTGGCGTGGTTTTGATCATTCTGATCGTAATGCTCTTCAGAGGCCGCGTGTAGATAGAAATTCCGGAACGCGGCGTCGCTCATCCTTACAGATCGTAAAACCGGTGCGGGGTTGTCGGTGCGCCGCTTGAGAGTTACACGACGCGCCGACTCGGGGAGCGGAGCGAACTATTCCACCATCACGGCAACCATACCGCGACCGGCGACTAAATGTGGATGAGCCCCCAACACGCCGTCGCGTGCGCCCGCTGCAGAAGTATCGGCAAGCAGCGCTGTATCGACGACCTTCTACGATGGCGCACGTATCAAATCGGCGTCGATCTCTGCGGCAAATGTTACGGCGCACTTATGCAGGCGGACGGACAAGCATGGGCTTGGTTTCGGGAAATGGCGCGATAGATTGAATCTGACAAAATAAAGAAAGGCACGCGTTGGCTTCACCATGAGGGCATGTGGCCAAGCGTGCCTTCGGTTTTCGCAGGGGGATGCGATTAGCCGACGATCTTTCTTCTATTAGTCGCACAGGATTGTCGCCACCTGCATCGAGTTACGAGCGGAACGATTCCTGACGCGCGCACGACACTTATCCACAATGGTTCCTGCGTAGCACTGCATATGGGTTGATTGAGAATAGAAAACGGGCCAGCGTGCGGAAGCGCGCCAGCCCGAACGCCAACCGGTGAAAGTGAGGCAAACACCAGACAGCTCCCCCCCCCGACTACCAAATCGCCGCCCGTGCGTCTATCAACTGTCGGAATTGGGTAGTGTCCTATTTTGAAATTAAACCCATTTGAGAGGCTTGTCCGTCAGCCCGGTCTCAAATTCCTTCAACCATCGCGCGTCTCTACTACTGATCGGGTGGCGAGGAGGCCCATTCCAACACGATCCGCGAGGGTCGGCCTTTCGGCCATTGCACCAAAGTACAATAGGCGGCCTCGGAAAAACGGACTAGTCTGGTCTCCTTCGGCTTTCAATTGAACGCCGCGGCGACCTCCGTTTGGAAAAGACACTTGGCAGCGTAAGGTCGACGACCACGTCATGTTTTCGCGCGTTCACCTATCTCGGAGGGTTATCATGTCGCGAGTCAAGAGCATTCTTACGATCGCCGCTTCATTGGCGTTGTCGGCTTCCTTCGCTTTCGCGCTTGCGCTCTTGCCGATCGAGCCCGCAGCGGCTCAGGCTTCAGGCGACGATGTCATCTACCTCGATCAGGGATGGTCGCAGGCGGATCGGGAGTGGTACTACCAGGTGTCGCAAGGTTCGGAGGTAATGTCATACGACATCTTTCTGAACCTTGAGGTTCCCGGGAGCCAGGAACTGTTCCGCTCCGACGCCAATAGCGACCGCTATGGCCTTACTACCCAGCCTGCGAATCCGCAGAACCCGGACGCGTTGCCGGTAGGACTGAGCAAAACGGTGGTTACCGAAGGACGATGGAAGGGTGAGCATATCGGCCTGACCTGCGCGGCCTGCCACAACACGCAGCTAAACTACCAAGGCAAGAAGATCCGCATCGACGGGGCCCCCGCAAATAAATTTGACTTGATGGCCTATGTCTATGCGCTCGATGATGCATTGCAGGCAACATTGACTGACACGGCGAAATTCGATCGCCTGGCTGCGCGTCTCGGAGCGTCGACCTCAGACGCCAAGAGTGAACTGCGCAAGCGCTTTGAGAGCGACGCCGCACGCGTGCACGATTACCGCACCCGCACCCTGGTCACACCTGACCCGTGGGGCCCTGCGCGCATGGACGCTATTGGGTTGATTGTCAATCGCTTGGTGTCTATTCAACCCGACATCCCAGAGAACTGGTCCACACCGCTCGCGCCGACCAAACCCCCTTTCCTCTGGAATGCGCCGCAGGGAACGTGGACTCAGTGGCGAGGTACGCAACAAGATCCTATCAATCGCAATTTGACCGAGACGATGGGCGTATTCATGCCTTTGGATCTGCGGTCCAAGACACCCGAGGAAGGGCTCTTCGATTCCAACGCTCAACTACTCAATCTAGAGAAAATCGAAGACGCACTAACTCGCTTGGCGCCTCCCAAATGGCCGGAAGATGTGTTCGGAAAGATAGATCGCGAGAAGGCCGCGAAGGGGAAAAAGCTCTTCGCGACCAATTGTGCTGGCTGCCACAATTCGTATCCCTACACCTGGACGGAACCGAACAAGTACGGCAAGCGCTTCCTCGAAGTTGGACTGGTGCCTCAAAAATACGTAGGCACCGATCCGGGACAGTTCGACGATCTGAGGCCGTACGTCATTACTGGCCACCTGAGCCAGTATTTGCCGCCGCCATTCAAAGGCAGGGACCTCATTCCTACTGGCGCCCTCTATCTCATTCTGCAAAAAGAACTCCTCGACAAGGCGCTTTCGCAAATCAAATTGACCGATGCGGAGGCCGTCAAGATACATGGTTATCGGGAATTCCCGCTGCCGCGTCCATCCGAGGAACCTAAGTATAAGGCAGCGCCGCGCGATGGAGTGTGGGCCACACCCCCATTCCTGCACAACGGATCAGTGCCCAATCTTTACGAGATGTTGATCCCCGCCAAAGAGCGAACGAAAAAGTTCTACCTCGGGCGTGAGTTCGATCCGGTAAAAGTCGGGCTGGACACTAGTGGAAAGTCCGGGACCTTCCTGGTGGACACGACTTTGCGCGGAAATTCGAATGCCGGCCACTCCTTCGAGAACGGCCCACGTGGAAATGGCGTCATCGGTCCGCTGCTGACCGATGAAGAGCGCTGGGATCTCATCGAGTACCTGAAATCAATTCCCGAGGAAGCAGGTCGAGTAACTCCGTTTGGCGGACCAGCGAACGCGCAAACAGGGCATGGCAGATGGTCGCAGCAATGAGATGTGTAACGCCGTGAAGCTTGCTCAGGCAAACAGGAGAACGCGACGATGTCAGATCATGTAGATGGGCCGAGGTCGATCGGCGATCCATCGATCGACCTGACTGATCTGTTCGCCTTTACCAGCCCTGCGAATGCTGGTCATACAGTGCTCGTCGCGAATGTATTTCCGTCGGCGGGTGTGAGTGCAATCTTCTCCAACGCGGTCAATCATTCGATTGTTATCCGCCGGATGACAGTGGCTGGACTTGGCAATGCTGCGAAGTTCAGGCCGGACGACCGGGAGTACCGATTCAACTGTCGATTCAGCGCCCTTGAGCGTGGAACCGACGATTCGAACCCAATCCAGCGCGGCACCTGCACCATGCCTGACGGCCAGGAACTCAGTTTTGTTGTGAACGACGAAAGGGGTGCAACGAGTCCGGACGGAGTATTTCGCGTGTTCGCGGGCCTGCGCTCCGACCCATTTTTTCTTGCGTGGCTCGTTGAAAAGCTCAAAAGATTTCCCAATCTACTCCAGCACGACAACGTGCTTGCCATCGTTATCGAATTCGACACCCGCCGGGTGCTCGAACCCGACAAAGGCGCTCTGTTCGGGGTCATTGCCGAGACAAGTGCAATACCACGTCCTCTTGGCCTTATCGGACATGAACCTCCGCGTTTCGATTGGGTTGGCCGCCCCGAACAGACCAACATGAGACTCAACAATCCTGCCATGGCGGGGACGGACGACTTGCGCGACTTGTGGAATCAGCAGACTCCGTTTGCGATTGCCGAAGAAGTCCAACCCCTATTCCGTAAACGGCTGCTGGACAGCTTAACCAATTGGGACATGCGCGATGGCAAGGCGGACTGGACGCCCGCGGAACTAGCCGCTGCTGTCAATGTTTATCTCGATGATTTTTTGTTGTTCGACGTATCGAAGCCGATGAGCGACATCAGCTTTCTCGAGATCGAAAAAAGCACGCTCCATGGGCATCCCTATCAGACGGGCGGAGGCCGCACCGTCAACGCGAACATCATCGACATAATGATCACCTGGATGGTGAATAACGATCGAGAGTTCATGCAAGGCGGGGCGACTGGAGCGACCAAGCCCGGAGTTAATTCCTTTCCCTATCTGGCTTCGCCCAACACGCAGGTACAGACCGCTGCCGAAAGCGTCGACCTGTCGGCCCCGCCCGATCAGGTGTGGGCTCTTGTCGGTCCATTCGGTGCTATGTGGAATCCGTTGTTCGCCAAGGTTCAGGTGACCGGAACAGGTATCGGGCAGTTGCGCACGATCGAAATGATCGACGGCAAGCTGATCATCGAGCGTCTCGAAGCGATCGACAATTCGCAAAGGTTCTATCGCTATACGATGATCAGCGGCATCCAAGCCGCGGACTGCACGGGAACGTTGGACGTCAAGCCAAGGGGGTCTGGCAGCTCGGTTGAGTGGCGCGTGCAGTATTGGGCGGATGGCCAACCCGACATTCTCATCAAGACCGTCATATCCACGTTGCTGAAGACCGGCCTCGAAAGCCTCAAATCACGCTTTGGCGCCCGGAAGTGAACGAGACGCCGAAACCCGAAATGACTTTTCCGCCGGCCACCGACGGGGATATCGCCGTCACAAATCTGGAGAGCGCCCGCCAACAATCGTGGAGCCGATTCTGGCGTGCGCCGGATCGGCCGGGAACCGCCGAATACATCGTCGAACAGGAGCAGTTAGCAGTACAATTTCTCGGCGACCTGGATGGTCTGGACCGGCTTCAGACTCTGGTGAATCAACTGGCCGGCGTCGACGGCGAATCAGTCAGAACAGCGTTGATCAATGCGCAAGTCGCATCGATGGCGCATCGTTTTGCCGAGGCGAGAGAACATCTTGCGCAAGCCGAGGTCCGGGGCGCGCCAGCGGAAGCTACTCACCGCCTTTCGTTAAGCCTCGATCAAGCGTGCGGGACCAACCTGGAGACGGTCCTCGAGACCCGACAACGGATAGCCGCGGAATCAGGACGTTTGGAAGACCTGGTGCCGCTCGCAGCTTTGCTCGCTGATCTGCGTGAATTCGATGAGGCCGAACGGATTTACTGTCGCGCGCTGCGGGAGTACCGCGATGTTTCGCCGTTCGCCCTGGCATGGGTCTGCTTCCAGCTGGGCGTTCTGTGGGGTGAACTCGTTGCCGAACCGCAATCGGGTAAGGCTGCACAGTGGTATGAAAAGGCCATCGAGTATCTGCCGTGCTATGTGAAAGCGCGAGTGCATCTCGCGGAAATCTATCTGGATTGCGGCCAGTCTCAAGACGCCGAAAGCCTTCTTACCCCGGCGGTTTCATGCGGCGACCCCGAAGTGCATTGGCGTCTCGCCGATGTGATGACTGCAAGCGGGAGACTAAACGAAGCGGCAGCGCAAATGCAGGCCGCGCGATCGGGCTTTGAAGCTCTGCTCGAAAAGCATTCGCTCGCATTTGCGGACCACGGCGCGGAGTTCTATTCCGGCAGTGGCAACGATGCCCACCGCGCGTTTGAATTGGCGAAGCTCAACCTTAGGAATCGTCCGACGTTGCGCGCTTTCGAGCAAGCGCTCGCGATCGCAGTCAGGGCCGGCGAACAAGCGGCCGCGTCGGAGATTCTCGCAAGTGCCGCAAAGCGCTGGGGCGGGACTCCCGCCTTTGTGCAATCGCCGCTGGCGGCGCACCAAACGACGCGAAGCAGCCTGGAGAACCCAAATGATTGTCGGCCGTAGAACTTTTGTCCGGAGCACAGCCCTGGTGGGCGCCGCGACGGCAATTGCAAACCTACTATCGCTATCGTGGATGGTCCTGTCGCATGCAGCGTCACCGCCGGGCTCGCCATCACAACTGGATACGGCCGGGACGGACATGAATTCCTTCCTATTCAAGATTGACGGATGGAATCCCCGCGATGCTAACGCAGTTTCAACGCTTTCGTCAGAACCTGGGATCAACGTCGCGATGGAGGACGCAGTGTGGATCAGTATCAATCAATCATGGCGGACCGCTTGGCGATGACCTGTCGCAACCGGAGGAGCCTTGAAAAATCAAACTGCGCGATTGCTGACTCTCGCCGCGCTGTGAGGCGGGTGTAGGCAAGTCGCGGCTCGCCTACCAGCTCCGCGAGCGCCTCGCGGTCCAGCCCCAATACATGCCGGTTCATCCCGACGTGTTTGGCCAGAAGTGGGACCTGCAATTCGCAATCACGCCCGTCATCCGAAAACTCGCCAAAAATAATCTATTCGGCGACTAGCTAGCACCATGACCCGTTGGCGGAACCCGGTATGCGCTCTCATTCTTGTTGTAGAGATAACGTGCAGCGTTCGAGGTCATACCATCGCTCCTAACTTCGCCTGCGCTCAGGACGAAGAAGACCGGCTGGCACTGGAAGTTGACGACCCGACTGCGATCCTCACGCAACTGCAATTCATCAATCTTTATATACCTAGGAATTTTCAGTCGTCGGCACAGAGCGACATAATTAATGTGAAGCCGATTATCCCGATCCAGGCATTTTCGCTGTTCCCGTTTCAGCAACTCATTCGTCCGACCTTCACGATCCAGCAGCTGCCTACTTCATCCAGTAGTTCTACCATGACCGAGTTCGGCGACATTCAACTATTCGATTTGTTCGTCTCCAATTGGCCCGATCCCAAGGCAACCGGATTTGGCTGGGCCGTTGGGCCGACTTTCGTGTTCCCGACGGGAAGAGTTCCATCAGCGGGAAGGCACGCCTGGGAAGTGGGACCCGCAGCAGCAGCTAAATACCTGGGCATCCCGCACTTGATGATCGGCTTTCTGTTCCAGGACCCCATCTCGTTTGCATATACGAATTCCTCCGCGACACCTCAGAGTCAGATGGAATTTCAACCGTTTATTTCGTACACGCTCGGCCATGGATGGTACGTAAAATCAGCCGACTCCACGTGGACCGTCAATTGGCGTCACGGCACCTCGACAACGTTGCCGATTAGCCTCGGTTTTGGGCGGGTTTGGGAGATTTCGAAGTTGCAGCTGAACACGTGGACGTCGGGCGAGTGGACAACCTATCGGCAGTACACAGGTATCACGCCCATGTATACCTTCCGATTTGGTGTGACACTGCTTTTCCCTGATTTCCTGCTTTAAAGATCCCTGGAATGAGTTTCTTATCCCGCTTTACGAAACAAGAACCACCACATACATATTTTGCGGCTATCTGTTTCGGCCCTTCTACGCATTCTGATTGTCGCGATGCAGCGGATGATCACTCCGGCGCGTCCGGTCTATCCGCCTATTTCAGTGAGAGGATTTCCTCTCCGGCGTTCACATTGAAATCTTTTTGATGCCGTTAGCCGCTTCAGACTCGCCTATGTGCGGACGCCACCGGTTGGGCAAACCGGTTGGGTCACGCCAGCAGCTGTCTACGGCGAATGGATATGTCGTTCGAACCAGGCATCGCAAAGACGACGGTCAATTTCGGTGGGAATTCTGTTGTCTATGAAGAGCCAATTGATCAGCACAAAGTTGGTGTGCCAACTAAGGCCGGTTCGGGAGATTCCGCCGAAAATCCAGCTAAGGGAGAGCCGCAGATGGAAAAACCATCAGCGGTTAATCCGTCAACGGTGCGGACACCGATAGTAAAGACTGAATCACGAAGTACCGATTCAGAAAGAACTGAAGACCAAATACGTGAGAGAGCGCGCCCTCCCGCAGCGCCGTTGAATCATCTGTCAGAAGAATTCTCCCTCGATGATGAGCTCCGCCAATTTGCCAAGGCATGCGGTTGTGACGTCGATGATGAGCTTCGCGTTTTTTGGAAATACTGCGAGTCAAAGAAGAAGCACTATAGCGATTTTCGCTCCGCCTTCATGGGTTGGTTAGAGAAGACAGCTCGTTTTGGTCGTGCGGTTCACGTTCCGCAAGGGAACGAAGTGAGTGGTGAACGCGACTGGGAGGCAATTGCACGAAAACACGAGCCCGGGGAAGTTCGATACGATCAAAAGGGGCGAAAATACTGTCCGCGATTCCGATGGAGTTGCACACCCGTCCCGACGATCTCGGTTACGAACCATTCAGCGGCAGCGGATCGCAACTGATTGCGGCCGAGCAACTCGGCCGCCGGTGCAATGCGATCGAGTTGGAGCCCCGTTTTGTCGACGTCGCGATCGGGCGTTGGGAGAGACTTACGTGCAAGAAGGCTGAAGTGATCGCGGAAGAGAGTATTGGAGAAACCGGCTGAACTGCCCCATCTCGGAAGGCGGGCTGGTATTCCCGACCGACCAAGGAAGCCTATGCCGCGGGCTGAAATGCTCCAGAGCCTATTCTACCCCGCCCTGTCACGCGCGAAGCTGCGGCGCGTAACGTTTCATAGGCTGCGTCATAGTTGCGCTTCGGCGATGATCGCCAGCGACGCTCCGATCACCGAGGTGCAACACCGGCTCGGCCATGCCAACCCTGCCGTCACGTTGCTGGTGTACTCGCACTTCTTCAAGCACGCCGAGAGCGACGTCACCGATCGGCTTGCTGATGTTATATTGAACGTTCCAGCATCGACGAGAACTCAAATAGAGATTGGATCTTTGTCCAGCGCGCTTGCGTCATAGTCCCAGTTCGTATTTCGAGAGAGCAGCTCCTCGTTCGATCGCGCCTTCCCCGCGTAGCCATCTGCCGCGTCGGAATCCCAAACCGAGTTTTTCGATCGGCGGTTAAAACGTTAGCTGAGTGAACGCGGGTTATTGCGGCGGCACCGCAGCCGCAGGGGTCATAAGCGACAGGTCTGGCGCCTGGGATCCCCATGGCTCCGCCACCACCGCCGAAATCGAGTTCTGCGGCGAGCCGTTAATGAACCGATCGGTCCACACAACATACACAAAACACTTATGCGGGCCGTCCCAGAACCGGCTGACATGCAGCCGCTTGAACAGCACCGAGCGTTTTTCGCTGAAGGCGTCCTCGCCGTTCTGGAACGCTTCCTTCACCTTGATGGGTCCGGTCTGGCGCACGGCGACGGAGGCGTCGGAAGTATCCTCCGCCAGCCCAAGCGCGCCTTTAATTCCGCCCGTCTGCGACTTGCTGATGAAAACCGTGATGCCGTCAATTTTCGGATCGTCGTAGGATTCGATGATGATTTTATGGTCCGGTCCGATGAGCTTGAACTCAGTGTTGACAGAGCCGAGAATGTTCCGTCTCTCGCTTACATGATGCCAGTGTAGCAGCAGCCCCAGCACCACTAGCGCCGCCGTCACCCCGAATCCCCATTTCGCTTTCGCCGATTTCACGCGAAGTTAGACTCAGAAGGAATACGCATCGGCAACATGGTCGGCGAACGCAATCGGATAGCTCTAAAGTAGAGGTCCGCAAGCATCGTTACCACCACGAAGAGCGCCAGTGAAACTAATATTATCGAAGCGAAACCACGCCAGGCGAAAACTTCTTCGATCGATCCTATTTGTCCCGACGCGAGGATTCGATTGGTGTGAATGTCGACCACATGGACACTGACGGGTTTAAGGACCTGCTCGAAAAAGCTGGCGTATATCGAGTATACCTCTCCGACCAACCAACCAGCCAAACAGGACCAAGGCGAAATACGAGAACGTAGGATGCCTGAATATGTCAGAAAGCTCATGCTGGCCGGAACAGCACCGATCGTGCCAAGGAAATACAGTCGGTTCTGACAACCTCTCGGACTCGTCATAGCGTGAACATGGGAGAAATCGTGCCTCTTCGTTCGACCGCGCCTTCCTCGATGAGGTCGGCAATCAGTACGGCTGCGCCATCGCCAACGAAACGTATGGCGGTGCGGCGTCCGATTCCGCTGGCGGCGCCTGTGATAACGGCTACTACTTGATCTCGAGTCTGCCCATCGGTCGCGCTCCTTAGCAGTTGTCTGCGTTACACTGTTCAGTTCTTCTTGGAGAGATTTCGCGTCCTTCAGATCGGCGGTGTCGAAGGATTCGGTGAACTGCCCCCAGATTTCGGCGAGCATCAGGCGCGCCTGGTCGCGCGTGCCCGGTTTTCCCGAGCAGCGGTGCGAGGCTCCTGGGCTGCGCTTGAGCTCGAAGATCAGGCGCGATCTACCGCCCCAGCTCGCCCATCGCGGCAACAATCTGCCCGATGGTTGGCCCCAAGATCTGCCGTCTTGTAACACGGCGGGCAACGCGAGAATGTCTAGGCGTCTGGGGCTGCTTCCACGCACCAAGGGGGTTCGTGCGATTGAATCCCGAAGTTACCGTCCAGGATTCGGCCAGCCGCACCTTCGTCGGGCGGCGGCGAGAGGTCGTTGAACTTTCATCGAGTCTCGACGACGCCATCGCCGGGCGCGGCCGCCTCTTCCTGATCTCGGGCGAGCCAGGCATCGGCAAAACTTGGCTGGCCGACGAGGTTGCGAGGCACTCCGCTGAGCGCGGGATGCGGGTAGCGTGGGGCCGCTGCTGGGAGGGGGGAGGCGCGCCTGCCTATTGGCCGTGGGTGCAGGTGCTGCGCTCTTTTGTCGTTCATCCTGATCGGACGCGGGCGCGGCCACCGCTCGTCACGCCCGAGATTGGCCAGCTAATCCCCGAACTGTCATCCGAAACGAACGGGCTGGCTCCGTCAGATCCGGATCAAGCGCGTTTTCGGCTCTTCGACGGCGTGGCTACGATGCTCAAGGACGCGGCTCGCTCGCAGCCCCTGGTTCTGATCTTTGACGACCTGCACGAAGCCGATCAGGACTCGCTCGAGATGCTCAAGTTTGTCGCGCGCGGATTGCGTGAGTCGCAAATCGTAGTCATCGGCAATTACCGCGACGCCGAAGTACGCCGTTCGCAGATGCTCTCCGAAGCGATTACCGAACTGCTGCGCGAGGGCGATCAAATCCCGCTGGCAGGTCTGGCTGAGACCGAAGTGGCGCGGATGGTCGAGGCTCGCGCTGCGCTCGTACCGAGCGCGAGTTTCGTAGGCGACCTGCATCGCGCAACTGCGGGCAATCCGCTCTTCGTCGATGGCGTCGTGCGGGTGCTGATGGCCGAGGGGAAGCTGGCCAGCGCGGAGCGGCTGGATCTGAGCGGCTTCAAGCTGCCCGAAGGCGTACGCGGAGCAATTCGCAGACGGCTTGCGATTCTCTCGGCACATGCGCAAGTTTTGCTGTTGGCCGCAGCCGTAATCGGACAGGAGTTCGATTCAGGGCTACTCGAACGCGTCAGCACCTCGGCCGCGGATAGCCTGTCGGATCTGCTGGAGGAAGCAGCCGCGGCCGGCCTCATCGGGTCGCTCGACGGCTCGGGTCACCGATTCACACATCCTTTGATTCGCGAGGCGTTGTACAACGAGTCTGCAGCCACCGAACGAATCGCGTTGCATCGGCGAATTGGCGATGCGCTCGAGGTGCTATACGCATCGGACCTTTCACCTCATCTCGCCGAACTGGCGCATCACTATCGCCACAGTCGAGACATCGATAAGGCGATCAGCTATTTGACCCGCGCCGGCGACGCGGCGGCCGCGAAATTCGCGCTCCGGGAATCGGAATCATGCTGGGATGATGCTCTGAATCTGTTCGAAACCATCGGCGGCGAGTTGGAGCAGCACGCGGACCTCTTGGCACGCACTGCAAGTTACACTGCAACTGAGAGGCCCGGGCGAGAAACGAAAGCGGTCGAGCGTCTAGAGCAAGCCCTCGCAATCTACGAGAAGCTCCAAATGCGCGCCAAGGCGGCCGACGTTCATGTCCAACTGCAGGCTATCTTCTCAGGCAATGCTGTCGTCGTAGACCTCGACCGGGCGGAAACACACTTCCGCAAGGCCGAATCTTTGCTTGTTGAATTGCCCGCCAGCGAATCGCTCGCGAATCTCTATCGGCATTGGGCTTGGCTATGCATATGGAAGGTACAGATACGACCTGCATTGGAAGCCGCCGAGCGGAGCGTCGAGTTAGCTCATCAATTGAATAGCTCCTCTCTGGTTGCGCGGGCGGGGATGGCTATGGGCGCCTGTCTGTGGGCAAGCGGCCGCCTAGGCGAGGCTTTCGAGTGGCTGGAACGCGCATGGCAGGAAGCCGACGCAATCAACGACAGTGAGGCTTGGGGAGTAACCGTGAACGCGGCGTTCGACTTGGGGAATATGGGTGACCAGAAGCAAGCGCTGCGATGGTTGGTGCGGGAAATCTCCCGGCCTCGAAACGCAGAGTCCCCATTTATCGAGACCTGGCTCTATCCCATGCAATTCTCGGCGTTCGGTGCGATGGGGGAACTTGGTGAAGTTCGCCGCATGATGAGCGAGGTCTCAGCGTCCGGACTCTTTCGCTGGGCCGCTCAGTTTTGGATCAGCTTTTGGGATGGAAAGATTGAAGAAGCCGAAGCGGAAATGACGGCGCTTATCCAAACGTTTCGCCATATGCAGCGCGCGGAGAACATCTGCAATTTCGGCGCGGACGCAGCGCACCTCTGCCGCTTCACCGGCCATCACGCCCAGGCCGAGGAACTGCTGCGGGAGGGCCTCTCGTATTCAGTCCCGGGCGGCAACATCGCTCTCGAGATCATGGGACGCGAGTGTCTTGCTCACGTTCTCGCTGACGTGGGGCGCACAGACGAGGCGAGAAGTGAGCTTGGACGATGCCGCGAGATCATGGCGACGGGGGAATACTGGCGCGGTCTCGCGGGGTTAGTCGAATGGTCCGAGGCGGCAATCGCTGTGGCGGAGAAAAGGTTCGACGATGCCGACCGCCATTTCGCACCAGCGATAGAGATCATTCGTCGCTACTCGATGCGAACACACGAGGGCCCCGCGCTTTGTGATTGGGGCCGCGCGCTGCTGGCGGCGGATCACCGCGATCGCGCGCTTGAAAAATTCGACGAAGCGATCGAGCTATATCGGCGCGTCGGCGCAGGCCAGCCATGGATCGATCGCGTCGAGGCCGCCCGCCAACCGGCGCGAAATGACAAGCCCTCAGTCGCAGGACAGATTCGCAAGGACGGACATTATTGGACGGTCAGTTTCGGTGGCGAAACCTTCAGACTCAAGGATTCGAAATCGCTTCGGGTGATTGCGCACCTGCTCCACAACCCCGGCCATCAGTTCCACGCGCGAGAACTCGCCGCGCTCGACAGCCCGAATCAGCCTGTCGCGCAACACTTCGACGAGAATGCCGGCGCTGCAGTTTCGACTGACTTAGGCGATGCCGGCGTCGTGCTTGATGCCCAAGCCGTCGTCGAGTACCGCCATCGGCTCAAGGATTTGCGTCCGGAGATCGAACAGGCAGAACGATGCAACGATCTCGGCCGGCTCTCGCTACTGCGGAAAGAAGCGGAAGTGCTGACGGCAGAACTGGCCGCTGGAGTTGGATTTCAAGGGCGCGAGCGCAGGACCTCGTCGCATTCTGAGCGCGCGCGGCTTTCGGTCACCAAGAACATTCGCGGCGCGATTGAAAAGATTCGCGAGGCCAACCCCGCCTTGGGGCGCCATCTCGCGAATTCCATCAAAACCGGTTACTTCTGCTCGTACGCGCCGGACGCCGCGACTCCCATAGTCTGGCGGTCCTGATTCTTCGTACATCCTGCTCGTCATTTGTTACCTGTTCAACGGACATTTCTACCGGGATTTTCACACCTAGGTCTTTGAGACGCGCAATGACGCGCGTCCAAAATCCAGGGAGGGAATGCAATGAGCCGAATCTTAAGGGATGTGGCGTTACTATCACGAGGGATTTTTGCAGCAGCGGTCGTCGCGGTCGTTATGATCGGATTCGGAGCATCGAGCGCTTCGGCGGACCAATTCCCGCCGACTTTCCGCGAACCGATCGTCGGGCTGTGGCAGATCACCCTCAAGGACTCTGGCGGGAACTTCATCGACTCGGTGTTCTCCGGTTGGACCAGCGACGGCCTGGAATTCGACCAGGACATCGTCCCGATCCTCACGGAGAATGTCTGCTACGGAACGTGGATCAAGCTGGGCGCTCACAGCTACGGTCTTACGCATCCCTTCTTCGACTTCGTCGGGACCACCGGTCTTTGGGACGGGACTTCAGGGCACTTTGAATACACGGTAACTGTTGCGAATAACGGCAACAGCTTCATCGGCAAAGAGAACTTTACATATGAGGTTCCTGGAACCAATCCCTATGCCGGAGGTGGAACGACACTCACCGGCTTTACAATCTCGGCGACGAGGATAACGGTCAACAAGAGCCTGCTTCCCTGAGTCGCTGGCGTCGGGGACGTTCGGGTCGTGGCCGGCCGTCCCCGACTCGCTGCCGTTGAATATTTGACTCACGCTGATCCGCAAAATTTCATGAGACACACAACGTGAGCGCTGGCGAGACTTCCACCTCACTGCGCCGCACAAGACCTGTCCGTCGCGAATCAGTCCCTTAGCTCGTGATGACGGTTGGCGCTTCGATAGCCACAAAGATCTCAGTATCGTCCGCCAAGCTTGGTGTGATCCCAGCTCGTTATTCTCTCGGGAACAATCTTAAGTACGACGCGTTTTGGCGTGCTGGCGCCAGCCTGGGAGGGGACACCCGACCGCTGGCCCTGTTTCTGGCCGATCGCGCGAAGGCTTTCGCGGACCTGCTCAGGGTCTGCAATGATCTGGCAGTGGCCGCGAACCAGCACGCCCTGCAGTTCGTCGTAAGAGCGTCCGCTTTCCACCATCACTCCTACCTTTGGATTGCGGCGTATGTTCACGACCTTTTGCGCCTTGCCGTAGGAGGTCATGTAAATGGCGCCGTCGATGTAGAAATAGTTCATCGCGACCACGTGTGGAAATCCGTTCTTATCCAACGTGGCAAGCGCGGCCTTGAGGTTCTTGTTCAGGAACTGCTCCTGCTCGTCACGATTGAATTTGATCAGGGTCTGTCGGTTCGGCATCGGGTTGTTCCTTTCGAAGGCACTGCCCCTCTAAAAGAGATTGCGTCAATCATTCCACGTATGGTCCATTCCCGCGACGAAAATTGAGTTCAGTCACCCTGCTACGCGACTTGGATCGATCAATAAGCGCCGCCCGCCCCGCCGAAAACTGCCGCGACACGCGACGATTGTCACCAATGATGGCCAAAATGTACAGCCGAGATACTGGCCGCGATCCGATAGCTATGAAAGCGTGCGGCAATTCCGCAACTCGCTGAGTTCCTCAAGCAGCGCCTGGGTGTCCTTCAAGCCGGCGATGTCGAAGCCTTCCGTGAACCAGTTGCAGATAACCTCGTCAGGGCCGCATGCTCGATGTGCGTCGATCAGATGCGCGGTATTACCTCTTCCCGGAGGAGCCTGATCTGCTTCTCGTCCATCCCCAGGAAGGAGCCGAAAATGAACTGCGAGACGCCCCAGCTATTGATGCGCCGCTTGAGCCCGATCGCACACTGCTCCGGCGTAGCTATCATCGCGATCGGTGAAGCACGCAATGTTTCCGGGCTCATACCAATCCCGCTTGCGACTGCCTCGATAGTTTGAACCGCTGCCGCGGGCGTATCGACTAGCATGAAGACGAGCATGACGTTGCTGATTTTGATCGCTTGCGGATCGCGGCCCGCGCGGCGCGCTTCGGCTCGCACGAAGCTGATGCGCTCGCGGAAGGCCTCATCAGTCATGCGCTTGACGTTGTCTACGGAGAACTTACCAACTTTGCCGGCGTCGGGAATGATGTTCACGTACTCGGCATGTTTTGCCGCGATACGCAGTAAGCCGTTGCCGCCGCCACCGAGCAGGATCGGTGGATGGGGCTGCTGCAGGGGCTTCGGCCACAGAATCGCATCGCGGAATTGATAGTGCTTGCCCTCGAAGTTGGTACGCTCGTTGGTCCACAGCGAACGAATGCAGTCGAGGGATTCATCGAGCATCGAGAGGCGCTCGCTGATCGGCGGAAACGGGATACCGGTCATGCGGAACTCGGCCTCGGTCCATCCGGCGCCGAGGCCGGCTATCAGCCGGCCGCCGCTGATGTGATCGAGTGTGACGAGACTTTGCGCGACTACGGCGGGATGGCGAAACTGATTGCACAGTACCAGGTGGCCTACCCGGATCTTGCGGGTCGCTTCCGCAACGATCGCCGCGAGGGAAATCGAATCGTACAGGAGCGCGTGCGGATCGTACTGTCGTTCTGGCCCTTCGAGGACGAGGTGGTCAGGGAAGACGATGAGATCAAAGCCCATTCCCTCGGCGGTCTGGGCGAGGTCACGAACCTTGGCCAGTTCCACGCCGAATAGTTGAAATCCGTACTCCATTGGTCCCCTCCCTTTTTGGTCATGATGCGTCTTCGGATCGTAGTGCGTTATCACTTCGTCCTGAGACTGACGCGCCGATGCCAATTCGCCGGCGTATGTCTGCAAGGCAGCGAGATAGTGATGGGCCTCCAGCAGCACGTCCGGATCCTGGGTACGCCGCGCCAGATTCAGATTCTGCGCCGCGAATTCTTGCGCAGAGTTGTACTCGCCACGAATGATGTATTATGCAGCCAGTCCAAAGAGCGCGTGAAGGAGCTGTGGAGTATCTCCGGCCCCTTGGCATAGTTCGCGCGCCCGCCCGTAAACTCCTTCGACCTCCGGCGAGTCCCAGCCCTTCGTGACTACTATCGGCGGCCCGAGCGCAAGCAGCAGCACCAGCTCCCGCTCGGCCCGTTGCGGTGAATGTGGCATCGCCCGAATCAGTTCGAGCGCGGCGGTGAAATGGCTCACAGCCTCGAGGTTGGCAGAACGTTCTTCGGCTCGACGACCGGCACGCTCAAGGTACTCCAGCGCCTTCTGCGCGTTGCCGCCGCGAGTGAAGTGATAGGCGAGCTGTTCGACCCGATCGTCGAGCTGTTCCGAATACAAGGCCTCGAGCGCCACACCGATGCGTATGGCACCGGACCGAAATCGGAGCCGAACACCACTCGGTCCACACCGCACAGCTCAATCGCGGCGCGTATCCCGATTGCGTTGAACCCCATGGTGTCGACCAGGATGTTGGTCTTGAAATAGTCGAATGGCGACTGCTTGTTCGTGTAAGGCCTGCCGGCCGGCGGGTTCTTGATCCCGTTGTAGTTGAGGTGCCAATTGAATTCGAGGCGTCCAACAATCGACGC